>NZ_JBQYLH010000001.1:36725-581105 GCF_052677165.1 Sunxiuqinia sp. sy24
GGCAACTCTCAACTGAAATAGCCTGAAAGGCTTAAATAATAATAGCCCGGGGCAGAGCGAAAGAAACAAGGTTAAAGGAGAAAGGAAGAAGGTTAAAGGAGAACGTACGAAGGCACGACGGCATGAACTTGAAAAATCCGACAATCCGACAATCCGTCAATCCGTCAATCCGAATATCTGAACATCTGAAAACAGATTGCTTCGCTGTGCTCGCAATGACGGAAGACAAGAATCAAGAAGACATTAGACAGGGAGAAGGCATAGAGCACTGGGCACTGAGCGCGTGAGAGAAGGGCTTTGTTCGAAGGCACGGCGGCATAAACTGATAACTGGCAACTCTCAACTGAAATAGCCTGAAAGGCTTAAATAATAATAGCCCGGGGCAGAGCGAAAGAAACAAGGTTAAAGGATAAAGGAAGAAGGTTAAAGGAGAACGTACGACGGCACGAAGGCACGACGGCACGAACTTGAAAAATCCGACAATCCGTCAATCCGAAAATCTGAACATCCGAAAATCCGAGCATCCGAGCATCTGAAAACAGATTGCTTCGCTGTGCTCGCAATGATGGAAGACAAGAATCAAGAAGACAATAGACAGGGAGAAGGCAAAGAGCATGGAGCACTGGGCACTGAGCGCGTGAGAGAAGGGTTTTGTCCGAAGGCACGGCGGCATGAACTGATAACTGGCAACTCTCAACTGAAATAGCCTGAAAGGCTTAAAAAAAAGAGGCTGTCCAATTTGGGCAGCCTCTTTAAGTTTATCTCAATTGATCAGATGGCTTGAGGTCATCCGATCAATAATTCGTTTATTCTGAAAAGCGCGCTTTCAGGTATTCGCGGTTCAAGCGAGAGATGTGCGCGATAGAAATGCTTTTAGGGCACTCTACTTCGCAGGCTCCTGTGTTGGTACAACCACCAAAGCCCAGTTCGTCCATCTTGCTGATCATCGCGTTGGCGCGACGTTTAGCTTCAATTTTCCCTTGTGGAAGTAAAGCTAGCTGGCTCACTTTGGCCGACACAAAAAGCATTGCCGATGAGTTTTTACAAGCAGCAACACAAGCTCCGCAACCGATACAAGCGGCTGCATCCATAGCTTCTTCAGCAGCAGGACGGGCAATAGGAATCGCGTTGGCATCAGGAATTCCACCCGTATTGACCGATACGTAACCACCGGCACCAATGATCTTGTCAAAAGCAGTACGATCTACAATCAAGTCTTTGATGATTGGGAACGCAGCAGCACGCCAAGGCTCGATGGTGATGGTTTCGCCATCTTTGAACTTACGCATGTGCAACTGGCAAGTGGTGATCTCTTCATCAGGTCCGTGTGGGCGACCGTTGATGTAAAGTGAACACATACCACAGATACCTTCGCGACAGTCGTGGTCAAAGGCAATGGGTTCCTGGTTTTCATTCACCAACTGCTCGTTCAAAATGTCCATCATTTCGAGGAATGAGCTGTCAGTTGAGATGTTTGATACCTGATAGGTTTCGAAACGGCCTTTCTCTTTGGGACCGTTCTGACGCCAAACCTTAAGCGTGAGATTTATTGTTTTTTCCATGATTGATCTCCTTTTTAAAAGCCGTTATTTGTAATTACGTTGAAGCATTTCTACGAACTCATAAACCAGTTCTTCTTTGAGAAGTTCAGGTTCTGCATCTTCGCCTTTGTATTCCCAGCAGGAAACGTAAGCAAATTTATCATCCTGACGTAGTGCCTCTCCTTCCGGTGTCTGGAATTCTTCGCGGAAGTGACCTCCGCAAGATTCTTCACGATCCAACGCATCACGTGCCATCAGTGCGCCTATTTCAATGAAGTCGGCTAAACGGCTGGCTTTTTCCAATTCAATATTCATTCCTTCTTTTGATCCAGGAATGCGGACGTTTGTCCAGAATTCTTTTTTAATCTCAGCAATGCGCTTCACGGCTTTTTTCAGTCCTTCAGCATTACGACCCATGCCAACAAAATCCCACATAACTAATCCCAGTTCTTTGTGGATGCTGTCAACCGAACGTTTTCCTTTGATGTTAAGCAGTTTTTCGAAGCGATCTTTCACCTCTTTTTCTGCTTCCACAAATTCTTTTTCTTCGGTCGTCATTCGTGGTGTACGGATATCGTCAGCCAGGTAGTTCTGAATGGTATATGGCAATACGAAATAGCCATCAGCCAATCCCTGCATCAGCGCCGAAGCTCCCAGGCGGTTTGCTCCGTGATCGGAGAAGTTGGCCTCACCAGCTGCGAACAAGCCAGGAATATTGGTTTGCAATTCATAATCAACCCAAATACCACCCATGGTGTAGTGGATAGCAGGGTAAATCATCATCGGTGTTTCGTATGGATTGTCGTCTACAATTTTCTCATACATCTGGAACAGGTTACCGTAGCGGGCTTCAATCACATCTTTACCTAAGCGGTCGATTGCTGATTTGAAATCCAGGTAAACAGCCAGTCCGGTACCAACACCAAATCCGGCATCGCAACGTTCTTTTGCAGCACGCGAAGCTACGTCACGAGGAACCAGGTTTCCGAAAGCAGGGTAACGACGCTCCAAATAGTAGTCACGATTTTCTTCTGCAATATCGGTTGGTTTCAATTTTCCGGCGCGAATGGCTTCCGCATCTTCTTTCTTGGCAGGTACCCAAATACGGCCATCATTCCGAAGCGATTCGGACATTAAGGTCAGCTTACTTTGGGATTCACCGTGAACAGGAATACAAGTCGGGTGAATCTGGGCCATACATGGATTAGCAAACATAGCCCCTTTGTGGAAGGCTTTTAGTGCTGCCGATCCGTTAGATCCCATGGCGTTGGTTGACAGGAAGAAGGTATTTCCATAACCTCCGGTTGCCAAAACAACGGCATGTCCGAAGTGACGTTCCAGCTTTCCGGTTACCAGGTCGCGGGTAATAATTCCGCGTGCCTTACCGTCAACAATAACAATCTCCACCAATTCGTTGCGGGTGTACATTTGTACCGATCCCTTGTTTACCTGACGCATCAAGGCTTGGTAAGCTCCCAACAGCAACTGCTGTCCGGTTTGCCCACGGGCGTAGAATGTCCGGCTAACCTGAGCACCACCAAACGAACGGTTGTCTAACAAACCGCCGTATTCGCGGGCAAAAGGAACACCTTGAGCCACACACTGGTCGATGATGCTGTTACTCACTTCAGCCAAACGGTAAACGTTGGCTTCGCGGGCACGGTAGTCACCACCTTTAATCGTATCGTAAAACAAACGGTAAACCGAGTCACCGTCGTTGGGGTAGTTTTTGGCTGCGTTGATTCCTCCTTGTGCAGCAATAGAGTGCGCACGACGTGGCGAATCCTGAATGGTAAAGTTTTTGACATTGAAGCCCATTTCGCCAAGCGAAGCGGCTGCCGATGCTCCGGCTAGTCCGGTACCAACAATGATCACATCCAGCTTACGTTTATTCGAGGGGTTCACCAGCTTTTGGTGATTTTTATAATTTGTCCACTTCTGAGCCAATGGCCCTTCGGGTGTTTTTGAATTTAGTACGCTCATAACTTCTTTTCTTTTCGATTAAAACTTGATCTGGAAATACAAAGGGATAACGGAAAATCCGATGGCAATAACGATCGCAAAGATTGTTCCCACAAATTGTAATCTTTTGAGCCAGATTGTATTGGCAAAACCAATAGTTTGGAAGGCTGACCAAAAGCCGTGAGCCAGGTGCAGTCCAAGCAGCACGCCTCCAACAACATAAATCAGGCTGTAAATCAGACTTTCTTTAAACAAGCCAGCAACCAGGGCATAGGTGTTTTCCATCTCTTCGCCGCCTACGCTGATATGCGCCAATAAGGGGTCGCCTGTGATTTTAATCTTCCAGAAAAACTGAATAATGTGCATCACCAGGAATACAAAAATTAAAGAGCCCAGGATGAACATGTTACGCGATGCCCAAGTACTCGACTTTGAATTGTTCAATTGTTTGTATCCGACTGGTCGAGCTTTCATGTTCTGAATGGTGACAACAAGTGACCAAATGATGTGTACTAAAAAACCCAAGGCAAGAACCGGTTCCATGATTTTAATCGCCGGGTTGGTAGCCATAAAGTGAGCCCCTTGGTTGAAAAGGTCGCCACTGTCATCAAAAATTAAAAGCATGTTGATGCCGAGGTGGACCATAATAAACATCATCAGGAAAAGCCCTGTGATACTCATTAAGAACTTTCTTCCAATCGAGGTAGTCAGAAAATTGCTCATAGGATAATAGTTTTATTAAAATTAATGATTCTCATAATGTGCAACAAAAGTAGACTTAACAGGGATGAACGACAATAAAGCACTCTCAAAAATAGGTAATTTAAAACGTTTCTAAGAAGAAAAGGCCTGGAATTGAGGTAAGATTCGTTAGATTAGTGCTTTGCGGAATTGCGACTTGTAAAATTAGTGTTAATAAATAGGGCTTGTAGATGATGCGATCGATTAAACGCCTGAACTTTTCCGCTTTGAATCCTAAGGCTTTTTCCTATTTTTGCAGAACTTTTAAGCTCGACCCTTTAAAAGTTAAGTAATAATTAGGTGAAAATGGCCCCGTAACTACCTCCGGTAGTCAGGGTTCAACAGATATTAATGGTCCCGTAGTTCAACGGATAGAATAGCAGTTTCCTAAACTGTAGATATGGGTTCGATTCCCGTCGGGACTACTTTAGTAAAGTCTAAGTAGATGTAGGTCAAGAGCACAAGGTCTTGGCCTTTTTTTTGGCAACATTTAGGAAATAGATCAGAAAAGTTTCTACCTATTGATCTGGCGATTGAAAGGAATCCGAGTGCCTGGCTTTAGCCGAATCGTAATTCGGACAGCTTCAGACTCTAATTCGATCGCACAACGTATACTCTTTTTTTATTCGTCCCCCAATCGATAAGCTCGATTTCCAGGTATGAATTATTTGCAATTTTTATGGGAAGAACTCCGACTTTAGGTAGAAAGTGGCTTTTCAGAGTATCTTTTTTCTGTTTTTTCAGGCTTTTTTAGTTGAAAGTTGACCGCCAAAAAGTGTCCTTCATGAGTTGAAACAGCCTATTTGGACGCTGAAATGGGCCGTTCGTGAAGTCGATTCGATTTTACTACCTCTTGCATTTCATTTTTTCTTTTTTTGCAGTCGCTGGCCGGCATTAATTTGACTGGCTTTTTATACTTGCCAAACTATGCCGACACTTAGACAAAATGGGACTGAGGAGGCGGAGCTGTGGAAAGCGGGCAGCAAAATAGTAAGTCTGAGCCCCATGTATAAGTTAATAGCCAAAAAAAACATAGGAATCGCACCAAATTCAAGATACACCTTCCAACACCCAGCTCGTTTCCTACGAGTCTTGATCGGGTATTTAAAAATCCTTTTAGCAATCGATGTTTTGAATTAACGGAGCTAATCATTCAGGACTTGAAAAAACGACATATGGAGGAGCATGATGAAGTTTTCTCTATTGATCTTTGAATGGAGTGCTCCGTACAGCGTCAAGTGACAACCACGTCAAATACGAAGAAAGAATACTAAAACATAGAAATGAAAGAATACAATGACTAGGCCCTTAACCATTGCCGTTGATTTTGATGGCACCATTGTCGAGCATAAATTTCCGGCTATCGGAAACGAGCTTCCCTTTGCCACACACACCTTAAAGACCTTGCAGGGCAAGGGTCATCGGCTGATTTTGTGGACCTACCGCAGTGGTCAGCAGCTCGATGAGGCCGTTAGCTTTTGCAAGGAGCGCGGACTGGAGTTTTATGCCATCAATAAGAACTACCCCGAAGAAAAGATGACCAATGACATCAGTCGTAAGATTCTGGCCGATGTGTATATCGACGACCGCAATATTGGAGGCATGCCCAGTTGGACGGAGATTTACCATCTGATTCACCCTGAAGAAGCCCCGATGCCTGAGAGAAAGAAGTCTAAAAGGTGGTGGGAGTAGCGACTTCTGCGTCTCATAAGAATTAAATCCTTACATCTTGTATTTGCCAAACAGGGCATCTCACCACATTAAAAATAGAGAACCAAATGAACTACCGCCAATTCGTACTCGGAATCAGTTTTCTGCTGAGTAGTATTTTATTTTCCTGCCGTAACAGTCAGGAGCTCGTCTATATGCAGGATACTTCCAATCTGGAGATTCTGGAGGCTCTATCAGATTCAGTTACCGAATACCAGGTAAAGCCCGGCGACATCCTTTATGTTAGCATCAAGTCGATGAATGCCGAGGTCAATGCCCTGTTCAACCCCGAAGCAGGCATGAGCACGCAGAGTTACAATTCCTTTCAAAAGTTCACCACACCCCAAGGAGCTTACCTCTACGGTTTTGAGGTGGATAAAAACGGTGACCTGCGTCTTCCCATCCTGGGATTGATTCCGGTAGCCGGAAACCCGCAGGCCGAAATTGAGTCGATTGTACAAGCTCAGGCCGACAAGTATATGAAAGATGCCATTGTGAAGGTGAAGTTGCTCAATTATATGGTGACTGTGCTGGGCGAAGTGAAGAGTCCCGGCGTGTATTACAATTACAACAATAATTTCACCTTGCTCAGTGCCTTGGGCATGGCTAACGGCAACACCGATTTTGCCGATATTAATAAAATCACCATCATCCGCCCCATGGAAAGTGGCAAGAAAGTGATCAAACTTGACCTGTCGAACAAAAGCTCCTGGATGTCGGAAGCCTTTTACCTGTATCCCAACGATTACGTCTTTGTGGAGCCCGATAAGCACAAGAACTTTCAGTTGAACAGTCAGGCGTATTCGCTGATGTTTTCATCGTTCAGCATTCTGTTGGCCGTTTTTGGATTTCTATTATAATAATACATCTGTTATCAATAACATCAAAGGTAGTTGCTTGATATTTGTCTCTTAGAAAGATAGGATAAGAAGACTTTGCTCGCAGCTATTTGATGACCATTTTAAAAATGTACCTAACTATACTCTCTACTAATTTTACAAAACATGACCAATGATTTTAACGACCGTTCGCGGTCGGTGGATGCTGAAGATGAAATTAATCTTAAACGCGTGATATTTATATTGTTACAGAAGTGGTGCTGGTTGCTTATTATCACATTCCTCGGTGCCGGTGGCGCATACCTGTATGGTAAGTTTACTCCTAAGACCTATAAGATCGATTCCAGTATTATTGTTCCGGAAGATAGAAATGCGCTGAACCTCGGTAGTTTGTTTGAGAATGAGATGCCAGGGGGCGGCAAAATAACTATTAATAATGAGGTCGAATTATTGAAATCCTATACCCTGAATCATCGGGTGGTGGATAACCTGAACTGGCGCACTGCCTGGTACGAAAAAGATTTTTTAATTTGGAAAGGTCTATATACCCGCGAGCCGTTTCAGGTGCAAGAGAACAGTAATGGTCTGAATGCTGAAGGAATTTTTCTATACATTACCTTGCTTGATGATAAGCAATACCAGGTTGAGGCCGATGGGACCGGGATGATCAACAACCGGGAAGTGGACATTAGCTTTTTGGGAAAAGCCACCTTGGGACAACCCTTTAAACATGACTATTTCAACTTTACGCTGCATGCCAAAGACGAGCTGGACGTTTTGCCTGATAAGGAGTTTCGTTTTGTTTTCCAAAATACCAACAAGCAAACCTTTAACTACCTGAAGCAGATTCAGGTGACTCAAGCCGATAAGCAGGGCGAAGTGATTCGTCTGATACTAGAGGGGAGCGAGCCACTGCGTAACATTCATTACCTGAATGAGCTCATCCGGGTGTACCTCGATCTGAAGCTGGGACAACAAACCCAAACCCAAAAGCGATCGCTGGCGTTTATCGATAAACAGCTGTCGGGCATTTCCGACTCGCTGCAAGTGGCCGGAACCACCTTTACCGAGTTTCGCTCGCAGAACCAGATCATCGACCTCAGTGCGCAGGGAACGATGGTTATGGAGCAGTTGGGAGAGATTGAACGGCAGAAATCGCAGCAGCAAATACAGCTCGAATATTTCCGCAACCTGCTCACCTACCTCGAGAAAGATGAAAACATCAACCAGATGTCAACCCCTTCGGTGGTGGGCATCGAAGATCCATCGCTGAATGCTCTGGTGCTGAAACTGGGCGACCTCTACAGTCGGCGCGAGATCCTGTCGTTCAGTGCCTACGAGAGTAACCCGACCCTGGTGCTGCTCAACAAGGAAATCAGGCAGGTGAACGAGCAGCTTCGCGAAAATTTGCTCAACCTCATTGACAATGCCCAAATCAGTATCACCAGTCTGGAAACCCGGCAAAACCGCATCAACAACGAGTTGAACAACCTGCCCGGACAGGAGCAGCAGATGATCAACATCCAGCGGAAATACCAGCTGACCAGTGAGATTTATACCTTCCTGCTACAAAAAAGAGCCGAGATTGAAATCGCCCTGGCCTCCGCTGTTGTCGATATTCAGATCATCGATCCGGCACGTATGGAACGCATCATTCCTACGGGAAGGTCAATCCTGATCCTGCTACTCTTTGGCGCCTTCCTGGGCTTCATTTTGCCGGTAGTGGTCATTCTGCTGTCGGACCAGCTGAATAGTAAAATACACCTGCAGGAAGATGTGGAGAAACTCACGCCACTCACCATCATCGGGAATGTGCTGCACAGCCGCGAGAAATCGGAGCTGGTGGTGATAGAACATCCTACCGCGCCCATCTCCGAGTCGTACCGGACCATCCGCACCAACCTGCAATACAAATTCAAGGAACCCGGCGAAAAGGTTATTGGTATTCACTCCATCAGTCCGGGCGAAGGAAAAACCTTTACTTCTACCAACCTGGCCTCTATTCTGGCCATGAATGAGAAAAAAACGCTATTGATTGGGGCTGATATGCGGAAACCGCGTCTACATCAGATCTTTAGTTTGGATAATCAGCACGGTTTAAGCAACTACTTGGTAGGGCAGGGCACCATTAAAGACATCGTGAAAGAAAGCCTGATCGACAACCTGTTTATTGTTCCTTCGGGACCCATACCGCCTAACCCGGCCGAGCTGTTGGAAAGAGGTCGACTAAAGGAGCTGATCGACTGGGCCAAAGGCGAATTCGACTACATCATTTTCGATAACGCGCCGGTGTCGATGGTGACCGACGGATTGATCACCAGCCAGCAGAGCGACTTGAACCTGTTCGTCCTGCGCTATGGGGTGAGCGATAAAGATCAGCTGAAGTTTATCAACGAAATGACCCAAAAAGGAACCATGCCCAATGCGGCCCTGGTGATTAACGACATCAAACTGAGTGGCTATGGCTACAGCTATTCCTATAAATATGCCTATGGAAAAGGGTATTATGCGGAGTAGGGGAGAGCGTTCGAAGACATGAACGTACGCTACCCCCTGAAGGGGATCATGCAGATCTACTTTCGGCGACTGCCATATTAAAACATCAACAAGGTCACGCCATTTATTTTTCCTTTAGCTGAACCAGGTAACGGGGCTTTAGTTTAGAAGCTCTGGTTTTCGGATTTAAAAACTTGAGGGGGAGGCTTGTCATACTTTTGTGCAGAAATACGCTAACGGTATCTACTGGAATATTCATTTTAGCTAACTGCTCCAGACCTTTAGGTCCGGTATACAACCAGTCGTTTTCGGGCGGGTTTATTTGCTTGAAATCTTCAGGAGTAACCATGTAGCGTCCATAATTCTTCGAGTACAAGAAGATCTCCCAATAACGGCTTTCCTCGGTGTATATATGTAGTTTTTCGTTGGGACCAGCTTGTTGGTTGAAGGCTTCGCAAGCTTTGAATGACGACTGGTAGTGACTCAGATTAGGCAGAATATGGGCGTTAAGTGTAAATAGTAAGGCCGAAATGGCCAGTAAAAGATACGTTAGTTGTTTGTTTAAACCAGCTTTCCAGCTGAGCACGTAACAAAATGCTGCGGTTATTAATCCAGTCACAAACCAGATCCATAATTTGTGGTTGGGAAATATATAGAATAAAAGCGCGGCGGCTAAAATAAACAGAACAATGGCAATGGTTAGGTGGATGGTGCCAAGAGCTCGTTTCAGCTTGATGAACTGAGGTTTTTCAAAGATCAGATAGGCCCAGCGGGCTGCTATTATGGATAGGAGTGGCAGAATCGCTAATTCGTAATGTGGGTTTTTGGCTTTAGCTGATGAGAGAATAATTAGGTAAATCAGGATGCCTCCCAGGGTGTAAAACTCATCGGTTGGTGTCGCTTTTAATTTCAGCGTTATTTTCTCACGGATTTGCAGGAAAATCCCCACAAAGCTGAAAGCAATCCATGGAGCAATCATGTATAAAGTTGTGTGGATGTAAAAGAAGGGGTCGGTGTTACTTCCGGCATAACTTCCACTGATACGTCCGGCGTTGTTCGTCCAGAAATAGAATTTGATGCCCTCTATCCCGAATTGCTGGTAAAGTCCCCACAAGGCAGGCAGGGTCGATAGCATCAAAATAACAATGGCAATGAAGGAACGGATATTCAGCAACATCTTAAAATTACGGGTGAGCAACAAGTGCAGTCCAACGGCCGATCCAACAATGACAATGGCTACCGGACCCTTACTAAGAAGAGCCAGTCCGAGAAAAAGCGTTCCCAGGTAAAAGGGAGCGTTTTTCTGGTGTTTAATCCAGGCTGCGTATTTCCATATGGCTAGAATTACCGGGACAACCAATAATGTATCGGTGTGGATATCGTTGTGGAAATGAACGTAGCCCAGGCAGCTTGCCCAAAAGAAAGCGGACAGAATTCCAGTTCTTTTATCGTATAGTAATTCGCCTAGTTTGAAGGTGCCATAAACTCCGATTAGTGAAATTAGTAAGATGCTTAACTTGTAAGCGAACACTGAGATTCCGGTTACTTGAAATACCGCAGCGGCAATCCAAAATAGTAAGGGAGGTTTCTGGTCATAGGCATCACCCCCGATGGTCAGGTCAGTCCAGTTATGGTTATCAAGAATCTCACGTCCTACTTGTGCATACTTGGCTGCATTGATAACGATAGGGATAAATAATCCGGTAATATTAATCAGTAAATACAGAATGATGCCCAATAAAAGCCATTTCTCTTTCTTCATTTTCGGTCTCAGGTTACTTTAATTTGTATCTGTTGCAGGCATTATCATGAACGATTAGCTGCTCAAAACGGTCAAAAGTACAAAATTGAACTATAGGATGAGAGTCGCAGATCGATCACTATGTAGTAGTCATTGATTAAAACAGAACAAATGATCAGAATAGCTTGTTGGTTATATCCAGTGACCATTGTAAGGTGTTGACTTTTTAGTTGAAAGTCTGTCTTCTACGAGTAACTAAAACTAATTGTCAGGATCAGATTCTGGATATGTTAACACAATAGCTGGTTGACTATTTCTTATTTCACGCGGGGACAATTAATTTGAATGGGATGTTGATCGGTTGACCTATTGTCCAGGTTCAGAACTGATGATATTCCTCTATTTTTTTGTTAAGGTGTTGTTTTGGAGACGATTCTCTATTTTTCTGAGCAATGTCCTTTTCGAGTTCGTGTAAATCAAGCCTATTGTAGAGCCAGAGCCTCTTTTACGTGAAATTACCTATTGTTTAAGAGCAGATCTCAATCGATATTTGAAGGTGTAAGAAAAATGCTAAAACGATCTCCTCATAAAATCAACTTGGGAGTCAATGGGCGAAGCTGTATGTTATTCTAAAAGATGACCACCTGGTTGATGAATGGTAAAATGCAGCTTGTGTATGAGCTTTTTATTTTGATGAGCAGAAACACAAATACATAGGCACCTGTGGTCAGCGTTTAGATATTCGATCGAAATAGACAGTTGATGTTATCCTCACACCGGATTAGCTATTATCAGCGGGTTTTCAAGCCATTATTGGGAGGCAGAAGGCGAAGCTGTAAGCATTCCTGAGTGAAGACAAGGTTTTTTAACCCTTAGAAACGTATTCAAAAATCGTTAGCTTCAAGACAGGTCTTTTTTGTTCAAATGCATTGGAGGCGATAAGAAGCAATACATTTCCATACCTAATGATATATGCAGGCAGCGAAGCGTGTAGCACTTAATACAGGCATTCTTTATGCCCGAATGGCAATAACGGTCTTTATCTCGCTCTATGCCACACGACTTATCTTGGCAGCCTTGGGAGCCGAAGATTACGGAATATTCAATGTCGTGGGTGGTGCCATTGCCATGTTGACGTTTTTAAATGGTGCCATGGCTTCAGCTACCCAGCGTTTTATGTCGTATGCGCAGGGGGAGGGGGATGAAAACAAACAGAAGCAGATCTTTAATGTCAGTATCATACTGCATCTGGTTATTGGATTCATTCTCGTAGGGGTACTTGAGATTGTCGGCTATTTTCTGTTTAGCAGCGTTTTGGTCATTGAGGCCGATAGGATGGATGTGGCCAAACTGATTTATCACTTTCTGGTCGTTAGTACTTTTGTTACCGTTATTTCAGTTCCTTATGATGCCGTTATTAATGCACACGAGAATATGCTCGTTGTGGCTATTGTTGGAATTGTTGAGGCTGTTCTTAAATTAAGTATTGCAATCTATGTAACCTATACGGGGCATGATAAATTAGCTAGCTATGGCTTGTTGATGGCTTTGTTGTCAATATTCGTATTGTTAGTCCTTCGAATATACTGTCATAAAAAGTATCCGGAAGTCATCATTAACATCCAGAAATACTTTCATAAAGGACTATTCAGGGAGATGACTGGCTTTGCTAGTTGGAGTTTACTTATCAGTGCGTCAGGCATTATCACCATGCAGGGGATGTCTATTATTTTAAATTCCTTCTTTGGGGTAATTGTCAATGCGGCACAAGGTGTTGCAAATCAAATATCGGGGCAACTCATGGCTTTTTCAAACACCATGCTCAAAGCGCTGAATCCCGTGATTGTTAAAAGCGAGGGGGAGAATAATCGGGAGCAGATGTTGATGGGGACAATAACAGGAAGTAAGATCTCGTTCTTTTTACTTTCATTTTTTGCGGTTCCAGTCGTCATTGAAATGCCATTTATTTTAGACTTGTGGCTAAAGGATGTTCCGGAGTTTGCCATTATTTTTTGCCGGTTGAACCTTATCCGATTGGTTATAAATCAATTTACTGTAACCTTTCCAACAGCAATAGGAGCAATGGGTGATTTGAAGCAATTCAGTATATGGATTGCCCTGGCTTATGCAACGCTATTGCCGGCAAGTTATCTCGCTTTTAAATTAGGAGCATCGCCTGAGATAATCTACATCAATCTTATCGTAGTAACTGTTGGCTTATCGATTATTAAGGTGTATTTCACGCACCGCCTATGTGGCTTAAGTTTGAAAGGTTTCTATCGGGATGTTTTGCTTCGCAGTCTCGCCACCTTGCTGGTGACATTTCTTTTGGCGTGTGTGCCTATGCTCTTTTTAAACTCCGGTTTCATTCGTTTGATAGCTGTTTTGTCGGCAAGCAGCGTCGCATTCTTACTGATGCTATTTTGGGTTGGTCTGAATAAACGAGAAGAGCAATTAATAATTGCTATTTCAAAAGTTATTTTTAACAAAATGGGGGGATTGATAAAATGAATCAGACATCCGTATTGGTGAATTTCTAAGTGAGTAATAATCTGGGGTCTAGCATTGTGGGGCTTTTAAGAAGAAGATATGAAGATAAAAACGATAACGTGTCATAACGTTTACAATTTCGGAGCTTCTCTACAGGCTTACGCCCTGATGAAGTATCTGGAAACTCTTGGTCATGATGTTGAAATTATTGACTACAGACCCGACTACTTAAGTCAGCGATATAACCTGTGGGGAATTAGTTCCAAGTGGGGAAATAGAGGATTCCTATTCAAGCTGCTGTATTACGGGTACAAGGTGCCGGAACGATTATTGACAAGAAAAGGGAAATACAATTTCGACTCATTTAGTCGTAAGTACCTGAGAGTAAGTGATAGGACCTATAGGAGTTATTCCGAATTGGAAAATTATCCTCCAGAGGCCGATGTTTATATTGCTGGCAGTGATCAAATATGGAATACGCATTCCCGAAATGGTAGAGATCCGGCTTTCTTTTTAGATTTTGTTCCACCGGGAAAAAGGAAGGTCTCTTATGCCGCCAGTTTTGCCACCCTGGAAGTCTTGCCTGAATACAGGAGCTTTGTTCAATCTAGGGTTGAAACCTTTGATTATGTTTCTGTGAGGGAACGAGAGGGGCTTGATATTTTAGAAAGACTTGGGGTTGAACATGGCAAACATGTGTTAGATCCGGTATTCCTTATTGGTAGGGATGAATGGGAACGACTAGCCAATGACCAAAATGATAGCCGTTATCTTTTGGTTTATGATTTTGATAATAATCCGGCTATCAAAAAATTTGTTCAGCATATTGCACGAGAAGAGGGTCTGCAAATAGTTGCGGTCAATAATTATACGAAGACACCCTATGCCGATCACGATTATTTTCATGCCGGGCCAGAAACATTTATTTCCTTGATAAAGAATGCGGAATATATTATAACAAATTCTTTTCATGCAACGGTCTTCTCTTTAATCTTTGAAAAGGAGTTTTTTGTCTATGATCGTATGGATGATAATGCCAACTCCCGGATGACAGGTTTGCTTGAACTTTGTGGTCTGGAAAAGCGCTTAATTCATTCCCAGAATGAAATTAAATCAGAGCAATCTCGGATTGACTATGATCAGGTCCGACTAAAGTTAGATTCCCATTTACGGAGCTCAAAAAAGTTTTTAGATCAATCACTGAATCGATTTAAAGACTCATCTAATACAGAGAAGAGAATAACCCAAACATTCGATAGATCAATCATTTAAAACTAGTCTTATGAATTATACAGATTTACTTACCATCTCGATGCCTGTTTATGAAAGGAAGGATTTTTTCCTGGAAGCGTTGGAGAGTGCCTTAAACCAGACGGTTAAGTGTAAGGTTATTGTGGTCGATAATTGTTCTTCGCATGATTATTTCGAAAAGATATGTAAAGAGAAGAACGTTCCTTATTATCGGAATGACCGTAATATTGGGATGGCAGGGAATTTCTACCGGGGCTTTGAGCTTTCCGATACCAAGTTTGTGATGAACCTTCAGGATGATGATCAGATATCGCCAATCTATGTGGAATCGTTTGTTGATGCCTATACCAAACATCCTGACATTGATATCTATTTCCCTGATTTCATTCGACTGACGTCCAATGGGAAATTGCCACACAAACATATTTTGCCATTTGGCTACATGAAAGATGGGCAAAAGATTATTGAATATGGCATTAAGTATAAATTGGGATTTCCTTATATGGCGAGTGCTATCAAGCGAACGATTGTTAATGGCTTTGAGGGCAATCTGGATGGAAGTGGCTGTTATGACTGGGTTTGGATTTATTCAGAAGCCGATAAGTTTTCATTTTTTGGAGACCCCCGGCAGTTATACATATTTCGGGATCATGACAATCAAGATACCAAGCGGAATCTGTTAAGGTATGCCATGACGCTACCCTATATTTATGATGAAATTTTGAGAGATAAGGTCTCCGATAAAGAGTTAAAAAGAACCGCAGATCAAGCTGCTTTCTGGGAATTGGTTCGTTTGAAATCACTGGCCGATAAAGGGATGATCAATGACTTTATGGAAAAGGATACCATTTTCAGTAATTATTTAAGAAAGAAGCTTAAAGGAAATGGAAAATTAAGATTGATTTTCCGTATGCCACAAGAAATGGTTCGATTAAATTACCGGGCGATACGCCGACTAAAGCTGGATGCGTAGGCTCTGTATTTACCCCATTCAATTGTTCTCCTGATCAAAGATGTTTAACCATTCACTAAACCATTCATATCGATAATGATTTTAAAGGAATTACTTTCCAAATTTACACTTAAAGGAGATAGTCGTGGGTCAAAAGCGAAGAGACAAATACTCTACTCTTTTCTACTTCAGGGATTGAGTGTATTAATAGGCTTGTTGTATATTCCATTGTTGCTCGACTATTTAACTCAGGAAAAATATGGTATTTGGTTGACGTTGACTTCGATCCTCGGATGGTTTAGTTTTTTTGATATTGGTTTAGGCAATGGCTTGCGAAATAAATTGGCTGAAGCCATTGCCCTTGACGATGTGGAATTAGGGCAAAAATATGTGAGTACAACTTATGCTTTGTTGATTGGTATTTTTGGTGCCGTGCTGGTTTTGTTTCACGGGTGTAATTTCTTTTTGAACTGGAATTCCATTTTAAATACAAAAGGGATCGCAAATGAGGAGTTGTATGTGCTGACATCGATCGTTTTTACCTTCTTTATTCTCCGCTTTATTGTGCAGTTAATCTCGGTTATTTATTTGGCAGACCAGCTTCCCTCGATTACAAAATTGATGACGACTTCAGGAAATCTGTTGTCTTTCATTCTTGTTATTATTTTAACAAAGTTTGCTGCAAAAGGAAACCTGATTCTTTTGGGGACGATTATCAGTGTTATTCCTGTCATCTTATTTGTTATTGTGTCTTTGTTCTCCTTTGGTGGCCGGTATAAGGCTTTTAGACCTACGATTAGTAAGATCGACTTTAAGCTAAGCAGTGAACTGATGAATCTTGGGGCTAAATTCTTCTTTTTACAAATTACGGCGATCATCATCTTTTCAACATCAAATATCTTTATCACACAATTTTATGGTCCCGAAGAAGTGGTTGTATACAATATTGCGTACAAGTATTTTCAGGTGCCTATTATGGTGTTCTCGATCGTAATGACTCCCATTTGGTCAGCGGTGACTGATGCCTATACGAAATCTGATTTTACCTGGTTGAAAAATACACTGAGACAACTGAATCTACTTGCCCTTGTTTTTGCATTGGGTGTTGTCGCTATGATCTTTATTAGTGACTGGGTGTATGAATTATGGGTTGGCGACCAGGTTAAAGTCCCATTTAGTCTTTCTGTTGTATTAGCAATTTATACCATCATGTATCTCGTGATGGCTCCTTATTCTCATTACATTAATGGAACCGGGAAAATTAAATTGACCATGACTTTGGCGTTTGCAGGGATACCCATCTATTTAATTTTGGTGTTTGTCTTTGGTGATCTCTTTTCGAACAGCACCGGCATTGTCCTGGCAATTACCTTGTCGAGTCTAATCGGTCTAGTCATTCAACCCATGCAGACTTATAAGATATTAAATAAAAAGGCAACAGGTATTTGGGACAAATAGTTTGTTCAGATAAGCAGGATGCGAGCATATTATTTCCTGTATTTCATTGAAGAGGGTAAATAGAATTTAGGATTTTGCTGGAACGGAACTGCCTGTTGGGATATAATGTTTTGTTATGCAGTAGGTTCGCATTTCTTGTGTTAGTCGTTTGATAAGAGCTAAATAAAAAAATATCGCGTGAAATTACTTTGGATAACAAACTCACTTTTCCCGGAAGTTTATGAAAAATTGAATAGGAAGGTGCCGGTCACGGTAGGATGGGTTCATTCTGCGGCTCAGGCTTTGTTGAGCCAGAATGAGGACATAAACTTAGCAGTTGCTTCTTTCTATGAAGGGGACGGTATTCGTGAGTTGCAGATAGGAAGGATCAAGCACTTCCTGGTGCCGGATGTTTTTAGAACCAAGCCACATGACGATAGCAAGGATTTTTTATGGCAGCAAGTGAAAGAGAAGTTTAAACCGGATGTTGTTCACATCCATGGCTCGGAATACCCGCACTCCTATTCTTATGTAAGAGCTTGTGGAGCCGCTCATGTTGTCTTGTCAATCCAGGGGCTGGTAAGTGTTATTGAGCGCTATTATTTCGGAAATATAAGAGAGCGAGAGATCTTAAAAGCGACCACGCTGCGCGACTTGGTTCGCTTTGATACGCTTTTTGAGCAGCGAGCCAATATGAGAAAAAGAGGCGAATATGAGCGACTGCTGATTCGTGAGGTCCATCATTTTATTGGACGGACCTCTTGGGATCGCGATCATATCTGGGCCATTAATCCAGACTCCAGCTATCACTATTGTAACGAAACCTTACGCCCGTCATTTTATAAAAATCAGTGGGACTTAGACGGCTGTGAGCCATACGGTATTTTTATCAGTCAGGCTCATTATCCAATCAAAGGTTTTCACCAGGTGTTGAAAGCTTTGCCAATTGTTTTGCGAAACTTTCCAAATACTAAAGTGTATGTTGCAGGGACTAATTTTTTTACGAATAGAGGAATGCGGATAAATGGCTTTGGTAATTACATCAACCGTTTAATTCGGAAGTACCGTCTGGCTGATAGAATCATATTTACCGGTTTATTGTCTGAAAGCGAAATGTGTCAGCATTTTCTTCGTTCGCATGTATTTGTTAGTGCTTCTGCCATTGAGAATAGTCCTAACGCAGTTGGAGAAGCCCAACTTCTGGGTGTGCCTTGTGTGGCTTCCTATGTTGGAGGTACTCCGGATTTGGTTGAACATGGAAAAACAGGTCTTCTTTATCGTTTTGAAGAAGTTGAAATGTTGGCCTCTAATATTTGTCGCTTATTTGCTGACCACGAGTTGGCTCAGGAGCTTTCAGAAAACGGACAGGTTGTTGCCAGAGAAAGGCATCATGAAGTTAGAAATGCCAAGGCGCTCAATGCAATTTATGCAAGGATCGCCTCACCTGAATACTAGTTGACCGTTCTATGAGGCTGAGTCTTAGTATGAAAGTCCAGGTTCGAATTGTTTCAGATTTTTGTCGGAATAACGCATTGATGGAATGTTTTTCATCGTTGAAATTGAAGAGAACGTTTTAAAGAACAAAACAAATGCTTGAGAAAAAGTTATCGAAGTTAATACCCTTGGCAGTTCTAATTATAGCCTTTTATTCGGTACAACGTTTTTCGTCTTTCCCAATTGGGAATACGTTTATTTGGTGGTCAATCAATATTCTTATCTTAATCATCTTCTTTTTGGTAGTACGATATAGTGAATTTAGCCGCGAAGATTTAAATGCCCTTCGGTTTGTGAAATGGTATTTGCTATGGAATGTTTTTAGTATCGTCCGGGGCGTCTTTGTTGCCGAGATTTATTGGGATTACAAAGGCTTGTTGAATATGGGGATGGCTTTGTTAATGCCTGTTGTTGCCTATCTGGCTTTTGATAAAAATAGGGTTCAGGATATCTTGTCGTTTTTTATACGATATGCTTTGCCATTTGCTGTTCTTGTTTTTCCTTTTCTGTCAGTAGGAGCATGGGGTTGGTACTTGTTTCCTATTAGCCTGTTGATGGTTTTTTTTCCGGCCTTATCTATTCGTGCGAAGATAATCGTGTTGTTCCTTACATTGATCGCAGGTTTTGGGGATCTTGGAACAAGAAGTCATGTGCTAAAATATAGTATGCCTATAGTGCTTATCTTATTTTTTTATACAATTCGTGGTTTTTCCTTATCAGTAAAAGTGATGAAGGCTGCGCAACGGATCATGATTATAATTCCTCTGCTTTTCTTTGTTTTGGCGTTTACCGGTACGTTTGAGGTTTTTAAAATGAACGAATACATAAGTGGAGAGTATGTCGAAAAAAGGAAAAATAGCGATGGCGAAGAGGTTCAGGAAGATTTGAAAGCCGATACACGCACTTTCCTGTATGTTGAGGTGCTGCAATCAGCTGAAAAATATAATTACTGGTTGATTGGAAGAACGCCTGCCCGCGGAAATGAGACTTTCCATTTTGCTAAATTTGAGGAAGAAATAACAGGCCGTCCAGAGCGCCTGCGCAATGAGGTCGGGATTTTAAATGCCTTTACCTGGACAGGGATTGTTGGTGTTGTTTTCTTTTTCCTGGTCTTTTATCAAGCTTCCTTTTTGGCCGTCTATCGGTCAAATAACATCTACATTAAGCTCGTAGGGCTCCTTATTGCTTTTCGATGGGTGAATGCCTGGATTGAGGATGCTCAGGCATTTGATATGAACAATTTTGTGATCTGGCTCATGGTGGGTATGTGTCTTTCTCCTTCATTTCGAGCAATGAAAAATGCTGAAGTAAAACTGTGGCTTTGGGGAATTTTCCAACGAAAATACTATCAAAAATATAAATATTATACCCAGAGGGAGCTTCACAGCTCTTCTCCGGAACTTGAATTAAACTAGATCAATGGAACATCATTTAAAGATTGCTGTTTTATTAACTTGCCATAACCGGCGCGAAAAAACATTGAGCTGCCTCAGGTCGTTGTATGGTGCTAACTCCGACTTAAAGTATGCCCTTGAGGTTTATTTGGTCGATGATGGATCAACGGATGGAACAAGAGAATCGGTAAAAAGACAGTTTCCTGAGGTGAATGTGATACCGGGTGATGGCAGTCTTTTCTGGAATCAAGGGATGCGCCTGGCCTGGGATACTGCGAGTGAGAAATGCGTGTATGATTTTTATTTGTGGTTAAATGATGATGTCATTCTCTCTGACTTTGCGCTTGAAGAGTTATTTGAAACTGATCAGGACGCATTTTGCATGAAGGAAGAGAAGGTAATTGTTGTTGGCGCTTTTCATTCAAGGATGGAGGATCAACAGTTTTCTTATGGAGGGAGAAATGAAAGCGGAGAACCTGTATTGCCAAATGGACAAATACAACAGTGTACAATCATCAATGGAAATGCCGTTCTGATTCCACAAGCTGTTTTTGAACGCTTAGGAAATTTATCGGCTGATTATACTCATGCTTTAGGTGATTTCGATTATTCGTTGCGGGCTCATAAAGTCGGCATTGCCTGCTATACAACGAAAAGGTACATTGGTGTTTGTCCCCGGAACAGTCAGACTCCTGCGTGGTGTGATCCAAAAATAGCATTAGCTAAACGAATTCGTTTACTTCATTCGCCCAGAGGACTTAATATTTCAGAATATTACAAATTTGTCCTTTATCATAAAGGACGGTTCAAGGCCTTTGTTTCAAAGCTTAAAGTTTACTTTAGGGTCTTCTTTCCTCAATTGTATATAAAATTGAAAAAATGAAGCAAGATAAAGCGCTCTTATTCTTACCCTATTTGGCTCCATACCGGATCAATGCTTTAAACGAGATCGGGAAATATTATGATCTGACAGTTGTTTTTCTTTTAGAAAACACAGTTGATATTAGGTACGATCAAAAAGAACTAAGAAGCAGGTTAGATGTTGATTTTGTCGTTTTAACCTCAGGGTTTAACTTTAAGAAAAGACAAATTCGGTATGGAATATTTAAGCTTATAAGAAAGTACAAGCCTAAAGTGATTTTTAGTAATGAGTATGGGCTAACCAGTCTCTTAATCTCATTTTATAAATACATGAAAATATTTCAGTTCAAACACATCTCAACAACTTCAGATAATTTGTCAATGGCACTTTCTACTTATTTGGTTAGAAGATTGGCAAGGTCTTTTGTGGTGAGCTCTTGTGAGGGAATGATCGTTTATAATAAGGAGACAAAAGATTGGTATCAAGAACATTATAGGAAGCTGAAGGTGGGGATATGTCCTAATATACAAGACCCCGACGACTTGTTGCCATATAATGATATATATAGAAAGTTATCTGAAAACTATATTCATCAGTATGCACTTGTAGGTAAGAAAGTTTATCTTTTTGTAGGTCGTTTTCAACCAATGAAAGGGTTGAGTCAATTGATTACAAATTTTAATAAAGTTCGAGAAAAAAATGAAGTTTTAATCTTAGTAGGCGATGGACCATTAAGACCAGATATTGAGAGACAAATAAAAGATTTAGGATTAGAAAGAGAAGTATTGCTTCCTGGGAAATTTGAAGGAGAGAGTTTATTTGCATGGTATAAACTTGCAAAGTTATTCATCTTGGCAAGTAATCACGAGCCTTTTGGTGCTGTTATCAATGAATCTCTAATTTTAGGAACTCCCGTTCTTTGCAGTTCTGTGGCTGGAGCCACGTATTTTGTGAAAGAGGGAATTAATGGATTGATATTTAATCCTTGGGACTCAAATGATTTTGTCGAAAAATTCAAACTTGCTAGAACGATGTTTGTGAATTTTAATTCTGAAGATAATAACCTAATGCGGATTGATTTTTATGATTCGTTAAGGGTTTACAAAACAATTTGTTCGTAAGGGGATGCCAATCGATACTGGCTTTGTGAAATTTGTTTGTAATTCTTTTTATAAAGGAATAGGTGAATTGGATTAAAACTAGTTAAAAGAAAGAGTGTGCTATTCTATTTTCAATGTGTAAATCATGCTAAATATATTAATCAATGCATACGCTTGTGCACCGCACAAGGGCTCGGAGCCCGGAATGGCATGGAATTGGATTATCAATCTAGCTAATCATTGTCAGCTTTATGTGATTACTGAAGGCGAATTTAAGGCTCAGATCGAAGAAGCAATGGCAGCATTGCCACAAGCCGCAAATATAAAGTTCTATTATAACCCGGTTAGCCCTAGGGTTAGGGGAATGTGCTGGAATCAGGGAGACTGGCGATTTTACTACTATTACCGATCGTGGCAAAAGAAAACCTTCTCAATTGCCAGTGAGATAGTTGCGAATCATTCAGTTGATGTTATTCATCAATTAAATATGGTTGGCTATCGCGAACCTGGTATGTTGTGGAAAGTTAATGGTATTCCTACCGTTTGGGGACCTATTGGTGGCTTTGGAGGAATTCCTTTTTCTTTTTTATCGCTGTATAAGTATGGTAAGGTGTTTCGGCAAGTGGTGAAAGATCTTATAAATCGACTTCAGGTTTTTAGTCCCTATATTGTTGATGCAATAAAAAATATGGATGTTTTGATTGCTTGTAATAGCATTGCTCAGCGGTCATTGCAGCGTTTTCGTGATGATGAAATATACCTAATACCAGAGGTTGGAACATCTTCACAATTGATTCATGCTGATGCGATCCAAAAGGACCCTAATAGGCTGCAGGTCTTGTGGATTGGTCGAAATTATCCAACGAAAGCATTAGGGCTGGCACTTGAAGTTTTTAACGGGTTATCTGACTATGATATTGTGCTGGAAGTGATTGGGGTTGATTTAGGTTCCATGGGTGATAACGAATGGCAAAAACAGAAAAACGTTATTTTTCATTCATGGTTGCCGCTTGCGCAAGTTTATAAAAAACTCTGCAATAGTCATTTGTTGCTTTTTACAAGTTTATTTGAAGCAACCGGAACCGTTGTGTTAGAGTCTCTCACAAATGGAGTGCCGGTTTTATGTCATGATATCTGCGGACAGGGGGATATTATCGATGATACATGTGGTATAAAAGTTCCGATGGTTAATCCTAAGCAGAGTGTATTTTCTTTTAGAAAAGCAATTCTAAAGCTTTATCATGATCGCGACTTATTAGATAAACTATCGCTGGGAGCGATCGAAAAGGCTCAAGAGCTGACTTGGGAAAAACAAGCACAACAAATGGTACAGTTGTATCATGAGGCCATCGCGAAAAGGGGAATAAACAATAACTAGTCTATAGAGAGCTCTTATTTTCTAGATTTTTCCTCCTGACTTCTGATAATATAGCACCTCTGGCTCTGAATTATCAGCGTGCATATACTTCTCTGACTCTACAACTTGTCGGCGTTATCAAATTCATTATTTGGTTCTAATTTTTACTTCTTTATCATGAAAACAGCTAGTTTCCAACTGTTGGGCTATCCGGTTTATTGTCAGGATTTATCGGCAATTCCACAAAACCGAAAATTGATTATCAATACCTTGAATGGGCATTCCTATACTGTTGCTAAAAAGGACAAAGTATTTAGTCATGCTTTGCGCACTTCTGATATTCTGCTACCGGATGGAATTAGCGTTGTTATGGGAGCTAAGATTCTTGTGGGTAGGCGTATCCAGAAGATTGCTGGCTATGATCTGTTCTTGCATTTGATGAATTCACTCGAGCGTGAAAATGGATCTTGTTTTTTTCTGGGGGCTATGCCCGATACCTTGGAGAAGATCAAGCATAAGTTGAGCGTAGAATTTCCGCATGTCCGGGTTGGGAGCTTTTCACCACCTTACAAATTGGCTTTCTCGGAAGACGATAGCCGGCTGATGTGCGATCAGGTCAACCAATTTTGTCCCGATGTCTTATTTGTGGGCATGACGGCACCGAAGCAAGAAAAGTGGGTGCATGAAAATAAGGAAAAGTTGGAGGCCCGGATTACCTGTGCCATAGGAGCTGTCTTTGACTTCTATGCCGGCACATCGGAACGCCCTCCACAGTGGATGATTGATTTGCGGTTGGAGTGGCTGGGGCGATTGCTTAAGGAGCCTAAACGGATGTGGAGACGCTACCTCTTGTCTACTCCCGTATTTTTCATCGATGTGTTTCGGTATAAGTATGGGCTTAAAAAGAGAGAAGAATTGAACTCGCTTAAGGATTATACCACGAAGAGACCCAATTAATCAATCCGACCTTACATGTGTCGCTGAGCTTGGGCGCATGCCCAAAATCGGTCCAATTCAAGAATTTGCCAAAACCGTTGTCCTGACATTGCTGGTTCAACTCCGGATCTTCCGGGTAGCTTCTGCGTTACTTCTGGATCTTTTCGGTGTTATCGAACTTAGAAGATACGGTAAAATACAGGGAAAGTACGTCTGAAGTCCAGGGTTGATTGGGAGCCATTTATTGTCTGTCGCGATACGAGGAGATTAGCCGTTCGCTTGAAGGCTATAAAAAGAACAAGTCCCGTTCCAATGTATGCTGGAGCGGGACTTGTATTGAAATTTCAAATCGAATTGCGGATCACTCAAATCTACATGATAACGATTTTATCTTGGAATGTTTGTCTTTTCGATACTAGTTTGATGATGTAGGTTCCCTTTTTTAGATGAGAAAGATTAAGCCTTTCCTGCAGGTTTCCAAAAGAGGAAGAAAGCAATTTCTTAATGACCAGGTTGCCGGTCATGCTAAAGAGAAAAACTTCACAATCATCACCTGACAAATTCTCGGCCTTGATATTGATTTGTCCGTCGGATGGGTTCGGATAGACCGATGCTTTTAACGCGTTAGCAGTCGGGTCAAGGTCACCGCCAATTCCGGAGTCCATCTGAAGGTTATTTTCAACAAGGTAATTGTCGAATGATTCCAGCTCGTTACCCGAGATGTCCAGAATTGGAGTTGAACTCTTGCTATAGCTTACGAAAATCTCATCACCGTATTGATAGTCCGAGTCAAGATCCAGGTAAATTTCATTGCCTTTGACGGTAATCTTTTGAATGCTTTTTTCATCACTCAATATGAAATCGGAATGGATTTGCTCGCTTTTTAGATTGTCAGATTTAAGCGTCTCGCTGTATGAAAGAATGACCCGATTGGGCTTGTTGGGGTTTACTTCTCCTCTTACAATCTTTCCGTTAATGACAATTTGAATGGTAATATTAGCGGTGGAAGTTAGCGGTGTGGCTGCATTATCTTTCACCGCAACAAGCAGATTGATCGTTTCGGAAGTGGATGCTTCAAAAGCACTTGAGATAAAGATCTCGCCTGTTTGAGGATTGATAGAGAATATACCTTCTTCGTTACCGGATAAGATAGCGTATGTTAGCTGTTGTCCTTGATCCGGATCGCTGGCAATCACCTGTCCGATCAAGTCTCCTACTTTGTCATTTTTGCGTACCTCAAAACTTTGGTCATGAATAACCGGGCTATTATTCAGCTGAACTCCGGTAATATGAATGTTTACTTGAGCCGTGGCTGAAAGTGGAGTCGAACCATTGTCCTTTACTTCAACTTGCAACTGGATGGTCTGATCTGTTGTTGTCAGAAGATCTGCCGCTGCAAGGAGCTTTCCGGTTGTTGGGTTAATCGAGAATAAACCATTCGCATTTCCCTGAGTGATGGTGTACGTGAGTTGTTGACCCGCATCAGGATCTGACGCAACAACCTGCCCGATGAAATCATTCAGTTGGATGTTGCCTTCAAGCTGCACGTTAAGGTCTTGTACTACCGGACTTTGATTGATGGCAGCAATTTTCAGACTGATAATGGTAATGGTAGCCTGTGCTGATAGCGAATTGCTTGCATCGTCGGTAACCTGAACGATAAGCGAAAAGGTCTGATCGCGGTCTTTATAAATTGTCGTATTCGCAAAGATTTCACCGCTTTTCGGGTCAATTTTGAATAGCCCGGCTTCATTGCCTTGGATAATGGAGTACGTAAGTTGGTCGCCAGCATCGGGATCTGTTGCAATGACTGGTAAAACCAAATCATTGTTCAGGATGTTGGAAGGTATTTCTACCATCTGATCTTCAATAACCGGGCTGTGATTCAGCTTAAGACCAAGAATGTTAATTGTTGCTGTAACGTTGGCTGAAAGAGGTTCAGTAGCATTGTCTTTTACTTCAATAGCCAATACAAATTTCTGGTCATTTGTTGTCAGGTAATCAGCAGCAGCAAAGATTTCACCAGTTTCCGGATTGATTGAGAATAAACCAACATCATTACCCTGTGTGATTCGATAGCTCAGTTGCTGACCGGCATTCGGGTCAGAGGCAACGATTTGTCCAAGCAAATCATTCACCGTAAGATTTCCTTCCAGATAGACGGTGAGGTTTTGTGCTACCGGTCTTTGATTGACTTGTGTTGCGTGAATCGTGATGGTAATAGTTGCTGTTGCTGAAAGCGGTTCCGCATGGTTGTCGGTTACTTTAACTTCCAGAATGTATGTTTGGTCCTCGTTTGCAGGAATCATGGTATTGGCAAAGATTTCGCCGGTTTCGGGCTGAACGGCAAACAAACCGTCAGCGTTTCCTGCTGTAATGGCATAGCTAATTGTTTGTTCCGTATTCGGATCGCTTGCTATGAGCTGTCCAATCAAATCGTTGGTGTTTTTAGGCTCTGTGATCTCCAATGACTGAGATTGGATCACCGGCTTCTGATTCAGTGTTGTATTATTTCGATTGTACAAGTCATTGACTTCATCACTTGTTAATGCTGAATTATAGATTCGAACTTCATCCATAAGTCCTTCATACAGCAGCGTCGGATTTTCTTCATCTCTTCCGGCTCCCACCAATAAATTGTATCCTTCGCCTGATTCAATGGTTCCTGTAGCATCTACTGAAAGCAAAATAGTGTCATCCAGATAAATAACCTTTTTCGTTCCATCATAGGTGGCTGTTATCAGGTGCCAGTTTCCATCCCACAACTCAGCAACATTATCGATGTTTGTCCATGCGTTTGTTGTTTCGGATGTTTTAAAGGAGATGCTCTGTAAACCGGGATGGATATACAGTGCATAAGAGTCGGTGTTTGGTCCCCCATGCATGATAACTCCCTGATACGTATTGGAGCTTGACTGAGGCAAGATCCAGGCACTTATGGTTAATTCGTCCTGAACGTTTGCACCAAAGCTGTTACCCATGCTGATGTAGCCTTTACCCGTGAGTTGTAATCCTCCTCCATTAACTCCATCCACCCGGAGTTCTTCATTTACAATAGTTCCATCATTGGAATCATGAGAGTCAATGGCTGTTTTTCCCGAAGTTTCTTCGAATAAGTACTCGGAGTAAGTGGGCGAAAGGTCAGGTAACTGAATGTTTACGGCTTGACTTTTTGACGATGAGACATTGCCGGCAGCATCCTTGGCCCAAGCGTAGAGTCTATGTGTTCCAACCGCTGAAAGGGTATATGCTTTTGGAGCAGAAGTCAGCCATCCGCCTGCGGTGGATGAGGGGGCTGTTGCTACTTCTGTAATCAGGTACCCAGCTACCGAGTTATTGTCAGTGGCGGTGAACTCGGAAACAGGAACTGTCAACGAACTATGGCTTGATGGGATAACAAATGAGGCAACTGTTGGCGCTGCAGTATCGGGTCCGGGGGCTATTTCCTGCGCATTGATTTGTATGGTAAGCTGTGCGCTGGCCGATAGAGGCGCTGAAGCATTATCCATTACCTGAACCGTAAGGATTATTGTTTGATCTGCGGTGGCTTCAATTGGGCTGCTGCTTGTTAGTTGCCCGGTCGACGGATCAAGTACAAACAAGTTGGCTGCATTTCCATCGACAATCGAATAAGTCAACTCCTGACCGGCATCAGGATCGGAAGCGATAAGTTGTCCTATGGTTTCATTCGCCCCTTTGGGACCGTTTATTTCAAACGACTGATCCTGAATTACAGGGCTTTGATTGTCTTTTCCAATTGCAGTTCCCTTCGTGCGAATAAGAATCTGTGACGTAAATGGCGCCAGGCTTATTGATCCGGAAACCTCTTTGCCATCCAGATCCCGGTAAAGAGAGGATCCTAAGCTAATCGCTTTGGTTTGTTTGGTGTCATTGTAAAACAGCTCTTCAATTTCGCCATCAGCAAGCGTTGAAAAGTCACCGGTTGAGTTGGTATCTACTCCTCTTAACTTTTTCCAGTCGGCAAGAGTCTTGTCCCCTTGATATCTGAATACATTTTGTCCATAATGCCCTACGTATCGGTTGTTGTCGAATAGTCCTGTTGCATTTTCTTCGAAAATGGTTCGTTGAAAAGTGTTTGAAAACCACACAAAAGAGCCTTGTCTGGCTGTTGTGTAGAATGTATTGTTGGTTATTGTGCTGTTTTCAACTTCATCTTGGTTTAACAAGAGCAGCGTTGCATCGATAATGGTATTGCCATCGACTGTTATTTTACCATTCTGGTGCAAGTATATTGCACAGTTCGTGTTGCTTACGGTGTTGTCTTCAATGAGAATATCATGGGTATTGTTGTCCATATAGATACCGTAGGCTGTATTGCTTTCTCCAATAACATTCAATACAATGTTACTTCTGACTTTTGTCCCGGAAGCACCTGGCTGACTGTAGTCGTAGCCGTTGTAGGTGTAAATTGCACCTCCGTCATCCAGAATCTGACAGGCTCCATTGATATAGTTGTATTCAACTAAATTGTTTTCACCACCAAACTCTATTCCGACATAGCCCATATCGATTAAGCGATTGTATCTAATAATATTGTTTGCTCCTTTTGATGCGATTCCTCTTCCGGGACCTCCATTTTCATTGCCTGTTTCCGCACCAAAGTCATTTTCTGATAGCACCTCAAAAAGCTGATTGTCTGTGATTATTGAGTTCGATGAAGCAATATGCATTCCTTCGTAGTAGGAGTTTCTTACAACATTGTTGGTGTAATTTCCATCGGAGCCATTCATGACATATATTCCGCGATTATGAGCATAAGAGACATCACAGCTGTTGATTGTCAAGCCTATGCCTCCAGTGGCGAGTATCCCGTTGCTTTTTTGTTGAAGAATATTGAGGTCTTGTATGGTGATATAGTTCTTGTTATCAATGTAGATACCATTATCCAGGTTTGAAACTTTTACCTGATGATTGGCAGGAGAGTCTCCGTTCGGGGTCCACAGATAAACCGTTTTTGTTGAAGCGTCATAATGCCATTCACCTGGTTGTGTCAACAAACTCAGACTGTTTACTAAAACGAATTCGTTCCCCACCCTTGTATTATAGGTTGGGGCAGCATTTAATGTCAAGCTCTGTCCGGAAGAGGCTATAACTTCTTTTCCATCGACGAACCAGGGCACCGTCTTTATTATGAGGTGTGATCCAGTGTAGTTTAAGCTGGAGCTTAAATTACTTGAAGTAAGTTGAGTGGCACTACCAGTACTGCTGACGGTGGCCCATCCATGCTTTGGGAACCGTGAGAATGGAACCTTTACACCATCCAGAAACAACTGATTAACCGGAGCACTAACTTTGGCTTTATAAACATTTCCCGAATGAACAGTCCATCCGGTTATTTCCTGAGAACCATATATTTTGGGCTTGTTGCCTGTTCCGTATGCACCATACGTAATTGGGCTGCCGGCACTTCCTGAAGTTGAAGGTGTTAACGTACCAACCCATTCATCCCCTCTTTTGAATAATATTTTGTCTCCTGCTGTTGGCCTAAAGCTGTTTACTTTGGCCAATGTTTTCCATGGCTGTCCTGTACTTGTACCAGCATTGGAATCGTTTCCTTCACTACTGCTTACGTAATAGCTGTTTTGTGCTATCAGGGAAGCTGGTAATAATAGGAATAGGATTAATATTAATTCTTTCATCTCTCTCATCGTATCTCTGCGGTTTAATATAATCTTATTCTGATTAATTTTGTTAATATTTTTGTACTAATTTGTGTAAGAGTTAATCACAGGTGCCCGATGGGCATCGCTAATGGGAAGTTCTTTTTTCCCTTGCTTCCCTGATTGGCATTAACTCTATTGATCTGGATTCGTACTTCATCGATTGTGAATACAACCAGTTCCAATTTCTGGACTAGCAGCTTCTCTCATTTGTTTTTAATTAATAGTATTGATGGGGCTCTTCAATTTGCCTGAAAGGCTTGTTCGCACAAAGTGCGTAAATTGAAGCATATGTCTCCCATGGGAAATAGGGGGCAAATTTCTATTTCGCTTTTCAATTAAAGGTGAAAGCCTTAATCGCAATAGTAAAACCCATTCGACATTAGCGATTAAACGCGATTCTGACTTTTCTGGATATTCAAACGGAAGTAGAGCTTGCGACCACAAACTCGTAATTAAGGGTAATTCTACATCAAGTGTTTTCAAGAGTCAATTTGATTACTGTTAATATTAATACCTATCTACACACTAATCCCACTTCACGATAATATAAACACGCTCAAATTTCGACTGCAATATTGGGAAAAAAAAAGTAAAAGGAAATAATCGACTTAACCATATCGCACAATTTATATCGAGTCTAAATAAGGATTTCAGTCCTGATAGCCTTGATTTTACAGGGGGTGTATTGCTTTTTGCAGCACTCGAAATTCCTTAAAGAATGGCAGGCGCTTTTTTTGATGAATTAAATTGCTTAAGGACGTAATTTTTAGGAATGACCATTATATGCTGGAGGCTATTTTAATCCAGGACTGCCTGTTCGTGCTGTTTGGCGTGCTTCTCTATTCGTTAATCGAACTGCTTGGGTCATAAGGGTCAGCTACTGAGGGGGCTGCTGTTTGTGGTGGACGAGCTTATTTCTGCTTTTTTGAATGATCAGGAGGTGCTGCATCAATGAGTTCATGCAGTTTTACGTGAAATTACCCATTGTTTTATAAGGGCTGTCGTTGGATATTTGAGAAAACAAACCAATCAGCTATTTATCAGTTGATGACAAGTATAAAAGTTGGTTTGTTCGAAGGTTTAGGAAAAACAAAAACGCGTGTTCGTTTTTGCCATTGTTCGATAATTCAAGATTTTCTAAAAAGATGTACCCAGAAGATAATGGGAGGCAAAGAGCGAAGCTGTACCAGCTTGGGAATGTTGGAGGATGAAATAGTAGAAAGTCAATTGGAATTCAGGATTAAGGAAATAAAATTTTAAAGTATGGTTCACATTAATTCTACCTATAACTGGTATGCTCTATATACTCGGTCAAGATATGAAAAGAAGTTGCACAATGATCTGTTGATGAGCGGTGTTGATGCTTATCTTCCATTGAAAACGGAGAAGCGCAAATGGAGTGATCGGGTGAAAGTTATTGAAGAACCGCTGTTAAGAGGGTATGTTTTTGTGAAAGTAAGCAACCGTGAATATTTCGATGTTGTTAATAACCCGGGAGCTGTTTGCTATGTGTCATTTAATGGCAAGCCTGCTGCCATTCCCGAGAAACAGATTCAGGATTTGAGGTTATTCGTTGATGCTTATAATGATAATCTGAATGTCACAAAAGAACGAATTGCTAAAGGCGATTTGGTAACTGTAAAAAGTGGATTGCTCAAAGGAGTTCAGGGCGAGGTGATTGAGATTCGTGGAGCTAAACGAATTGTTCTTCGATTTAGAAGTTTAGGATATTGTATCCATACGGATATTTCAATGGATGAAATTGAATTTGCGAAACCAGATAACGCATAAATAGAAAAGCTAAATAGTTGTTTTTTTCGTTTGAAAAAGGGACTTTTCTTTCGATATCAACTCTTCAGGATACGATTTCTTTACCAGCTTACCACATTTTATTCAAAAAAAAAAAAAACGGCTTTCGGGATGAGGCTAAAAATCTGCATACCCCTACTTGGAGTACTAAGAATGATTTTGGCCAGCTAAAACTGGAATTTGGAATCTCATACCCAAACCTCAGAATTATTCTATTGCTTGAGTGCCAGTGTATCAGATAAATAAATTCAAAAATTAAAACAAAATAGGTATGAAAATCTTAATTGTTGGTAACATGGGCTATGTTGGCCCTGGTGTTGTCAGTTTGCTACGAAGAAAGTATCCTGAGGCAGAATTGATTGGGTTTGATATTGGATATTTTGCCAGCTCGCTGACAAATGTGGCTTTTCAACCCGAAATAAGGCTTAATCAGCAGGTCTTTGGAGATGTGAGAGCGTTTCCTTTTGAACTATTGAATGGGGTTGATGCGGTGGTTTACCTGGCAGCGATCTCTAATGATCCGATGAGTGCCATTTATGAGGAAATGACTATGGATATTAACTACCGCTCATGTATCCGGATTGCTGAAAAAGCAAGGGAGTTGGGCGTTAAGTCTTTTGTGTATGCGTCAAGTTGTAGTATGTATGGAGAAGCCGATGACTATCCGAAAACGGAAAAGGATACCCTGAAGCCCTTGACTGCTTATGCACGCTCGAAAGTTGCTGCGGAGGCTGAATTAGAACCTTTGGCCAATAATGGTTTTACAATTACTTGCTTGCGGTTTGCAACAGCTTGCGGAAACAGTGACCGCTTACGCCTTGATTTGGTTTTAAACGATTTTGTTGCGGGAGCGATCATTTCAAAAGAAATCAACATTTTAAGTGATGGAACACCTTGGCGACCTTTGATTAATGTGAAGGATATGGCCTTAGCTCTTACATGGGGGGTTCAGCGTGCAGCTTCGAATGGCGGTGAATTTTTGGCGGTGAATACCGGAACCAGTAGTTGGAACTACCAAGTGAAGGACTTGGCTTATGCGGTGAGCAAAATTGTGCCGGGCTGTACGGTCACGGTTAACCCGGATGCCGCTCCTGATAAGCGTTCGTATAAAGTTAATTTCGATTTATATAAGAAACTGGCTCCTCACCATCAGCCAAGGCACGATTTATACGCCACCATTCAAGGGCTGTATGACTCCATATCGGCCATGCGCCTCACTGATCCAAATTTCCGGGATTCAAAGTTTATTCGTCTTCAGGTTCTGGCCGGGCTTCGTAAAGATGGCTTCCTGAGTGAAAACCTACAATGGATTCCGGAACAACAGTTCGAGATGGAACCTGTGCATTAGTTTTTTGCGCAGGTGTATAGTTTTCGAAGCTAAAGAGCTTGGTCGGGTTTCGGTGAAAGTGGATTGGCTCTGAAGAAGAAGGATTAATTTCCTTGACGAAACCATACTCTTGAATTTTATATTCAAATTATTAATTGATAAGCTGTTCGGTATATGAAATCATTTTACAAATAGACGTTATGAAAGTTGTGTTATTCTGCGGAGGGATGGGCATTCGTTTGCGTGAATACTCTGATCAAATCCCAAAACCAATGGTTCCAATCGGATATCGTCCGGTTCTTTGGAATATTATGAAGTACTATGCAAGCTTTGGACACAAAGATTTTATTTTATGCCTGGGGTATAAAGCGGATGTGATCAAGAATTATTTTATCAACTACGACGAAACGATCTCTAACGATTTTGTGTTTACCAAGGGAGGACGAAACATTGAGTTACTGAATTCGGATATTAGTGATTGGAAAATTACATTTGTTGATACCGGATTGAATGCCAATATTGGGATGCGTCTGATGCAGGTTAAAGAACATTTGAAAGGTGAAAAAATGTTTTTGGCGAACTACAGCGATGGCTTAACCGATATGCACCTTCCTACGATGGTGGATTGGTTCTCTAATTCCCCCAATCAAACAGCAGCTTTTATGGCCTACCAGCCAACCCAAAGCTTTCATATCGTTCAGCGACAGGATGACGGGATCGTAACCAAGATCAGTCATATCGGGTCTTCCGGGCTGCATATTAATGCGGGCTTCTTTCTTCTTCGGAATGAAATTTTTGACTACATGGAATATGGCGATGAATTGGTTGACCAGCCATTTGATCGGTTAATTGAAAAGAATAAACTAACATCGTGGGAGCACAACGGTTTTTGGGCAAGCATGGATACGTTTAAAGACAAGCAAGTGCTGGATGATATTTATGCACAAGGCAATGCCCCTTGGGAAGTTTGGACTAGAATGGATAATCAGCCGAAGAAGAGAACGCGGATGGAAAAAATATTTTTCAGCTATGCTGCCATTTAATCTTCAGAAGAAAGGTCCACTCAAGCTTCTTTTGTTAGGTGCTCATTGCGATGATATTGAAATTGGTGCTGGCGGAACCTTGTTGAGGCTTTTACAGGAGTATGACATCGAAAAAGTGAAGTGGGTAGTTTTTACTTCAGATGCCATCCGAAAGCAGGAAGCTCTTCAAAGTGCCGAACAATTTATGTCAGGCTTGAAGGATAAGGAAATTAAGGTGCTTGCCAATCGCGATGGTTTCCTTCCTACCCAGACTGTTCAGGTTAAAGAATATTTTGAGGAAATTAAAACGGATTTTGTGCCGGACGTTATTTTTACGCACTACCGAAACGACCGGCATCAGGATCACCGCTTGATCAGCGATCTGACCTGGAACACCTGGCGCAATCATTTGATTCTGGAATACGAAATCCCCAAATATGATGGGGACTTGGGTATTCCCAATTTTTATGTCTCGTTGGACGAATCCATCTTGAAAAAACGAAATCGAATTTTGATGGAGACCTTTGTTTCTCAGCAATCGAAACATTGGTTTGACGAAAATACCTTCAATGCCTTACCTCGCCTGCGGGGATTGGAATCTGCAAGTTTTTTTGCCGAAGCATTTTATGCCCGGAAGATCATCTTCTAAAGCGAACTACAAACAACATATCTGACCATCGATTACAGCGGGATTTTCTGAACCCAGAGGTCCAGTCAGCTTCGGTGGTGGTTTTAATACAATTACTTTTTATGAAACATTTGAAATGCCCCAGTTGCCTGAGCGATGATCTGAACAATTTTTTTGTGGTAAAAAATGCGCCGGTACAAAGCCTGGTTACCATTAAGAGCTATCAGGAAGCCATGTCGATACCACGGAATGACATCACATTGACTTTTTGCAATCATTGTGGATTTATCTTTAACAGCACTTTTGATACATCCATCGATTATTATACCGGAGGTTATGAAGATCAGCAGGGGTTTTCGCCCACTTTTAAGGTTTTTATTACTGAATTGACCAATCGGTTTATTGAGAAGTACGATGTGCGTCAAAAAGATGTGATCGAAATTGGTTGTGGGAAAGGAGATTTTATCAACCTGATGTGCGAACTGGGTAATAACAGAGGGGTTGGAATTGATCCGGCTTATGTGCCTGGCAGGTCTCAACCTGGTCCCAAGGTGTCATTTATAAAAGAGTTTTACTCGCAGGAGCATGGCAATCTTCCCAATGATGTGATTACTTGTCGTCATACCTTGGAGCACATTCATGCGACAAACGAGTTCTTTCGTACAATCAGAGAATCTATTAAGGACGGAGATGAAGTAACTCTTCTTTTTGAAGTTCCCAGTATCGTCCGGATATTGAACATACAGGCTTTTTGGGATATTTTTAATGAGCATTGCTCGTACTTCAGTCCCGGTTCTCTAGGCCGGCTTTTTCGGAACAACAAGTTTGAGGTGCTGGATGAATATCTTGAATACGATGACCAATACCTGTTTGTTGAGGCCCGGCCAGTAGCTGAAGTTTCTGAAAAGGCGCACCCCTTGGAGGAAAGCGTAGCCGATTTGAAAAAAATGGTTGATGAGTTTGTCGTTCAAATCAATGCACAGTTAACGGATTGGCGCAAGCGTTTGATGGAAATGAAGGAACAGGGGAAAAGGGTGGTCGTTTGGGGAGGCGGTTCAAAATCGGTTGGTTTTTTGACACAGTTTGATGATTTGAAACTCATAAACCACGTTGTGGATATTAACCCTCATATGCAAGGCAACTTCATTCCGGGGATTGGAATTCAATACCAGACCCCCGATGATTTAAAAGCGATTCAGCCTGATGTTGTTATTATTATGAACGGGGTGTATAGAAATGAGATTGCTGCGATGTTGAACGAACGAGGTCTTCAGCCGGAACTCATTTGTTTGTAGGCGCCATTAAGATTCCGGTTCCAAAAGGCATTACCACTAAAAATATCTTTTCAGAATAGCTCAACCATAGAGCATGAAGGATGTGCTTGAGGTAAGAAGTCTCAAAATCATGAAGTAGTCATTTGTAAAAAAGAGAGAATATGTCAAAAGTTGCATTAATAACCGGGGTTACCGGGCAGGATGGGGCGTACCTGTCGGAGTTCTTATTGAAGAAAGGATACATCGTTCACGGTGTAAAGCGACGCTCATCTATGTTTAATACTGATCGGATTGATCACCTGTATCAAGATCCACATATGACCAACCGTAATTTTATTTTGCATTACGGTGATTTAACGGACAGCATGAACCTGACCCGAATTATACAGGAGGTTCAGCCGGATGAAATTTACAACCTGGCGGCAATGAGTCACGTGAAGGTGAGTTTTGATACGCCTGAATATACCGCGAATGCCGATGGTATTGGTACGTTGAGAATATTGGAAGCTGTGCGTTTATTGGGCTTGACGAAGGCTCGAATCTATCAGGCCTCCACTTCCGAGTTGTACGGTTTAGTTCAGGAGATTCCGCAAACCGAAAGAACTCCTTTCTATCCCAGAAGTCCCTATGCCGTTGCTAAAATGTATGCTTACTGGATTACCGTTAATTATCGGGAAGCTTATGGCATGCATGCCAGTAATGGGATTTTATTTAATCATGAATCGCCTATTCGCGGGGAGACTTTTGTTACGCGTAAAGTAACACGGGCTATTTCTAAGATAGCGCTGGGAATGCTCGATAAAGTTTATCTGGGCAATTTAAGCTCGAAGCGCGACTGGGGACATGCCAAAGACTATGTGCGTGCCATGTATCTCATTCTGCAACAGGATAAGCCCGATGACTATGTGATTGCCACTGGAATCACAACATCGATTCGCGACTTTATCATCATGGCTTGTGAAGAGGTCGGCTTGGAAGTCGTCTTTAAAGGAAAAGGGGCTGAAGAGGTTGGTTACCTGGTTGGTGTCAATGAGTCCCGGTTTAAAGAGCTGGTTGGCGACGAGTTTCTGGAAGATATCCGGATGCGAATCTTGTCGGATGATAACGTGATTGTAAAAGTAGATCCGATGTATTTCCGCCCCACAGAAGTTGACTTGTTGATTGGTGATCCTGCTAAGTCGCAGGACGTTTTGGGCTGGATACCAAAGTATGACTTGAAAGGGTTGATTGCAGATATGATGGCTTCCGATGTCAAGCTTTTTCAGAAAGAATCTTACCTCCGGAACGGGGGATACCGAATCCTGAATTTCTTCGAATAAAGATAGTCCACGCTGAGTAAAAAAGCTGAAAGAATGAGCTGCATCTGCAGAGGCTGATGCAGGCTTTTCTTTCAGCTACTCAACGAAACCTGAATGATCAAGAACAACTAGCAGATAGGGTGGAAGCTAAAATGAACCTGCACTCCTGGATAAAATTAACGTAATTGATGAACCGAGATAGTAAACTATATATTGCCGGACACCGAGGGCTGGTAGGATCAGCGCTTCTGGAAAAATTGAAGGAAAAAGGATATCACAATTTTATTTTACGTTCACATGCTGAATTGGACTTGACAAACCAACAGGCAGTAGCCTCTTTTTTTAAAGCTGAGAAGCCGGACTATGTTTTTCTGGCTGCAGCCAAGGTAGGAGGCATTATGGCTAACAACACCTATCGCGGAGAGTTTATTTATGAGAACCTGATGATTCAGAATAATGTCATTCATCAGTCTTTTCTTCACGGAGTTAAAAAGCTCTTGTTTTTAGGGAGCACCTGCATCTATCCGCGCGAAGCTCCACAGCCCATGAAGGAGAACTGTCTCTTGAGCTCTGCGCTTGAATATACCAATGAGCCCTACGCTATTGCTAAAATTGCCGGAATAAAACTTTGTGAAAACTACAACATCCAGTATGGTACCAACTTCATCTCGGTGATGCCAACAAACCTGTATGGGCCCAGTGATAATTTTGACCTTGAGAAGTCGCATGTGCTGCCGGCCTTAGTGCGAAAGCTGTTGTTGGGAAAATACCTGGACGAAAATAATTGGGAGGCTATTCGAACCGACCTTGAAAGGCGACCTGTTAAGGCGACTACCGAATTTGACTCCAGTGATGACCTGGAACGGTTGCTGGAATCGGTTGGAATTAAGAAAGACCGAAGTGATGGAAAGGTATCGGTCGAGATCTGGGGAAGTGGAAAGCCCATGCGGGAATTTCTTTGGAGTGAGGACATGGCCGATGCTTGTGTGTTTATCATGGAAAGAAAAGATTTTACTGAAATTATAGAAATAGACCCTGCTTTTGCCGATTCCTCAGAGATTCGCAATACCCATATCAACATTGGAACCGGAGAAGAAATTAGTATTGGGCATCTGGCCCAGTTGATTAGAGCCGAAGTTCAGTTTCGGGGCGAGCTGACTTTTAATGCCAATAAGCCTGACGGAGCTATGCGGAAATTAACCGATCCTTCTAAACTTCATCAATTAGGCTGGAAACACCAGATTTCGATTGATGAAGGTATCTCGAAAGTTTGCCAATGGTACATCAGAGAAAACCAACTCAGTCACATGAGTAATAGAAAAATTAAAGAATAACATAAGAAGAGAGAAATGAAAAGCGACACCTTTGTAATCATTATGGCGGGAGGTATAGGAAGTCGGTTTTGGCCTGTTAGTACAGAACGAAAGCCAAAGCAATTTCTGGATATGCTGGGAACCGGTAAAACACTCTTTCAACATACGATTGACCGGGTTCGTGATATCTGTTCCGTTAGGAATATTTTCGTAGTTACTTCAGCACAGTATATTCATATTGCGCTGGAGCAGGGGCCTGAAATTCCGGAATCGAATGTTTTGGCCGAGCCTGTCATGCGAAATACGGCGCCTTGCATTGCCTATGCAAGTTATAAGATTCGAAAGTTGAACCCGAATGCCAATATTATTGTCACACCTTCCGATCATTTGATCGAGCAAAAACAACTGTTTCAGCGTACCTTGCAAAAAGGGCTAACCTTTGTGAAAGATCGTGATGCAATACTGACAATTGGAGTTCATCCACACCGGCCTGAAACGGGCTATGGCTATATTCAGTTGGAGCGACCTGAAAAGGAAATAGCCAAGGTTAAAGCGTTTAAGGAAAAGCCAGATCTGGAAACAGCTAAGGCTTACCTCGAAAACGGAGGATACCTTTGGAACTCCGGGATTTTTCTTTGGTCTGTAAAAACAATCATTCAAGCTTTTGAAACCTACATGCCTGCCATGGCAAGGGTTTTTGAGAATGGGAGTGACGTTTTTTTTACCGAAAAAGAGCAAAACTTTATCGACTTGGTCTATCCAACGTTTGAAAATATCTCGATTGATTACAGCATGCTCGAAAAATCGGATAAGCTCTACGTTCAAAAGGCTCACTTTGATTGGTCTGATCTTGGAACCTGGACCGCTTTGTGGGAGAAATCGACGCGAAGCTATAGGGGAGATACCGTTTCTTCGGAAAATGCGTACTTATATGAAACATCGAACAATATTATTCACGTTCCGGAAGATAAGGTGGTTGTCGTGCAGGGCTTGAGTGAGTATATCGTTGTTGAATCAAACAATGTTTTGCTGATATGCAGCAAGGGTGAGGAGCAACGGATAAAGGCCTTTCGGCATAAAGCATCCAATTCGAAATAAACGATCTGTTCTGTTTTACCACCCGTAAAGTTCAATAGCCACTAAAAGGTAATCTGTCGTGGCGAATATGCCTTCTGGTTATCGTGATCACAATAAAATTAAGTGAGCATCTGTCTGCGCTTCACTTAATCATTATGGAGGCCTTTCCTTCGATTAATTAGGAAGGTTTTTATCCCTTATTCATACCCTAAATATTTCACTATTATGCTTAAAGAACGTGAATATACACTGGAAAAAATCAGTATTATCTTCCAGGTAATCATCACTCTGGTTTGTTTTACTGCTGTTTGGTGGTTCGGGAAGCTCTCGGAAGAGCTCCGGATTGAATCGATTAATGAACTCAAGAATGTCTTGATTTTTATTGCCCTCCTATGGTTTTTGTTATTGGAACAGTTCGGCTTAGGTAAGATGAACCGTACGGCTAGTTATCTGCAGTTGTTCATTAGCTATTTCAAACTGATTTCCATTGGTATTGCCATTTTGTTCGTTATTAACATCATTTCGGGTTACGAGGTTCTTAGCATAAAGAATTTGTTTTTGTTTAGTTCGCTGAACTTGGGGATACTGACTGCCTATAAGAATTTCTTTTTCCTTATTATGCGTTTTTTTCGCCGACGTGGCTATAGCACCCGGCAGATTCTGGTTATTGCTGATAAAGGCTCTGAAGATTATATCGAAAAAATTATTCATACCAAAGATTGGGGCTATAATATCCGGGGAATTATGACCGGATGTGAAGGGATTATTTCAAACTACCATGATCGGTTCAAGATTATTCCTGTGCGGAAAAATCTGAAGGAAGTATTGGATCGGGAAACGATTGATGAAGTAATCTATTGTAAGACTGATTATAATCATGATGAAATCAGTCGGTTTATTTTGGAGTGTGCTGAGGTGGGCATCAGTTTTCATCATTATACGGGCATGATCTCCAAAGTGCATGGAAAACGCATTAGGCGCTCTAGCTTTTCCTTGATAAATCAGCTGCCCTTTGTAACGTATATGACTACTCCTGATAACTATGCAGGCTTAAAGCTCAAAAGTATTTTTGATTTCTTCTTTAGTCTGTTGGCTCTTATCCTTGTTTCACCGGTTCTTATTTTGGTTGCCATTGCCATTAAAATTGAGGATGGAGGTCCCGTATTTTTTAAGCAGGAACGGGTTGGGCTCAATGGGCGTCGGTTTGGTTGTTATAAGTTCCGAACCATGGTTGCCAATGCCGAAGCCTTGAAGGCATCGCTGATGGGGCAGAATGAACAGGATGGACCGGTATTTAAAATCACGATGGATCCTCGGGTCACCCGGGTTGGACGCTTGCTCAGAAAAACGTCACTGGATGAATTGCCTCAGTTTTACAATGTCTTACGCGGAGAAATGTCTGTTGTTGGTCCACGGCCCCCAATTCCTTCTGAAGTCGAAAAATACAAACGCTGGCAAATCCGACGTCTAAGTATGAAGCCTGGAATCACTTGCATATGGCAAGTTTCGGGGCGTAATGATATTCCTTTTGAAGAGTGGATGCGCTTGGATATGCAATACATTGACACCTGGTCGCTTGGGCGGGATATGATATTGATTTTAAAAACGGTTAAAGTCATTTTGCTCGGAACAGGCAAATAGTATCCGGCAATCTTGTTGATAATCAATCAATAACTCTAAATAAGTCTTAAAGAAATCAAAATTAACATCACAAATATGATATTTCAAGCTAAAAACAAGCGAAGTCTTTTAATGATTTTAGCCTTAACGGTTATCCTATCTTCGTGTGTCTCTAAACGGAATTCCTATTTCATGCGCGATTTCAAGAAGGAAATTGCAACAGCAAAAGTTCAGCAAGCGGATAAGGATTATACGATAAAAACCAATGACAACCTTTATGTCAGTGTTAAAACCATCAATCCGGAGGTGAATGCCATGTTTTCGCAAGATGATGGCGGTGGTCTTGGGGCTGGCAATATGTACAATTCGCAATCTGGTCAACATATTTACGGGTACCAGGTCGATAACCGGGGCGAAATATCCCTGCCGGTTATTGGGGGGGTGAATGTGGCCGGACGTACTTTGAAAGAGGCCAAGGAGCAGATTCAGTTGCGTGCTGATGAGTACTTGAAAGATGCGGACATCCAGGTGCGGTTGCTGAACTTTAAGGTAAGTGTGTTGGGCGAAGTCAGATCTCCGGGAGTATATTATAACTACAACAATACCATGACGGTGCTTGAGGCCATTGGTATGGCACAGGGGACGACCGATTACGCTAAAATAAAAGATGTTCTGGTAGTGCGTCGTGGTGAAACAGCCGTACAGCCTTTTATGCTTAACCTTACGAAGAGGGACATCATGGCGTCAGAGGCTTTCTATTTACAACCCAATGATGTAATCTTTGTACGACCTCAGAAATTGAAGAATGTCAGACTCAATGCATCGTATTATACCATTGGATTATCCTCGCTAACAACAATTATGCTGATTGTTAATTTCTTCTGGGGCTAGGGCAGTAGAATTAATAAGGCATGAATTATTTATTTTTTAAGTAAAGATTTGATCTATGAAAACGATGGAAGAATTCTCCAATTCATTGGAGCGGGAGGACATGCTTGCAGTAAAGAAGTTCTTTCATAAACTGAAACGCAATTGGTATTGGTTTATGTTTGTAGGCTTTATTGGGGCAGGACTGGGGTATTTGTTTACCCAGGTAACATCTCCTTCATATCAGCTGCAAAGCTTATTCTTGATTAAGAATAAAGACAATACTCAGCTAAAAATGGATCTGCCATTTGCAGGTTCTATGGGAGGAAATATCAATCTTCAAAACCACATTGGTATTTTGACTTCTTATTCAATTAACCGGCGGGTAATCGAGAATCTCGATTGGTCTACATCCTGGTATCAGGAGTTGACGTTTCGTGATGCTGAATTGTACGGCTACGAGCCTTTTGATGTGTTGTATGATCGGAATGCAACTAATTTGGAAGGGGTTCCATTGCATGTACACATGCTCGATTCGACCACTTATCAGGTGAAGGTAGACGCCAAGACAATGCTTTATGGACGGGAAATAGAAGTTGAATTCGAACAAAAAGGAAACTACGGGGAGCTCTTTTCCAACGATTATTTCAATTTTACCCTCTATCCAAAAACGGCTAGTCGGGATGAACAATACTTCTTTACGTTCAACAACATCGATGGCTTGGTGCGAGATTATATGGGCCGGATGGAGATTGAAGAACTGGTTGAAAAGGCCGATCTCATTAGTCTGACTCTTGAAGATAATGTTCCGGAGAAGGGGGCTGACTACCTTAACGAGTTGAGTGCAGTGTACCTGGCTTATGAGTTGAGGGAAAAAAACCACACCTCGGAGACAACCGTTAACTTTATTGATTCGCAACTTAAAGATGTGATTGATACGCTTAAAGTGGCGGGGAATAATTTTACCTCTTTCCGGTCGCGGAATCAGATTGTTGACATGAGCCAGGAAGGTGGAATTATTGTGCAGAAGTTAGTAGACCTGGACACCGAACGCTCGATGGTCCAATCACACTTGGATTATTACCGGAACCTTCAAAAGTATCTGAATGATACTGAGAAAATGAAAGAGGTGGTAGCGCCTTCGGTAGTCGGAATTGTGGATGAGTCGCTCAACAGTTTGGTGGTTCAGCTTAGTGATTTGTATCGTTCGCTTGAAGTGATTTCTTATACAGCTCAGGAAAAAAATCCGAAGTTGATTTTAATAAGAAACCAGATTGAAATGGTGAAACGAAATCTTCAGGAAAACCTGAAGAACTTAATTAACAATGCCATCATTCAGGTTCAGGGCATCGATCGGCGAATTGATAAAGTGAACCAGCAGTTGACCGCTTACCCGAAAACGGAGCAGCAAATGATGAACATGCAGCGCATGTACGATTTGAACAACGAGCTTTATACCTTCTTGCTTAAGAAACGGGCTGAGGCGGCAATCACCCATGCTTCTAACGTGTCGGATACCGAAGTGCTGGATCGGGCACGGCCGGAACTGGCGGTACGGCTTGGACCGAATCTAGTCATTAATGTGGCTGGAGGAATGTTCGGCGGACTATTTGTGCCCTTTGTTGTTTTGATGCTGGCTACTTATTTCTACGACCGGATCAAATCAGCTGAGGATGTAGTCGAATACAGCGATATTCCGGTTATTGGAAATATTGTTAACTCCAATGTGAGCAGTGAATATCTGCCAGCGATTGATAATCCGCGATCTGCTATTGCTGAGTCTTTCCGGGAGTTGCGAACCAACCTGCAATTTATTGCCCCTAAGCGAAAAGACCGGTCGACGATTATCGGGGTGAATTCTGTGATTTCCGGCGAAGGAAAATCATTCACGGCAGCCAACCTGGCATCAATGATTGCCCTGAACAACAAAAGGGTACTGCTGGTCGATTGTGACTTGCGTAAACCAAGTCTGCATAACCGACTTAAGTACAAAAATAAAGAAGGACTTAGTACCTATTTAACCGACTTCAGTTCGTTTGACGATATTTTCCGGCAAACCCGGGTGGAAAACCTGCAGTTTATCTCCGCAGGACCTATCCCGCCAAACCCGTCAGAGCTTCTGGAAAACGGGAAGTTTGAGGAGTTGATCAGTCGGTGTCGTGAACTGTTTGACTACATCGTTTTTGATAATCCACCTTTGTCCATTGTTTCTGATGGAATCATTATCGGACAAAAAGTAGACATCAATCTGTTTGTAACACGACAGGACTACAGTAAGAAAAATGAAATCAAATTTATTGATCATGTGCATAAGAAGAAATCCATGAAGAATGCCGGAATCATTCTGAATGATATTCATCTTTCAAAACATGCGCATGTTGGAGCTTATGGAGCTGATTACAGCTATAAAAGAAAAAGTAGTTATTACTACTTTGATTCCAGCCCTAGTTACACTGGATGATTTCTTTACTTAAAAAGACAAGGTAGCCTTCGGGCTGCCTTGTCTTGGCGATGAGCAAGATGAATTACGAATGAACTAAGAAGCCATCCATAGGATGCTTTTTACAGAAAAAAACAATTTATGGTTATTGCGGTTGACTTTGACGGCACCATTGTAGAGCATCGGTTTCCAAAAATTGGGAGGGAATTACCGTTTGCGACCCTGACACTTAAGAAACTTCACGAAAGAGGACACCGGCTGATTCTGTGGACTTACCGACATGGAAGGCCATTGGAAGAGGCCATTAAGTTTTGCGAATCGAAAGGCGTACAGTTCTATGCCGTCAATAAAAATTACCCGGAGGAAGAGTATGATGAAAACTTTTCGCGTAAAATAAATGCAGATATCTACATCGATGACCGAAACCTGGGTGGATTGCCCGAATGGGGCATCATCTTTCAGATAATTAATAAAATAGCTGATGAATAACTTCTATTAGGTGCGCGTTAGTCTTGGACCAGACTAGCCAAATTGCGCCAAAAAGCCTGCACCCTTCGTGCAGGCTTTTTTTATGCCCGTGCGGCATGTGTTCGTGTCCAGTATCGGGTGTTCGATGCCCTTCTTTTTAGCGATGCAGCCTTACGAGGCTGACTCCTTCGGCATTATTCCGGAAGGCTTTGTGGATTTACGAATGCGTTTGCTTTTATGTCGAGGTCGATAATCGTTTAAAGTTTGCTAACTTGGGAAGCGCTAACCCAATTAAAACGAATAGGATGAAACGAACGATTCAACCTTTACTTTTTGCAGTGTGTCTTGTCGCAGTAGCGGTCTCATGTGCCCAACAGCCCATCGGAGTGGGAGCGAAGGCTCCTGCTGGTGCCGAAGTTCTTTTTGATGGCTCCCGTCAGATGCTTGATGAGCAGTGGACCTATTGGGAGGGACCCCGTTTTTCGGCTGAATTGCCAATCAAATGGGAGGTTGTGGATGACCCCGCAGGCACAGGTACGGCTGTCAACAGCAACGACCCCACCGCAGCAGGCGGACAATACGGAACCGCGGATATTGTGACCAAAAAGAAGTTTCGTGATTTTCGTTTGCATGTGGAATTTCTCATTCAGCAGGAAAAAGGAAACAGCGGCGTGTACCTGCAAAACCGTTATGAAATTCAGGTGCTTGATGGCGATTCAACCCGACATGGGATGGGGACGGTGATTAATGAAACCGAATCGCCTTATTTTGCCTACAAAGGCCTTGGACAATGGAATGCATACGATATTCAATTTCGTGCGGCCCGCTTTGAAAATGGAGAACTCACCGAAAAACCCCTGGTAACGGTTTACTTCAACGGGCAAAAAGTGCACTCCAATGTTGCGATCAATAAAGTTTGGGGTGGTCCCTATTCCGGTCTTGACGGAGGTAACGACGATGGCTATGGCATTACCGACCGCCCGGGAGGAATCAAGCTGCAAGCCGAAGGACATCCGGTGCTTTACCGAAACATATGGATTAAGGAGCTGGACCTGGCTGAAGCCAATACTGATTTTTAGAGCCCCATAAGTCAGCTTGAAGTAGTTGAGGGCATGGGGGGAGGGCGCGACAGTACGTAACGCTCAACAGAGATCTCTGTTCCGATGCGGCGCATGCCCGTTTTTACTCCTTGCCACTCCAGTACCTCCAGAAGGCATGAACCCCAAAAACGTTTGCTAATTTTAGTCCCATGGATGTACATGAGCCGAAAAAGAACTGAGTTTGGCTATTAAATATTGTTTACTACATTTAGTCAAACAAAACAACTAAGCTTTCTGCTATGAACCGGGCTTACTATTCGAACTCAATTTCTAGCTTTCTTGAGGATTCTTCGACTGAAATTATTGGTGTATTAACAAATAGTAATGAGTTTTCACTTGAGCAAACTCAAAGAGAAGCATGGAATGTCCAAATAACAATATTAAAGAGTTATTTGAAAGAGTATTCGGGTTCGATTTATTTCGAATATGGGATACCAAGAATGGGAAAGCGAATAGATGTTTTAATCATTATTCGGTCTATTATTTTTGTTTTGGAATTTAAAGTAGGAGAAAAGGAATTTCATGGTTATAATATCGATCAAGTTTGGGATTATGCGCTTGATTTGAAGAATTTTCACGAAACTAGTCACAGCAGGCTAATTGCACCAATACTCATTGCAACCAACGCAAAATCTTCTGATCTTTCAATCTCTCTTTCACCTAAAAATGATAAAGTTTTAACACCAATTCGGAGTAATGTTGAATCTCTTGAAAGTATAATCAAAACAACTATTGACTTCTTTAGTGATGAAGAAGTCATTGATGTTGATAAATGGGAGAGCGGTCGCTATTATCCTACCCCTACAATTATTGAGGCTGCCACCGCATTATACAACAATCATTCAGTAACTGATATTTCCCGAAGTGACGCGAGTGCCATTAACTTAAGTCAAACATCCAATGCGGTTTCTGAGATTATAGGCCTATCTAAAGAAAGATCTGAGAAAGCGATTTGTTTTGTAACAGGAGTGCCGGGAGCAGGAAAAACTCTAGTTGGGTTGAATGTTGCAACCAATCATTTTGATAAGAAGAGTGAATTGTATAGTGTTTTTTTATCGGGGAATGGACCTTTAGTAAAAATACTGCAGGAGGCTCTAGCGAGGGACAGAGTTCAAAGAGCAAATGGAAAAGGGGAGAAGTTGAAAAAAGGAGAGGCGAGAAGTGAAGTTAAAGCCTTTATTCAAAACGTTCACCATTTTAGAGACGAGAGTTTACAGGATATGGGAAAACCTCCAATTGAGCACGTAGCACTTTTTGATGAGGCACAGCGAGCATGGACACTGGAGCAAACATCGTCTTTTATGCGCCAAAAGAAGGGAAGGCCAAATTTTGATATGTCGGAACCAGAGTTTCTCATATCTTGTTTAGATCGGCATCCAGACTGGGCTGTTGTTGTTTGTTTAGTTGGGGGAGGACAAGAAATTAATACAGGAGAGGCCGGAATAACAGAATGGATAGAGGCTCTTGAACGTTCCTTCCCACAGTGGAAAATTTTCATCTCCAATCGACTTACTGATAGCGAATATAATGCTGATGAGATTTTGGAACGAATAAAAAATCGACCTCATGTTGAATATTCAGAATCTTTGCACTTGGCTGTTTCAATGCGTTCTTTCCGAGCAGAGAATGTTTCATTGTTGATCAAACAAATTCTAGATGTCAAGATGGACGAGGCTAAGCTCACACGCCAACAATTAAATTCAAAATATCCAATTGCTATAACACGTGATCTTTTGAAAGCTAAGAAATGGCTGAAAGAAAAAGCTAGAGGGAGCGAGCGATATGGTATTGTTGTTTCATCGCAAGCTCAGCGCTTAAAGCCGTATGCAATTGATGTAAAATCACCCATTGATCCGGTCCATTGGTTTTTGGATGGAAAAGAGGATGTTCGATCTTCTTATTACCTGGAAGATGTTGCCACTGAATTTCATGTCCAAGGGTTGGAATTGGATTGGGCTTGTGTCGTATGGGATGGTGACTTTAGGTATAGTCCGGATGGTTGGATTTATAAGTCGTTTAAAGGAAGTAAATGGCAAAATATCAATAAATCAGCCCGACGATTATATTTGAAAAACGCCTACAGAGTTTTATTAACTCGTGCTCGTCAAGGGATGGTTATTGTCATTCCTACTGGTGACCCGGATGATCCGACCAGATTACCGGAATTCTACGATGACACTTTTGAATATCTAAAGACAATAGGATTTAAAGTGATATAATCTATCAAAATATTCTCTATCCATTAAGTTGATGAATCTTTAGAGTTCTTTATTCTGAAAGGTGATATAGAATCGGATAATAGTCAACACTGCTGGTGCAGATCTGTGACCCGCTCTTTATTTTGCAAAAACAAGAAGATTTAATTTTCCCTGGAGCCTCAAAATATTGGATATGCGCTATCGGTTGGAGTACGTGTTTAACTCACTCCAGAGTCATGCTCAATCCTGTCGGATTGCTCGGACTCTTTCCCTCTCTTCTGGCAGAGCGGGGCAAAGCGAGAGCAACGAGCTTGGGGAGAGTAGAAATACCGATAAGTGAAAGGGCATATCCCAAATTTTCAGGCAACCTTCATATTCCAGTCTAATTAGGCTCCGCCATCTCAAATCTACTATCTGTCCCCTTCCGAAATCTGATAGCGTTGTTGAAAAACTGCAGGCTATCCTTTTCCGGTATTTTGGGTGAATGGGTTGAATTGATCGTCTTTCCAGTTGGCAGGGTTGTTACGAATATAATTTGAAATTCGTTGGAGCGATTGATCGTTGCGAATGATGTGGTCATGAAACCGGGATTGCCAGGCAAAATCCGAATTGATTTTACGGGCGTTGATGGTGACGGCCCGTTTGTATTGATTGATGATTACCCCCAGTGTGTCTGGTTTCCATTTTTCCGATGCGGCGGCGGTTTGGCCGGTGGTAGAGACGCCCAAATTGGGCGTCTCTACCAGGCCGCCATCAATATCATTGGGGGCATTCATCCCAGAATTTTTATGATCGGGTGTTTGACCGTTTTCCGGTTTATTGAAAATCAATATGCCGTGTACATGGTTGGGCATGATAACAAAGGCGCCCAATTCAATAAATGCAAAATGGTTGGGTATAGCCAACCAATAGTGCCGCGCAATGTCGCCTGTTTCCGACAAGACCATTTTCTGATCAGCGGTATGTCCGAAATAGCATGCCCTATTGTGTGTGCAAATGCTTACAAAATAGGAGGCATTCGAACCATAATCCCAATTTTGCAAGCGAGCTGATGGTATGCGATATTTATGCTGAAATTTATCCATTCCTATGGGGTATTGTTAAATTTAGAAATAAAATGAATTCCCCTGTTTCAATCTTACCCTTTCCTGTAAGCTCTTTTATCGTCCTGTTGGGTTTTTGGGTGGTCTAGTAGGTTTTTTCGGTTTCCTGTTAAGTTTTTTGCTGCCCTGTTGGTTTTTTTCTGGCCCTGGTACTAAATTTTTGAACCCTGTTTAACAGGGAGGGGTAAAAGTGTAACAGGAAGGCTTAAAAAGGAACAGGGCGCCCTATCATGCAACAGGACGCCCTGAAAGGTAACAGGGAGTTGTTAGTCAGTTACTTCGCTGTAGTCATCTTGTTTCTTCCGGTTTTGCTTCCGCCAGTATTGACTGGAATAGCCTTTTAAGCGGTGTTTGTCATTGCGGAAGGCATACTTTCCGGCTTCGCGGATTTCATCCACCAGCTCTTTCAGGTGTGTATAAGCCTTGTCGCGAATGATTTTTGATTCGTTCGGGTCGGCTTTATCTCCATTGGCTTCGGCTAACAGATCGGCCATTTCATCGGCACGGGTGGCAGACAGGGTAAGCTTTTCAAGGTCGAACCCGATGGCTGTAAGTGGATCTGGATTTTCGCGGCCCAGTACAGCAATGTCGTTCAAGTCCTGAATCATATCAGCATGGCCCGAGCCATCGGTAATGGCGCTTACCCGGCTAAGCAGTGCATCATCTTTGCGATAGGCAAAGCGCATGGTTTGGAGCAGATCAGTGTGCATGGCATAGGCCAGCGGAGCTTGTTCGGCCCATTCTTTTTGGGCTTCCTGTTGCGAACGATAATCTTTATTCCAGATGGATTGAGCTTCGCGAGCAGCCCCGGCACGTACGGGGAGGTCATCAATCATGGCTTGGGTAATGCCGACTACCTGTAAGGCTTCGGCATCATCTAAACTCCAGTGATAGAGGTTTTCAGCTTCCTGCAAGGCGACATCTACAGGAATTGCGGGTTCTTTTACTTCTTCGTTTGGGATTGCCTGAATGTCGGCTAATTTGGCATTGTAGTCCTCAGTGTTTGCCATTTTTCTTAAGTTTACCTTGTTAATACATCTTGTAATTGACATTTGGGCCGCCTGAAGCTTTGCACGGCAAGGGGGGCCCTTTTTTATGCATCGGTTTTAATAAACCGGAGGACACACTTCCGCAGAAGTGTGTGGGCAGATCAATCTTTTTTATCGCGCGGAATAATCCATTTGTATTGACATAAGAGTTTGTGGTGTATTCAGCAGTGTTAGCCTTTGTGACACCTTTGTTTTTTCGCTTTTAGCTGGTATCCAGGGTGTATGTTTTTATTTGCTTGTGGGGTGCTTGACCTGAATTGGATAACAAGTTAACACTATTGAACTAAAGAAACAATAATATCGAATAAAATAATGAGCAAAAGATCGCTTTTATTTATTGCGATGGCTGGTTCAAGAGCGGTTTACCTTGGTTGATTGTGGAGATGACCTCGATGGTTATTAGATCATAAATGTTGCGGGCTTCCCTTCTGCTGAAACCTGAACTCACCCCTGAGTGGCTCACAATCCTGTCGGATTGCTCTGACTCTTCCCCTCTCTTCTGGAAGATCGGGGTAAAGCGAGTGTAGTGAGCTAGGGGAGAGTCTAGAATATCAGCAACATGGAGCGTGCTTGAATTATTTATCAAATCGATTTTCTATTAATAGTCTTTTGTTTTAATTAACTCACCCCAGAGTCTCGTTCAATCCTTTCGGATTTCACTGACTCTTCCCCTCTCTACTGGTAGAGAGGGGCAAAGTGAGTGCAACGAGCTTGGGGAGAGTTTATAATATCCGGAACTTGGAACGCGCTTGAATCGTTTAGCAAATTTTATTATCGTTCATTTTAGTTGCCTACTCCTGAGAGCCAGCGAGCTTGGGGAGAGTCAGGAAAACCTTCGGATATTCTTCAAGTTGTTGTAAATTAGTGCATCAGCCTAAATGCTATGAGTGACCAGTCACCAATAGGAAGAGCACGGCGCTTGCGTCAAAATATGACCCGTGAAGAAACCAAACTATGGGGACGGCTTCGTGCCCGTAAGTTTCACGGGTATAAGTTTCTTCGGCAACATCCCATTATTTACCAACAGCACAACAATCATCCACAATTCTTCATTGCTGATTTCTATTGTGCATCGCAAAAGCTGGTCATTGAAGTTGATGGAAAAATTCATGACTTTCAGAAGGAGGATGACCAACACCGAGATACGATTCTGGAAGGTCTTGGGATGCGGGTTTTAAGGATTAAGAATGATGAATTGAAAGATCTGCATAAGGTTCTTGACAGAATAAAGGTGGCGCTTAATCAATGAGCCGGGTTTAGTTATGACTGGCTTAAGTTGAAAATAACTCACCCCTGAGTCGATCCCAATCCTGTCGGATTGCCCGGACTCTTCCCCTCTCTCTTGGAAGATCGGGGTAAAGCGAGTGTAGTGAGCTTGGGGAGAGTAAAATAAAACCTTCGAATATTCTTCAAGTTGTTGTAAATTAGTGCATCAGCCTAAATGCTATGAGTGACCAGTCACCAATAGGAAGAGCACGGCGCTTGCGTCAAAATATGACCCGTGAAGAAACCAAACTATGGGGACGGCTTCGTGCCCGTAAGTTTCACGGGTATAAGTTTCTTCGGCAACATCCCATTATTTACCAACAGCACAACAATCATCCACAATTCTTCATTGCTGATTTCTATTGTGCATCGCAAAAGCTGGTCATTGAAGTTGATGGAAAAATTCATGACTTTCAGAAGGAGGATGACCAACACCGAGATACGATTCTGGAAGGTCTTGGGATGCGGGTTCTAAGGATTAAGAATGAAGAATTGAAAGATCTGCATAAGGTTCTTGACAGAATAAAGGCGGCGCTTAATCAATGAGCCGGGTTTAGTTATGACTGGCTTAAGTTGAAAATAACTCACCCCTGAGTCGCTCACAATCCAGTCGGATTGCTCTGACTCTTCCCCTCTCTTCTGGAAGAGAGGGGCGAAGCGAGTTTTACGAGCTTGGGGAGAGTAGAAAATGCCAATAAATGAAAGAGCCTGAGCTGTTTTGAGGTAGTCTTCATATTTATAATTTTTTATTTCACGCTAGTTAACTCACCCCTGAGTCGATCCCAATCCTGTCGGATTGCCCGGACTCTTCCCCTCTCTCTTGGAAGATCGGGGTAAAGCTTCATTTCTGCCTTATCTGGGCCGCGGGGAAGCTGTCGGTTGTTTCTAACGGCCAAAGCGGTTGAAGCTTAAAGCCTTCTGCTCCTCGTTTCCAAACGAGGAGCAGAAGGGAAGGAGAAGCAGCAGCACAGGATTATTGGTTTGTGCTATTTTTTATCTTTGTTTTTAAAATAATGCTCCGATTTCGCCCACCATTTTCCGGCTTTGTGGAATACCTTTTGGGTTACTTTTTCAATCGATTGGTCGGCTTTGCGGTAGGTTTCGCTCTCATGTATTTTGTCTGCCGCATCGGCTATAAATTCTTCCGTTTTATCGATCCATTGGTCTGCTTTATCCTGAATCGTTTCCTTTTTCTTTTCAGCGTCTTTATTTTTATCCAGTTCCATCGTTTATTTTTTTATCAGCTATTCTGCCCCACTGTTGCGCCGGAGCAGTTGGTCTAATGACCTCGTTTTTTGCCTGTGCACCCTGCTGTTCAAGCTGTTTTTCACCAGGCGCCCGTTGGCTTAGTCTTCTTCATCCTGGTCTTCAAACGGCTGCACGGTACATTCATATTCCAGGTTGGTAAAGTCCGTTTTGGTCAGCCATTTTTCTGAAGTGGTCATCGAATAGAGGTGCCCTCCCTTGTTTTGCAAGTCCCACACAATTCCTTCGGCCTCCGGAAACGATGTTTTGCCCTCGAGCTGGTCGCTTAACAGCCGGTTGAGTAAGTTATTGTCTGAAAGGCCCTGGCTCAGCGCTTTCAACGCGATCTCCTTGTCGATTTCTTCCGGAGCATTGTTTTCGCCCGTGATTTCGAATTGTACGATATTCACCTTGGTTAGGGGGAACTTTCCGTTATAGGCTTTGTAAAGCAACTGATTGATGTTGAACAGATCCTGGTGAAGGTCGATCTCGGTATAGTTTTCAGAGACTTTTTCGCGTAACATTTCGTGCGAAAGATTATCAATCTGTCCTTCGTTTAAAACATCCGAAAGTTTGTAGTCGAGCAAAATAGCCGCTGCCTCGTTGGGTTCAAAGTCGGAAATGGCCATAAAAAGGTATTCCTTCAATTCGGTTGGCTTTAACTGCTCCGCACCGGGGTATTCAAATCTTGCCAGTAACTCCTTAAAGTCTTCGTTATTCCAGGCTCCTTCAAGTTCATCAGTCGTTGATACGTCGTGTATTTTTACTAAATACTTCATTCAATTTGTTTTTGGTTTCTACTTAACTAACTCCCGGGATGGCTAATTGTTTTATTTTTATTGAACCCAAACAACAAGGAGCAACTAATGAGCGTGTTGGCTGCGTTGGACTGTTCGAGTCCGGCGAATGGTTAAGAAAAATCGCAAGGTTCGTGGCGATAAACAAAAATGCAGGCTGTAAAAATAGCCTGGGGCCGCGTTGGCGGGAGCTGTTATTGCCGGTGTTCAACGATTGCTTTCCGTGGTGGGCGATCAGTAGCTTGCCATAACCGGACAGCATCCGCAGGTCCTGTCAGCCTTTGGAGGGATGGAGCCGCGTTATGTTACAGTTGTACGCTTACGATCGATGGTGGCCACACGTAGGTGCCAAATCGGCGGTTCGGAAACTGCCGCACTCAAAGTCAACGAGCAGCGTTTTATTTTTTTGGGTGATAGAGGCCGGCGTGTGTTTCCTGAATGAGTTCAACAAGTGGGATCTCATCGGGACATTGGCTCAGATCGATTTGTTGCAGGTTTTCCGGCGTGGGAAACCTGCCCGGAAACCAGTGGTCTTTTTCCTGGAACATGTTGTAGCGGTAGAGCCCAAAGTCCAGCATGTCGTAACATTTCCAGAGCTTGCGAAAGCGCAGGATCTCGGGGATGTTGAGGCCGGAGGGATCGTTCTCCAGGGCATAGCCGTCGAAATCGGCATAGGGCACCTGATTGACTTGCTCATCCAGCTGTTGTTTAATGCGTTCATCGGTCTCAGACAGGGGAGCCGGAGCTGGAAAGATCCCGTTGATGGGATCGAAATGGGCCGGTTCGGTTAAGCCAAAGCTTAAGGTATGCACGGCAGGATGACTGAGGCAGAAGCGGGCGTTCCATTGCATGGGTTGAAGTGGAGCCGTCAGGTCGATCAGCTTTTGTGGCGGGTTAAACAGTTGTCCGCCTTTGTCGTTGGGCGAAATAATAAAGACGCCCATGTCTTTGCTGGCCGCCAGCTCAATGGCTGCTTTATTGCGCTGGAAAAAATAATAGAAGTGCAGGTTGACAAAATCGAACAGGTCGGTTTCAATGGCTTTCAGAATCACATCGAGTGGGCCATGGGTGCTGAATCCGACATGCTTGATGATGCCTTCTTCTTTCATCTTCAGCAGCTCTTCTACCGGCCCTCTTGGGGCACAGGCTGTTTCGAGCAGTTCCATGGTGTTGATGCCATGCCAGCCATAGAAATCGAAGAAATCGGTTTGCAGGTCATTCAGCTGTTGCTGAACCAACTCACGGGCGGCTTCGGCCGTGCTCGGATTGCCTTTGGTCATGAGGTAATAACTGTCCCGTTTCAGTTTTAACTCTTCGTTGAGCACCTTGCCAAAAATCGTTTCGCTTTTAGTATAGCCGTAAGCCGTTTCAATCAGGTTGATGCCTTGGTCAAGCGCCATGCGGACTGTTTGGGTGGCTTGAGTCAGTGTGTCCTGTGGAATTTCGTGACGCGGCTGGCTGTGCCCATGCTTAAAACGCATGCCTCCCAGGGTGATGACACTGACTTGTTTGTTGGTCTTTCCAAACCGACGGTATTCCATTTGAGGCCGAAACAGGCTGACGTTCGAATAATCCATAAAACGAATAAGTTAAAGGGGCACAAAAGTAAACAATCAAACAAGAATACCAGAAGGAAGGTTTAGGTTTTGGGCGAATGAACGCTTTTGCTTCTTAGCTCGAAGGGCTTTTTCAGGTGTTGATGAAGCTGGGCTTATTGTGCTGATGGGCGGTGATACTTGGTTTTTCCATTGTTGAAATTGTGCCCACCAACTAGCTCTTGAGCAGCTTTTGATCCGGAATAATTTGAATGCTGGTTAATGCTTTCCGGAAAATTACCCCATCTTTACCATACGATAACAACAAGATTAGCTTCATGATAAATACGTTTTTTAAGTCGCTCAAACGGTTTCTGCCCGACGGCTTTATCTCCGGAATTCTGTTGATGATTCTGATTGCATATCTGGTGCCGGGGATCGGCAAAGCCGGAAGTACTGTTGAGCTGAGTGATCTGATTCACTATGGGATCTCCTTGCTTTTCTTTTTCTATGGCTTACGACTTAGCCCCGAAAAGCTAAAAAATGACCTGAGCAACTGGCGACTTCACCTGGCAATCCAGTCCATTACCTTTTTGATTTTTCCACTGATCGTGTTGGCTTTTCGTCCGTTGTTTGTTGGCACCGAAAATGAAATCCTCTGGCTGTCGGTATTCTTTCTGGCAGCCTTGCCTTCAACGGTTTCATCGTCGGTGGTAATGGTTTCCATTGCCGAAGGGAATATCTCCAGCGCCATTTTCAATGCCAGCATCTCGGGGGTGATCGGTATTTTGATCACGCCGCTGTGGATGAGCATCTTCCTGGAAAAGCAAAGCGAGGCATTTGCTTTTGGCGAGGTGCTGCACGACTTGGTGGTTCAGATTCTGATTCCGGTTTTTATCGGGCTTGTCCTGCATCGTTGGTGGGGGAAATGGGCTAATCGCAACAAGCGTTACCTGAGCTTATTCGATAAAGCGGTGATCCTGACGGTGGTGTATCGTAGTTTCAGTGATTCTTTTATGAACGGTATTTTTAGCAGCATAGCCTTGCATGAGATGCTGCTTTTGGGCGGCAGTGTTATTGCTTTGTTCTTCTTTGTTTTTGAAGGCATAAAGCGGTTGACCAAGCTGATGCATTTCAATCGGGAGGACCGTATCACCGTGCTTTTTGCTGGTTCAAAAAAATCACTGGTGCATGGTTCCGTGATGGTGATGGTGCTGTTTGGAGATACGACCATCGGCAGTCTTTTCCTGGTTCCGGTAATGATCTACCATGCTTTTCAGCTGTTCTACATCAGCATTGTGGCTCGACGCTATGCCAAGGAGCTGAATCACTTGTAAAGCGATCTCGTTGGCAGAGGAAAACCCAACTTCAATTTTGGGGGTTGAAGTTGGGTTGGGAGTCTACCTAAGGGAATATAGGGAGATTATTTAAGATAATAGGTATAGCTTCGTTTGCACACGACCTGGGGGTTGCCATCCTTGTATCCGGTATAGCTGGTCCAGTTTCCTTTGTCGTCGTAGGTGTACTCGTAAACATACACTTCGGTGGTGCTGTCGCGTGCGCTGTAAACTTCCTGCGATTGAAAGAACCCATGGTCGTTGGTCACAAAGTTCATTTGTACCTGTAAGGTATCGGAGTTGGTTATTGTGTAATTATCCAGTTTTCCTGCCAGGTTGTAGTTAAAACGGATATAGCCTCTGGGTTCTTCCATGGCATTGTACCATTGGATAGACGTTTTCAGCCCTTGATCGTTAAGGGTAATCACCGCATAGTTGATTAGCGTGTCCGTTTGGGCATGAAATCGCTCCATTATTTTTTCGTTCTCCTGGGGGTAGCTGACCTGGACGTAGTTGCGAGTTGTGTCCTGCCTAATCCAACTGGCCTTGCTGATTTTTCCCTCGCTACTTTCCACCGACCAGTGTCCGAAAGAATTGTCGTTTTCATCCAGAAAAATGGTTTGGGTGACGTTTCCGCTTTCATCAAACGACACTTCCATGTCATTGGTCCATTGGATCAAGCTGTCGCGGTCGGCCATGCTGATGCGTTCGCCGGCGGTAATACCACCGTCTTCTTTTTTTGCCCAGTAGTTCACTTCTTTGAGGGTCTGAATGTTGCCATTCAAGGTTTCAGGGAAATAGAAGTACGGCGTAAAGATGCTGAGAACCGTTTTTTCTGCCGGCTTCATTTCCTGGGCGGCGCAGGAGAACAGCAAGCCGAACAGTAGGCCGAGGTTGATGAGCTGGCGTTTATTCTTTTTCATAGCTAAATGTTTTCTTATAAAATACTTCGCCCGATTTAACGCTGGCCAGGCAGTTGATGAAACGCTTGTTGAGCGGTTTGAAAGCCTCTCCCAGTTCTTCCTGAAATTTTTTGTCTTGCGTGTAAAAGTCCTGAGCATCTTTGCCATAGGACCAGGCAATCAGGCTTGGCATCTGCATGCCAATACCCGCTTTCGCAATGTACCAGGCATCATTGTAGTTGTGTTCGGCCAATAACTTGTTGGCATCCTGAATGATGGCTTCCATTTCTTTCTGCTTACCCGGAATCAGATGGAATTCCTGGTATTGAAGGTATCCGGCTTCTTCAATTTCGGGCCGTGGGTTTGTCGGTTGGTAGGAGAGTTCGTACAGCGTGGTCATGGTAAACGAGTTGTTTTTGGTTTTTGTTTTACCAAAGGCCATTGCTTTTTCCTGTCCCCACTGATCGATAATTTCATTCCAGCTTTCGTCAATGGCATTAATATCATCTAACGAGTTGATGGGGTACCAGACTTCAAATTCCAGGTCGCGCGATGACCAGACATAAAAGCTAAAGGGGAAATCATGTTCTTTGGCTAGAGCAACCAGTTCAACACTCATTTCCTGATACTCAAAAAGAGCTTCAGGGGCTACTGTTTCTACATAGCAGTACCATAGTTGTTCTTTCTTGTTTTCCTGCGCATCGGTCAATAACGAAACGAGCATAAGCGCAAGAATAGGGAGAAAATAGAATTTTTTCATCGAATTAGAATTTTTGATAAGAATCAAATCAAACATAAAGGATCATGAAATTCAAGACGTTTACAGACGCCTTGATAAGTAGATGTTTAGAGCTCTTTTCGGGTGATGTAACTTGTTGCCTTCTGAATCAGGCTGGTGTATTCCTTCTGCAGGACCTTGGCGGCTTCTTTTGAGCCTTGCTGTCTGATAAATTCGCTCCACCATTTTACACCATCGGGCGAACGACGCCATTCCATATCGGCAGGTCCGCCTTTCATTGTCCAAATAAGCATCATGTTGTATTCGCCGGTCATAAACCAGTGCGTTTCAGGTCCAGGAACCTGGGCGGCTGCTCCTGCAGCTTTGTATAGTTCAATGATTTCTTTGGCGCGTTCTATCGTGCCGGGTTTGAAGTCGATCAGTACAACTTCGTGCCAGCTTACGTTTTCAAACTTGGCCGGCTTAATCTCGTTTTGCGCGAAAAGGCCGGAGGCTACAAACAGTAGCAGAATAACGAATAAATTGACTTTTTTCATACACCTTGTATTTGTTAGAATTATGTAGAACTTTTCCGAAAGCCTGTGCTCAATCGGCTTGAATTTGGTGTATGTAAAGGTTGCAGATTACCTGCTGATAAGTTGTTTTGCTTTTGCAATAAGCAAGTTACGTCTTATTTAGACTAATTCAAAATAACTATGTTTAGCTGTCTTTTATCAATGGTTGTTGAGGTGCGAAATGTCGGTCAATAAAGGAAAACAGGGTCGACTATTTCTTGCTGTTATCACTCATTGAAGCGTTTATGAACAGGATTTAGGGAATTTGTAACAAAGCCCAGAGAGGTCGCGTCTTATTTGGTAGCATGCTCCAAAAGAAGGGGCGGAAATTTGACGTCGATTTAATACCTTTATCAGGTTGCAGAAAATGTATACTGGCACTATGGGGCGAACGCTTGCTAAAATAAGTCTTGTATTACTGCTGATTGTTGCTTTGCCAATGGGCTTTTTCCTGGTTCGCGAATTTTCAGCCTTGACTAAAAATGAACAGATGGTGGAACGGGTGTTCAGTACCCAGCTCGAATCGATTTTATATTCCATCAATCAATATTCAGAAAATGTTGTCCAGCAATGGAGTCAGAGTCTTGATCAGGCGGGAGATCCTAAGGATGAACTCATGCAGGGCATGGTTGAGAACTTGTTTCAGAATAATGCTGCCATTCGTGCGGTTCGTTTTTTGAACCTGGAGACTTCGCATGAGGAGGCTATTTACTTTAACGATTCTGTTTTTACGATGGATGTTTGGCCGGAAGAGGCGGAGGTAGAGCAACTTCAGACTTACCTGGAAGCCAATTATCAGCGGATGAAGGAAAGCCGCTGGCACGATGATCTGTTGCTTTACTTTTTGCCCAAAAGTAAAAAGGGAGAGCAACTTTGTCAATTGGTGGTGGAGCCCCGGACTTTTATTCAGCAAAATCTGAGTCCCATGATTCAGCAGGTGGCACAGGACCTTTTTTACATCACTATTTCCGACTCTATAACGGGGAGCGTGGTTTATGTCAATGAAGCTGAGCGCGGAGAAGTGAAGACTATGAAACGGGCGGCTATGTGGTACTTGCCCGAACATGAGCTGGGTATCCGCTTAAAGTCGAAAACCTTGGAGGAACTGGCCTCGGAACGGACCCAGCGTGATAATTATGCGTTGTTGGGCATGAGCTTGCTGGTGGTGCTTGGCTTTGTATTTGTGCTGGTCAACATTCGAAAGGAGATCAAGCTGGCAGCCATTAAATCCGAATTTGTATCTAATGTTTCGCACGAAATACGAACCCCCTTGGCTTTAATTAGCATGTATGCTGAGACGCTCTTGCTGAAACGAGTAAAAACCGAGGAGAAACAAACGGAATATCTCAGAACCATTCAGCAGGAAAGTGTGCGGCTGACGGATATTGTGAATCGTATTTTGAATTTTTCGCGCATCGAGAAAAACCGGATCAAGTATCATTTTAAGAAGATTGATCTGAAGCAGGCTGTTCCTGAATTGATCGCTTCGTTTGATTCTCATTTTTCGGCAGCGAATGTGGACTGTTGCTTCAGCTCAGAAGTTGACGAGGCCTGGATTGAAGCTGACGGGGAGGCGCTTAAAACCATGCTGAATAACCTGTTGGATAATGCCATTAAGTATAGCGATAAAGCGGCTAAGGAGATTAAAGTTCGTGTGGTGAAGAAAAACAAACAGACATGGATTGAAGTGCAGGACAATGGCATTGGTATTTCAGCAAAAAATCAAAAATATATTTTCGATCAGTTTTATCGGGTAACCGAAGGCGATCTGGCGCATCAAGCCAAAGGGTCGGGGCTGGGGCTCAACCTGGTAAAGCGCATCATGAAGGTGCATGGAGGAAAGGTTTCGGTGCACAGCAAGTTGGGCGAGGGGAGTACTTTTATTCTGAAATTTCCGATAAAAATGTAAATGCATGTCAAAAATCTTAATTGTTGAAGATGAACAAGCCATGTTGGTTGGCCTCCGTGATAACCTCGAGTTTGAAGGTTATGAGGTCGATACGGCCGATCGTGGCGATGATGGGTTGAAGAAATTGCAGTCTGCAGACTTCGACCTGGTTTTGCTGGATGTGATGCTGCCGGGAATGTCGGGTTTTGATGTGTGTAAAAAGGCTCGAGCAGCCGGCATCAACACGCCGATTATCCTGTTGACCGCTCGTGGCGAAGAGCTGGACAAGGTGCTGGGACTGGAGCTGGGGGCCGACGATTATGTGACCAAGCCTTTTAGCCTGCGCGAACTGTTGGCTCGTATCAAGGTGATCCTGCGCCGGGTGGGCCATGCCAGCGAGTCGACCAATGAATTCATTTCCATTGGTAATTTGCGGGTCTCGTTTGAAGCTTACGAGGCTTTTGATTTGGGCAACCAGCCCTTGAAGATGTCACACAAAGAGTTTGAGATTTTGCATTACCTTTTTCGTCATGCAGGCAAAATCGTTAGTCGCGACGATATTCTCGACCAGGTTTGGGGGATGGATTATCAACCCACTACGCGTACGGTTGACAACTTTATTGTTCGGCTTCGGAATAAGATTGACACTCCCGAAAGCCAGCATATTGTTACAGTGCATGGCGTGGGCTACAAGTTGGTGCTGTGAGTTTCAGGTTTTAAGTTCTAAATTCTAAGTTCCAGGGTTCAAGTTCAGCTTTCTCCCTTGTTTGTTTTCCGGTCTTCTTAAATAGTCCCTTGTAAATAGTTCAATGGGCAATCTCTGTGCCTTGCCCTGAGTCTGTTCCTCTCTCTCAGGATTACTTGTTATGAATAGGTGTTTCGAGTTGGTTTTCTTATTTGTGACATTGCTGTGACATCTTGTGGCATCATATGACTTGCATTTGACAGCGGGGTTACATCTGTGGCTTTACTTTGTATCAGAAACTAGTACAAATAGAAACACTTAAAGTCCAAAAGCAATGAAAACAAGAAGAACAATTCCGATGATGGTTGTCGCTTTGATGATGATGACCGGCCTGGCATTCGCTGGGGAAACAGCAATGAACATGGCAAAAAAAGAACTGTACCACGAAATTACAGACTGCTTTAAAGAAGAAATTAAGGACTGGAACAATTACTTCTATCAACACGACATTAATAAATTCGATGAGAAAGTCCAGGTTTGCTTTATCGTCAATGGCGACCAGTCCTTGAGCCTGATCCGGCTTCGCAGCGACGACAATGCGGCCAAAGACTATGTGAAGCATATTTTTAAAACCAAAAAACTGAAAGCAGACAAAGTGCTTGTGGGGGAAGCCTATGTCTTTAATCTGTCGGTGCGTTACAACACGAACTAAGTCAAAAAAAAGCAGCATTTCGAATTGATTTTGTTTTTAAATATCTTGTAGGAAACTTAATACAATCATGACCAATAAAGTTTTTATCGTTTATCTGACTATTCTGGCGGCTTTTAGTTCTTCGGAGCTGAAAGCTTCGGATTGGAAAACGCTGGTGAATTTGAAAGGAAGATGGCAGTTCACCGTAGGCGATAACCCCGACTGGGCCAGTCCGGCAGCTGATACGCGTGATTGGGATGTTATTGAGGCTCCCCGAGACTGGGAGCATTATTACGAAGGTTATAATGGGTATGCGTGGTATCGCAAGAATTTTGGATTGACGGAACTTCCAAAAACGGAAATGGTCGACTTATTTTTAGGTTATATTGATGATGTGGACGAAGTTTTCATTAACGGTCATAAGGTGGGACAGACGGGGCAATTTTTTCCCAATTATGAATCGGCTTACGATCAGGAACGCCACTACCTGGTTCCTGTTTCTATCCTGAATACCTCCAAAAATGTAATTGCTATTCGCGTGTTTGATGAAGGCCTTGAAGGCGGGATATTACGAGCCGATAAGTTTGGATTCTATTTCGATCGTGACCAGGAGGGCATGGCTGTTGACCTGACAGGAATGTGGAAATTCAGTATCGATAACTTTGGCGATATGAACAGTCCGCAAACCAGCGACGAGCAGTGGGATGAAATTTATGTTCCGATGAACTGGGAAAGTCAGGGTTATCCTGATTTTAACGGAACAGCCTGGTATCGGAAGCGATTTACGCTTCCCGAATCGCTCAAAGGCGAAGAATTGTATCTGGTATTAGGGAAGATTGATGATTACGATGACGTTTACTTGAATGGTTATAAGATTGGAGAGGTGGAAGAGCTGGATAGCTATTCGCGCTTTCAGCGAAGCAATGCCTGGGCGCTTTACCGCATTTATAAAATCCCCTCCAATTTTTTGAGAAGTAAAAACCTGCTATCGGTTGAGGTGGAGGATGAGTCCCAGTTCGGAGGTATTTACGAAGGGCCGATAGGAATTATGAAAGCTCAGGATGTTCGCGATTTTCGTGAGAAAGTCCGCTGGCAGGAACAAAATAGTGGTTGGAATTCTTTTTTTCAGGATTTGATCCGATTATTTGATTAACTATGAGAGGAATGAATGCAATACGATGGTTTGGAAGCCTGGTCCTGATTTTTGTGCTGGCTCATGTGTGTGTGGCCTTCGAGCCGGATGAAAAGGATTTGCGTGGTCTTTGGAAATTCCGCATTGGCGACCAGCGCGAGTGGGCTTCTGTGGGCTATGACGATTCGGCCTGGGATCAGATCCGGGTGCCTGCCCGATGGGAAAATGAAGGATTCAGAGGTTACGACGGCTATGCCTGGTACCGAACGCAGGTGGTTTTAGACGAAACCATCGCTGATAAAAAATTGGTGCTGGAATTGGGCTATATCGATGATGTGGACGAAGTCTTTATTAATGGAGTTAAAATCGGGCAAACAGGCTCGTTTCCGCCCCGGTTTTCTACCGCATACAATGCTTCGCGCAAATATCAGGTGCCTTCTAATCTCATTCGTATAGGAGAGCAAAACCTTATTGCTGTTCGGGTTTACGATAGTCAGCTCGAAGGAGGCATTGTTTCAGGAAACCTACGAATTTATTCTACGGGCGTGTTGCCTCCCTTTCTCGTTGATTTGACGGGAAGCTGGTTGTTCAACAAGGGAAAGGCATATAACCAACGCGATCAACGTGAGATTCAGGTGCCCGGTGCCTGGGAGAACCAGGGCTACAATAACTACGATGGGTATGCTGTTTATACCCGAAAAATTGAACTGCCGGCGACTGCTACTTCGCAGCGTTTGGTGCTGCTGGCTGGTAAGATTGACGATGCCGACCAGCTGTATCTTAATGGCCTTAAGATAGGGCAGACGGGTGATCTTGAGCGTTGGTCGAACCGCGATTTTTACGGCGAATTCCGGAATTATTTTTTCCCACCGGATGCGTTTAAAGCTGGCGAGGAGAATATTTTGGAAATCAGGGTTTATGATCGCGCTGGTTTAGGCGGGATTTACGAAGGTCCGGTTGGGATTATGACCCAGGATCAGTTTCGGAAGTACTGGAAATCAAAACGAAGAAATTAGTTTTTTGCGAATAGTTTTTCACAATTGGATTTAACGTGGATTGAGGTAGCAGGCTGGAAACGGCCTGCTATTCTTTTTTTAGCGAAATTTGCTTTTGATTGTGTTCGAGCTGTTGTTTGTTCCAGGCTCTGTTAGCAGCTTGTCCTATTTGTGCCAACCAAGGGTGAGTTGTCGGGTATCTAAATGATTTATTGTATATTTAGCCTTTGTGTAAAACACAACATTTAACCTATATCCAACAAAAAGAATAGATCATGACAAAGTTTAACAACAGAAGAGAGTTTTTAAAGATTTCAGCAGCGGGAGCCCTTGGTCTTACTGTGCTTGGGCCACTTGCATGTACCCCACAGCCGGTTGACCGGAAAAGTTTTGGCGTTGGTTTGCAGTTGTATACCATCCGCGATGCGATGGCTGCCGATGTGCTTGGTTCGTTGAAAAGGATATCAGATCTCGGGTATAAAAATCTGGAGTTGGCAAATTATGCCGATGGTAAGTTCTACGGCTATGCTCCGAAAGAATTTAAGAAGATTGTGAGTGATATGGGGATGACAATTTTGAGTAGTCATACCCAGGTTGAGGCAGCCGGAATTACGATTGATAATGCTCAGAAAATGGCAGACGATCATGCCGAATTGGGGGTGAAATATTGTGTGCAGCCATGGGTGAACGAAGAAGACCGAAACATTGAGACCTACAAGAAAATGGTTGGCGACTGGAATGAAGTAGGCAAGATTATGAATGGTGTGGGTATTCAGTTTGGCTATCACAACCATAATTTCGAATTTAAGAATATTGATGGTGTCGTGCCTTATTTCGACATCTTTATGCCGGAAATGGATCCTGAGTATATCACGATGGAGCTTGATCTCTTTTGGGCCAATAAAGCCGGACAAGATCCTGTGGAGTTGTTTAAGAAGTATCCCGGAAGATTCCAGTTATTCCACATGAAAGATATGAAGAAACAAGAAGCACCGTTTTTTGATGTGAATAAAGACGATGTTACTTCTGTAGGTGCAGGGGTGATTGATTTTAAAGCGATTCTGGCTGCAAAGGAAGTTGCTGGTATGAAATATATGTTTGTTGAAGATGATAATCAAGGTAACGGAAAACCTTTTGAAGAGTTGGAAGTAAGTATTAAGAATCTGACAACAGATATCCTGGTATAACAACCATAAGATTTTGAATGCGATGAACCCGGTGCTTTTGAGTTCCGGGTTTTTTATTGCTCCTCTGCAGGATTAATTGCTTGTGCTCAATCTCTAGATCATTGGCATCAAGATGATTCCCTAAACAATCGTTCGAAGGTGAAAGTGAGAATGAACAAAATAATTAACTTTACGAACGGTGAGTTGCAAATCAAGTTTGGCACTCCTTCGCATTAACCTAAACTAAATAGACATGACCAATCGACTACGCTTAACGAGTTTTTTGTTCTTATTGGTGCTATGCTCATCAGCTCTAGCCTGCACGAACCAGCCACTCAAATTATGGTATAACACACCTGCCGAGCAATGGACCGATGCTTTGCCTATCGGAAATGGGGGCCTGGGCGCCATGGTTTTTGGTGGCGTAACTCGCGATCGCATTCAATTCAATGAGGAAACGCTTTGGCAGGGTGCTCCCCATAGTTATGCACACCAGGGAGCTTGGAAGCATTTGGGTGAAATACGGCAATTGCTTTTTGACGGAAAGCAGAAAGAAGCTGAAGAACTGGCGATGGCCGAATTCATGAGTGTCCCGCTTGGTCAAAAGGCTTATCAGGCTTTTGGTGACTTGTACTTGCATTTTCCCGGTCATACCGATTTCACCGATTATCGTCGTGAGCTGGATCTGGAGGAGGCTGTTCAGCGGGTGACTTATCAATCGAAGGGAGTAAATTACTCCCGCGAATACCTGGCATCCTATCCTGATCAGGTGATCGCCATTGAGCTGAAAGCCGATCAGCAAAAAGCGCTGAATTTTGAGTTGGCATTTGATGCCCTTCATGAATCAAAAGAAATTAAAGCTGATGGGAACAGGCTTTCGCTGAAGGTACAGGTGAAAGAGGGTGCCCTCTATGGCGTGGCTGAGTTAACTATTTTTTCCGATGGAGTGCTTGCTGTCGATGGCAATAAATTGACGGTGAACGATGCGGGTACGGCAACTATTTATTTGGCGGCGGCAACCAACTATGTCAATTATAGCGACGTGAGCGGGAAGCCGGAGCAGGAAGTCCGGCAAACATTGGCCCGGCTGGCTGGCCAGAAAATGGCAGATGTCCGTCAGGCACATCAGACCGACTACCAGCGTTTGTTTCAGCGGTTTAAAGTAAGTTTTGGTGGTGGTGAGCAGTCAATGCTACCAACCAACAAACGCATTGTCGCATTTCATGAGAATCCGGATGATCCTCAGCTGCTGGCGTTATACATTCAGTATGGTCGTTATCTGCTCATTTCCAGTAGTCGGCCGGGGACACAGCCAGCCAATCTGCAGGGCATTTGGAATCATCAGCTCGACCCTGCATGGGATAGCAAGTGGACGGTCAATATTAATACGGAGATGAATTATTGGCCAGCAGAACTGACTAACCTTTCAGAGTGTCACCAGCCGCTTTTTGACATGATTGTAGATTGCGCAGAGACCGGCACGGAGGTTGCCCGCGAACATTACCAGGCTCCTGGCTGGGTGTTGCATCACAACACTGATATTTGGCGGGGAACGGCGCCCATTAATCATTCCAATCATGGTATTTGGGTAACCGGTGGCGCCTGGTTGAGCTGGCATTTGTGGGAGCATTTCCTGTTTTCTCAGGATCAGGAGTTTCTGGCTCAGACAGCTTATCCAATCATGAAAGGAGCAGCCGAGTTTTTTACTGAATTTCTGATTAAAGATCCTGTGACGGGCTACCTGATTGCCACCCCATCCAACTCGCCGGAGAATGGCGGCTTGGTGGCTGGACCAACGATGGATCATCAAATCATCCGCGCCTTATTCCGTTCGTGTATCGAAGCGTCTTCTATTTTAAATACAGATGAAGCATTTGCCCGGAAACTGAGCAAAATGCTTCCGGAAATTGCTCCTAACCAAATTGGGCAATACGGACAGTTACAGGAATGGCTGACCGACCTGGATAACCCGAAGAATAAACATCGCCACGTGTCTCATTTATGGGCCGTGCATCCGGGCAATGAAATCAATTGGAACGACAATCCTGAATTGATGCGCGCTGCCCGTCAATCCCTCCTCTTTCGGGGTGACGAAGGAACAGGTTGGAGTCTGGCATGGAAAATTAACTTTTGGGCTCGGTTCCTGGACGGTAATCATGCTTACGACATGGTTAAACTACTTTTTCGTCCTGTTGAGATTGATGATGTAGCTTATTCAGGTGGTGGTGGCTCATACGCCAACCTATTCGATGCACATCCTCCATTTCAGATTGATGGTAATTTTGGTGCGCCTGCCGGCATGGTCGAAATGTTGGTACAGAGTCATTTGGATGAAATTGCCATTCTTCCGGCTTTGCCCGACGCCTTGCCTGAGGGCAATATTTCTGGTGTTTGTGCACGTGGCGGCTTTGAGCTGGCCTTCAGCTGGAGTGGAGGCAGACTTGAGAGAGTGGAAGTTTGGTCCAAAGCCGGTAAGTCCTGCAAATTGAAGTATGGAGAGCATGAAGTGGAGTTGCAGACCGAAGTGGGCAAGAAATATGCATTCGATGGGAAATTGAGGGTGCAGTAGGATTCCAACTCTATTGGCCAACGTTTTGTTAAGCATCAAAGCGTCAGAAAAAAAGGCCAGTAAGTGAGAAACTTACTGGCCTTTTTGTGGGCTGTACTGGATTCGAACCAGTGACCCCTACCCTGTCAAGGTAATTACCATGCTGAAAACAGTAAATAAGAGAAAGATAAAAGGCCTGATATGCTGGCATTTGGAATATTTAAGATTTGTTTATTTTCTTTTGCTTTACTCTTTTTTTGTTACTTTTTGTTACTCGTTTGTTACTCGTGTTGTTTTTGTTATTATATTTGAAAACAACAACTTAACAACGGAAGATAATGGGAGCAAAGCCACAAAAGAAGGTCAAAAAAGGCACAAAAAAGAACAATGTTGTGCTTAGGGAAAAAATATTAGTCTCTGGAAACATCAGTTTATATCTTGATATTTACCGCGATGGACAACGTTCTTATGAATTTCTGAAATTATACATTAACCCCAAAGCTAGGAATCCTATTGACAAGGAGCAAAACAGGGCAAATTATGAATTGGCGAACCGGATCAGAACTGACCGGGAAAATGAACTCAATAACCTTGCTTTTGATTATATCCCTGTCGCAAAGCAGAAAGTTTTGTTCTTTGAGTTTGCCCAAAACTATCTGGATAACTATACAAAAAAGGATAAGGCCATGATAAATGGTGCTATTGAAGACTTCAGGAGATTTATAAAAGAAGATTATCCCGGGATTAAACTTGAAACCCTTAAAATAAGCCAGATTGATAGACTTATGATTATCCATTTTATTGATTTTTTGCAAGACAATCATAAAGGAGAGGGGGCAAATTCATATTATAGCAGGTTTAAGAAAATCCTCAACTATGCAGTAGCTAGAAATATTATATCCAAAAGTCCGGCACAAAAGAAGGAGCCGGGAGACAAGGAGCTAACCTGCAGAAAGCCATCTGGATTAAGAAAACAGATACTGACAAACGATGAAATACAGCTGATAGCAAAAACCAACAGTTCAAGGCCTGAGATCAAGAGAGCCTTTTTGTTTTGTTTATGCACAGGGCTTAGATTTGTTGATGTTAAAGCCTTGAGATATTCTAATATTGACTTTTCAGCGGCCCAACTCAAAATTGACCAGCAAAAAACAGGAAACTCAGTAATAATTGACCTTAACCAAACAGCTCTGAAATTAATTGGCAAACCTGCAACTGAAGATAGCGTGGTTTTTGATTTGCCCGGCAGAAAGTGGGCGACGAAGACAATCAGCAATTTGGTTAAGAAAGCTGGAATAAATAAACACATTACCTGGCATTGTGCCCGTCACAGTTTAGCGGTAAACCTGTTGACCAGCGATGAAAAGCCGGATATTAAAACAGTAAGTAGTATCTTGGGCCATACCTCGACCAGAACGACAGAGGTGTATATGCACGTGGTTGATGATCTCAAAAAGAAAGCCGTTAACTCTTTGCCAGAATATGAATTATGAAATTGAACTCATTTTGATTAAATATGAAAAACATAAGGCTTTTTTTTGATGGATTAATCAAGGTGATAATGGACGAAAAAAATCACCATTTGTTACCTGAACATCCGTATAAATGTACTGGCAATATTTGGTACCCTGAAATTCAAGATTGTACTGATGATATTTTCTACAGATTGTCTACAATGACAGAAGATGCGAGAAAAATTTATGCTCTTGAAGTCTTACGGACACTTGAAATTCAACTTGAGTATGACTATGTTGATAAAAAGGAGGTGATTGAAGTGGTTAAATTATTTGACTGCGATTCAACTTCATATAGAACTATTTCAAAGGACGAAGCTGATCAAAAAGGAATAACTGGAGAAGTCTATACCGAAGAAATTCCCCTTCACGAACATAACAATAAATACATAGACATAAGTGCTTTGCATTCTGATATTGATTTATTTATTGAAGAGGTGCGAAGAATTTTTCAATTGTTTTCAATAAATTTAAGAACCTTGGCGATTGACAATAGTATTGAAATTAAGTATCTTACAGATGAAGCTGTCAGTTTTTTCCATACAAGACTTAACAATACTCAGAGAAACTTATTATGTGAATTATTGGTAGACAGTGGATTTATACCAGAAGATACCGACAAAGACGATTTTGTTTGGGCCTTTGGTGGATTGAATGGGAATAATCTGAAATCTAAAATAACATGGCTTAAAAACAAACAGCTTTTACGTGAATTGCTCATGCCGCTAAGACCCCTAGATATTAAATCGACTGTTTATGAGCGGTTTGTTCCCTTGGTTTTCATTAATGATAAAGGCAATCCCATTGCACTAGCAAAAAATAAACCTGTACCAAGCTCTGACAGTGACCTGATTGCTGAGATACACAAAAAAATAGCGAGCTGCTAAAGCATTGATTTACAGTATTGGCGACTAAAAGCGACCACTTAGCGACCTGCTGAGTAGTCGCTTTATTGTTTGTATGTCAATGCTTTATGTTTTTTCTCTTGCTTACATTTGAACCGTCGATCGACAAGAAAACCGGGCAAGGGAGTGCACGCCTAGGCCTGTTTTATTCACAATAAAAAATGAAATAAAATGGACAAGCGAGAAATTTCAATCGCTGAGCTTTTAAAGCGAATCGAAGAGAGGCAACTGAACATGGAAAGAATGATCCTCTCACAAAAAGATGTTCTAACATTTGAAGAGGCCGCCACTTACATGGGTATAAGTAAGAGTCACTTATACAAAATGACTATGCTTGGAAGCCTAGAATTTTATAAGCCCCGAGGAAAGATGATATATTTTGAACTAGAAAGCATTAATCGGTTCTTGCTTCAAAATCGCATAACCCCGGCTGATGAGATCCAAGCCAAGGCAAGTACCTATGTGTCACTTAACAATAGGAGAGCTGCAAAATGAAACTGAGAAAACATAAATCAATTCAGTTTTTAGTGGATCAGTATGATCTGGAAAGTGTAGAGGAATATGTCTTTATGTTCTCCTTTATCCTTGGGCTATCAGATTCCTTTGATGAAGGCAAAAAAGAAGGGATGCAAATATTTTTGAGTGATCTCAGAGATTTCAGGGCCATTCTCGAATCGGAACTTAGTGAGGAGGATGCATCATGATTCTATCTGACTATTATCGGGCCGAAAAACGCCAAGAGATACAGGCCAAATATCGCTTTGAAATTTCCAAATCAACTATGGAGTATGATCGGTTTCAATTGCTTCTTATTAATAAGCGAAATCCAAATCCAGGAGGCTGGTCCTTTAATTTTGTACCCCGGCCCAAGCGTTGGGAAGGTGAAGAAAGCCCGGATATGGCCATCACGAAAGGCTCTGAGAATATCAGTAGTGTTTACATTCCCGAACCTGGTCTCCCATATGGATACTGCGACATCAAAGGGACTAATGATGCTTGCTTAGTCGTTTTCAATGAGAACTTCAGAGAATCCGGGATCACTGATATCGAGCTGTTTATTGGCAGAGGTCAAAAACACAACCGGAAGAACCTTTGGTACGAGCTAGTTGATGGAGAATTAGACCATGAACTCGAATTTCTTAGGACCCACTCTTCATTTATTCAACTGAACTTTGCATAGATAAAATGAGGGGTTTAAACCCCTCGTTTTTTTCATCTCCTTGTTAAGCGGGACGAGTACCCAAATCTTGTAACCATGAATTACGATAGTCTCACCATGATACTTACCAATGAATATGATCTGTCAATCAATTTCCTCAGTCAGATCCCTCATGAACTAGAAATCACATCGAAAGGCATTGAATATGGAATACCATTCATCAGAGGTAAAATTAGAAATCTAAAAATCAGGATCACCAAAAGTAAAATCAAGATTGAAGGCAGTATCCATGTATTTTACAAAGGGAATAACCTGGATGCTATGACTTTCAAGGAATATATTGAGGCCATGGAGCTTTTAAAAGAATGTCTGGAACTTCCCCTGGAAATGGCACGTGTTTCACGCTTAGATTTTTCCGGGAACATGAAAGTCAAACATGATCCGGCTGCCTATTTCAATTATTTTGGACAGAAATCCCGGTTTAGAAAATCTGTATTAGACAATGGTGTTATCTATGGTTCTGAAGAAAAGGGTTTGATTTTTTATGACAAAATCAGAGAAATGAAGAGAAAACGAGAAGTAATACCTGAATACTTTAAGGGTAAAAATATTATGCGCTTTGAAATACGTTTTACCCGGAAACTTGGGAAAACATTCCATGTTCCTGAATTACAAGTCATGCATTTAATGGATCGATCATTTTTCAATAAGCTATGTTTGATGTGGAGACAAGAATTTAAAAGTCTTATCATGGAAATGGAAAGCCCATTGGAACTTCAACCAATAGGCAGCAAAACCAAATTGATTGAATCATTAGCGTTACAACAAATACACAAGATCGGAATTGATCAATTTCTTGATGAGATTTCAAGCTGGCAGCTCGCCGGAGAAATCACCAAAAAGGACGCGTATGAAATAAGGAAGTTCATCAAAGAAAAAGCGGCTGAAAAATATCCATTGGCCGAGAATGAATTAATCCGGGAGCTTAATCAAAAGATTAAAGTAGCTGCAAGGTTTGAAGTTTGAGGTGTGATTGTCTGCTTATGCATTGGTGTATCCGGATGATTCGATTGATTCAGTAAAAGGTGCTTTTCATGGTGAAAGGAGTGAATCTGCAGAAACGAGAGAGTCCAAAAAATATCCGTGCTCGCTCATCAAATTAAGGCTCCCTCTAAACACGACTGATATGAGGAGTTGGCAAATGGAGATTTGCAGCAAGCTATTAGCTTTTATCGAATCTTGATTGTACGTTTTCTTTATTTCATATTTTCTGTTAGTGGCTCTTTGTTTTCCTGTTAAGATATTGTTGGCTAAATGTTTGATATTTATATATCAAGATGATATTTTTATCTAAAATAGATAAAAATAGACGACAAAATGGCTAAAGGAATAAAAACAGGTGGGCGGCAAAAAGGTACTTCAAATAAGTTGACAGGTACGGTGAAGGAAATGATAGGCCAACTCGTCGCCAAGGAAATTGAACACTTACCAACTATTTTGAATAAGTTAGAACCTAAAGAGAAGGCTGAATTCATCATTAAGCTACTGCCTTACATTCTTCCCAAAAAAGCTCCTGTTGAAGAACCCAAAGAAAACCCCACCAATAGAAATAGATTCATTCATAGTATGTTTAAGGCCCAAGTCTAAATATGGGAGTGTAATCTAAACTCTGTCTGATTTTTTTCTTTCATGCAAATTTAATTCAATTTTCCAATCGTAAGAGCTTTTTTGATTGGGATTTGAGTTCTGTCAAGGGCGGCGCAGGCACGAAGCCGCTTGTATTACTCTTGGCAGGTTTTAAATCCTGGCTTTTCTTTTAAAGATTAAAAAAGGTCAGAAGTCTATTTTCATCCGGTCACCAAATTTGATGCAAAGTTGCTGGACGGTAAGACTCCAGTTCTGAGGCGGTTGGGTCCACTTTTTGCAATGTTTTCGGTAGGCAGGTAGATCAGTTTCAAAAGGGCCATGTCATTGGGGAAAGCCCCTTTTGTTTTGGTTACTTTTCTGACCTGACGGTGAAAACCTTCCACAGGATTAGTGGTGTAAATCAGCTTACGGATCCGTTCATCGTACTGAAAATAATTTGATAGCTTTTCCCAGTTTGTATTCCAGGATTTGATAACTACCGGGTATTTGTGCCCCCACTTTTCTTCCAGGTTGATCAGTTGTGTTTCTGTCTGGCTTTTATTGACCGCCTGGTATACCTTCTTCAGGTACTTCATAAAAAGCTTCGGGTCTTTTGAGGCCACATATTTAAGCGAATTCCGGATCTGGTGAACGATGCAGGACTGGATTTCAACCTTGGGGAAGGTACTGGCAATGGCTTCTGCAAAACCATTCAGGTTATCAATGCAGGCAATCAGGATATCCTGAACCCCGCGGGCTTTCAGGTCGGTTAGAACACTCAGCCAGAAGTTGGCCCCTTCGCTCTCGGAAACATACATCCCGATCAGTTCTTTCCGGCCTTCACGATTGATGGCCAAAACATTATAAACCGCACGGCTCACAACACGCCCTTCGTCGCGGACCTTGTAATGCATGGCATCCAGCCAGACAATGGTGTACAGCGATTCCAACGGGCTGCACTGCCAGGCTACAAAATCGTTGGTAATGGTATCGGTAATCCTTGATATGGTAGATGTGGAAACCTCAAAGCCATAAAGCTCACGGATTTGTTCTTCAATATCACTATTGCTCATTCCTTTACCATAGAACGAAACAATGATGTTCTCCAAGTCATCACCATATTCCCTCTTTTAGGGATAATCATTGGATTAAACGAAGCATCACGGTCGTGCGGAACCTGGATGTTGGATTTGCCTATCGAGGTGCAGACTTTCTTCTCAGAACAACCATTGCGGGCATTGGAATTATCCGACTTTTGGTTTTTGTCATAACCTAAATGGTCGCTGAGTTCGCCTTCAAGCATCTTCTCACTGCCTCGCTTCTGGAGTTGTTTTAAAAAATCATTGAGTTCTTTCCCTGACTTAAACTGCTCAAGGAAATCACCGTTTGGTTAATAAATCTTCTTTCTTCATTACTGTGTAAAATTTAAAATTAAACAAAAAAATACCGGGGGTTACAACCCCCGGTATTTTCGTTTACACAGTTTATGAGATAGTGCTTGCGTGGACCTGGGAAATTTCAGATTCTAAACCCGCGTCACTCCGATAGGGGAAAAGGTGCCGAACTCTGTTCAACCCCCCATTGTTTATTTGCTTTATCTCCCATTTTCAAAACCAGTTTTCCGCCGTTCATTATTGCATTGTGCGAAAACCAGGTTTTGTTGTATGGTTTTCCGTTTAGTTCTGCCGATTGTATGTATTTGTTTTCCCTGGAGCAGTTGTTGGCAACTACCCAAAATGTTTTTCCATTTTCCAAGGTAATTTCAATCTCTGAAAATATGGGGCTGCCAATGTTGTAGGTGGGATTTCCGGGAGTAACGGGATAAAATCCCATAGCGGAGAAGACGACAAATGCCGACATTCCGCCACCGTCTTCATCGCCAGGAACACCCATAAGGTCGTTACGAAACCACTGGTCGAGTAGGGTGCGGACTCGTTTTTGGGTTTCCCATGGACGCCCTGCATAGTTGTACAAATAAGGGATGTGGAAAGATGGTTCGTTACCCATGGAGAATTGGCCAACATTACCGGTTTGATCAGGAAGCAAGCCCACAAAATCCCACTTTATCATTCCAAGATCTTCGTTAAAAAGTTGATCGAGATTATTGCAAAACTTGTCATTGCCCCCCATTAGATCAATAAGGTCTTTCACATTGTGTTTCACGTCCCAGCGAAATGTCCAGCCATTATTCTCATCATAATAGTCGCGTGCGCCCAAGCCGCCCGAATGTTTATAATTAAACGGTTCGATAAATTTACCGTTGCTGTCTTTGGGGTGAAAAAAGCTGGTTTCCCTATTGAAAAGGTTGCGGTAGTTGAACGAGCGGTCCCTGAAGTAATTGTAATCATCATTCTTTCCAAGTTTTTGAGCTAATACCGCCATGCAATAATCATCGTAACTTGCACCAAGCGTTACGGCAACCGATTGTCTTTTCTCACCACCATGAATACCATCGAGCGTTTCCTTTTCGCCTTCGTGCAAGGCAGGGAAATAACCGTGGTCCTTATAATACTGGTCGAATTCTCCTGCTGGTCGGCGTGTCCACGGGGCGTGGGTTTCTTCCAAAATCGATCGTTTGCAGGCCTCGTAGGCGGCTTCCATGTCGAAATAGATCCCTTTGTTGGCAGCATCGGCAAAAAGCGCTACTCCATGATTTCCGTTCATTCGGTGGCTGTCGTGGGTAACTTCAGGGAAGGTGGGCATCCACCCTTCCTTGTTTTGCTGTGACATACGAATGTAAGAACTAAGAATGTTTGCCTGCATGTTTGTCTCAATAATTGTCCGTAGGGGATGGGTTGCCAAATACGTGTCCCACACCCAGTCATCAACGTAAAAAGGTTCGCCGTTATCGTTGTGTATCTGCTTGTCGGCTCCGCTCCAGTATTTTCCGTCTTCAGAAATATTTATCATACGTTCATAGGTGCGGTAGAGCGAAGTATAAAAAACCGTTTTTTGGTCTTCACTGCCACCTTTCACCATAATTTTGCCCAAGGAATTATTCCAAATTTCACGTCCTTTTTTTGCAAGGTTTTGCAAATCGTAGTCTGTTATTTCTCGTTGTAGGTTTCTTTTTGCCTGTTCAACACTAATAAACGAAATACCGTAGCGGGCTTTAATTTTTTTATTCCCTGTACCAAAACCAAGGACAATATTGGCTTTGTTTTCAATTGTATTTTGTTCGAAAACAGTCTTGTCACCTGACAAATAACCCTTTTTTATTGGTTTTTCGTCTGTTTCAAGATACCAGTAAACATTTGTTTGGTGCCCCAAATACTGCATGCCGGAGATGGCTTCACCATCATAATTTAAACTTCCTCTTCCTGAATGAAAAACGATAAAACTTTCGTCATTCCCTTCAAATGACAATTCGTAGATGGCTGATTGGCTCGATGGAGCAAATTCAACGCCAACACCCAGTTGGTCTAAATAAACCGAATAGTGATAGGGTTTTACCTGTTCGTTATCGAAGGTAGAGCTGATAATTGGATGCAGCCCGTTAATATTGCCCTGAAAGGGGCTAATACGAAAAACCGAACCTCCGCGATGTGTTGGTGTAAACACCTGTAATCCATGGATATTACTTTCGGTATAACTTCCGCGCTCGGGCCTAATGCGCAACATGCTGTTTGGCAAATGTACCATAGGGAAGGTAGGTACCAGCATGTGGCTTATGTTGCCCATATAAGGGTTTACATAATCTACCGGAGTTTTTTGTGCATTTGCTTTTTGATTGCCGCCAATAATAAGCAAACAGACTAAGATAAAAAGTTGTGTTTTAAATTGTTTCATTTTATTAATTTTTTTGATAGGATAGTTTGGTCTCGGTACTCCACTTTAACAATGTAAATCCCGCTGGGCAGCGAAGCAAGCACTGCTCCCGAAACCGTGTTTTGCGAGCCGTTAATTTCTTTTCGGAGAATGTTAACGCCCAATGTGTTGTATATGTACACCGTTAAATTACCATTAATTGTCGGGTTTATTGTAAAACTAATTTTGTTGGTAAACGGGTTGGGATAAGCTGAAACTACGTTTGTTGCAAAAGGCGTTTCAACACCCACCGGGAAATCGTTAATCTCGCCATCGAGCCAGTTTATCCGGCTGCTGAGCCAATTTTTCATCCAATTTACTTCTGACATGTAACTGTGCCCAACATAAGCATTGGGCCACACGTGTTGACCAATAACCGGCCATTTGTTAAAGTTCCGGGTTTGGGCTTGTGCCAATAGCCCAACAAGGCTGTCGGTTACAAATTCAATACGTTGGTCCGAGAAATGGGTTGCACGAAGTTCGTCCCAACGGCCTTTAACTTTGCTTTTGAACCCGTCGTTTTCGAGTAAAACCCGCCACCAAAATGGTACTTGGTTGGCGTCTCCACCCAGGTCGGACAGGTATTGGTATCCGCTGTGTGCTGCACCATTGTAGTAATTTGCATTTCCGTAAGCGAGATTGTAATCCCACAGCGGACCAATGTTTAGCCGTTCGTTTTTGTCTTTGTACAAGAATGTGCTTAAGCGGTAGCCATCAACATTTTTCGACAGTTCGGTCATGATAAAATAATCGATAAAACTTTGCTCGTTGGCCAATTCCAGAAAACCATTGGCGGCATCGAAGTTTTTTTCGCGCAGCGATTTTTCAAAAAGCTGCACATATTCCTGTATATATTCTTTTTGTACCTGGTTTATGTTTTCTTGTTTTGGATATTCGTACTGATAATACGTTTTTCCCGAATTGTAGTAGTTGTAATAATCCGAATGCCAACCTTCTCCGCCACTGCCTGTTGTTTTGTCTATTTTAATAATATACCCGCCTGATATGTCTTCAGCAGCTACCTCGGCGGGTTCCAGCTTTGCTATGTCAACCCGGTTTCTATCGCGTTTTATTTTTTCCATCAGTACATAAACCCCTTTGTACTGGATGTCGATAAACAGCTCTACAAACCTGCAACGGGGCGTGTAGTGCACCATTGATGCACCGAGGGTAAAGGTTAAAACGTTTCTTATAAGGGTTTTATCGGAATAGGGGGCATATAAAATCCAATCTTCTTCGCTTGGCATTCCTAATAATGAACTGCTGACTCCCTGACCCATTTGGTCTTGCAACTCGAGACCATATGATTTTTTAGGAAACATTTGCGAAGAAGAACCTCTTTTTTCAATGGAAATATCACCATCGAAATCATTAAAAGTATCGCTGCTCGAATTTGTTTTGCCATCTCCATTCCAAATAATACCCATCTTCCCTTTGATTTTTGGATCGTCAGGTATTTCAACACCACTTACATTAATTACCACTATCGGTAAATTTGATGTGCCGAATTCGTGCAACGTTTGCGCCTGACCATTGAAATTAAATGCAATAGACACAAGTATCAGCAGTATTGTAAAAATCTTATTGTGCACGACGTGTATTTTTAGAAGAATCAATTTAATAAGCCCCAATTTTTTTGAACTTTTTTTGAGGTTTTAAAGTCCAACATTGCTCCATTTTTTAGATCCTTCCAATCTATCCAACTCGATTTATAATTTTCTCCGTTTAACTTTAACGTTTGTATATAATGCTTCTCTACACTACCTCCCGTAATTACTAACTCTCCTTCGGGGAAGTCAATTTTAACCTCTTTGAATTGTGGAGCATTAATTGAAAAAACTCCAACCCCGGGAATCATCGGGTAAATTCCAATTGACGCAAATACATACCATGCGCCCATTGTCCCCAAATCATCGTTTCCAGGTAAACCAAAAGGTTTACTACTGTACATTTCAGTTAATATTCGATGAATTACTTCCGATGTTTTATAGGGAGAATTTGTCCAGTTGTAAATCCAAGGCACCTGGAAGTCGGGCTCGTTGCCTGCTGCAAACCAATCGTCATCGTATCCGGCATCGAGGCGTTTAAAAAGTATGTCGAGGCGTTGTTCAGCCGCATCTTTCCCGCCCATGGTATCTATTAAACATTCGAGGTTAAACGGGACCATCCAAAAGTAATTTTTGTAGGTGCTTTCGCGCCAATCGTCGTGAATTTTTTTCCACTTTCCGTTGGCATGTCTCGATTGCAGCCAATTTTGCTCGGGGTTATACAGGTTTTTCCAGTTTTGCGCGCGGTCCGTAAAAAACAACGCATCGTCGGTATTTCCCAGGGCTTTTTTGGCAAATTGCCCAATGGCGTAATCCGAGCTTGCATATTCCAGAAGCATCGATGCTGGAGCCAGCCCCACTTTAATGTATTCGGCGAGGTGCGGACGGATTTCGTGTTCCTGCGAGCGGAGCAGGGGAATTGTTGCTCCCCGTTTCATGTATTTATAGGCTTTTTCTACATCAAAATTCGTTGCCCCAAAGGCGTACGAATTAGAAATTAAGGTTGGTGTTGCATCTCCTTGCATAATCCCCGTTTCAATATTTGCAAGAATCCATCGCCCGTAGCCACCACATTGGTCGGCAAAATCAATCAGGGATTGCATCATGTCGCTACTTTCTTTTGGGTACAACATGGCAAGCAATTGCGCCTGGGTACGGTAAGTGTCCCAAACACTAAACGAACTGTAAAAATCGCGTCCCTCTTCGGTTTTGTGTACTTTATAATCGGCGCCCATGTATTCGCCATTTACATCGCTTACAATATTTGGATGAATTAAGGAGTGGTACAGGTGCGTGTAAAACTGTACTTTCCGGTCTTCATTGTCAGTTGTTACCGCAATTTTACCCAGGTTTTCGTTCCAGCTCTTTTCTGCTGCAGCGCGGTATTCCTCAAAAGTATCGTGCAACCCGGCTGCTTCGAGGTTTTGTTTTGCATTTTCAACAGAAACAAAAGATATGGCAATGCGGTAAGTTACTTCTTCGTTTTCTTTGGTGTCGAAAGTAAAATAGGCACCGGAGTTTTCGCCGTAGGCATAATCAACCGACTCTAAAAGGGCATGTTTTATCCAAGTACCGCGTTTTTTTGCCGGGCGGTTAAATTCGGCGGCAAAATAAATGCGGTAATTTGTATCGGTTCCACAAAATTCGCCCCCTTCCGAAAAACCTTCGCAGCTATAATCGGAGGTAATTTGCACGCGGGCATTGGTAACAAAAGTTGAATTCACCCCCGCGCCAATTATCACGGTCCCTTCATTGTCATCAAAACAAAACTTTGCTATTCCCGACCGCTCGTTTACGGTAAGTTCCGCCTTGCTTTTGTCTTTCATTTCAACCGAAAGATAACCGGCGTGTGCGTCGTTAATGTTTTCGAATTTGGGGTACCGGTCCATGTTGTTTGGCGAGTGTTTTAAACTGCCGGCAAGGGGAAGAACCGGGAAATTTCCCATGTTTGAGCACCCGGCACCACTTAGCTGTGTAATAACAAAGCCCCTTTGTGGAGAGAAAAAACTGGGTGTAAACTGAACCATCCCAAACGGATAACTTGCACCAATATAATTGTATCCGCAGCCTAAACCACTTCCTTCGCTCCCAATTTTTGTATCAACCAGCTTTGCATAATTTTGAGAAGTGGCGGATACACATGAAAATACGAGCAGTGCTAAAATGCCAAAAAATATTTTTTTCATGTTTATTTATTTTGATTGATTATTTGAAGGGTTTCAGTTTTGTTGTGTTTCATCCTAATTCGCCACAACAGCTCTTCAGGCGAAACCACCTTTATTTCTTTGTTGAGCCGGTTGATGCTCCAGCTCACTGGTTTCACGCCACGTGCAAATTCGCCCGAACTTTCAGGGTTTTCAAATCTAGACCAGGCATGAACAACTGTCCAATCCATTGTTTCTTCATTTTCAGAAGCATGGTTGTTAATGCAGTCGGATACCTTTTCAATATCGCCGCCACCTTCGTATTGCAATCCCTGCCACAGTGAATATTTGGCTGTGACTACCGGTATTTCAATGCCATTTCTGTTTTTTTGCCAAAATACTTCTCCATTTCCTCCGTGGTATGGGGCATATTGTACGGCAATAATTCCAACAATATCTTCCAATTCTTCGGCATATATTTTATAGGCTTTTAAAGCTTCGCGAGAATTTACGTCCATACAGATAAATCCAAATACCTTTACACCGGTGCGTTTTAAATGAATGTTAATTTTCCGGGCAAATTCACGCTGTATTTGTTCCTGCTCCCTGCCTTTTTTGCTGGCAAAATGATCGGGGTATTGATAGCCGCCACCATATTCGATCACCGTAGTATGCGGGGCTTGTGTTTTTGCCATTTCATCGAGCACATCAGGTGCCATCATCGATAAATTTATCGGGCACGATGTAAAACCGATTGGGAATTCACCATGTAAGGGGCTCCCCCAATAATCCTTATTTTTTATAAAAGCCCCAATGCTCCACTGCATATTGTCGCCATCGCTCATTATGAAGCTGTGAAAATGATTGCCTTCGTCGAAGTTAATTGTTCGAGGATCAAGTGTTTTAATCTTTGTAAAACTTGCTGTTTCAGCCCCGGCAGACAGTGTTATTAAATTGGAACACCAATCGCTGGCCGTATTGAACAGGGCGTATTTGGTTGGCAGCCCGGTAAAATCATCTTCGTTTCCATGGTTCCAGCCGACAACCGGCGAAACAGGGTTTGCCCATTCCATTATTTTTTCGGTTGTACGATCAGTTCCATAGGTAACTATTGCCTTGTTTGCTATGGCCAAGTCTGTATTGTTATGGAAGTGGGGGGACATGGTTACTACCATTTTGTTATCCAAATCGTCTTTTAAGTCATCGAAATAATGCTTTCTTGAAATCGGTCTTGCATCAAGCAGCATTGGGATCCCCAGTGCATCCAACTTGCTTTTTTGTTTTTCTTCAACAGCAAGAGCTTGTTTTACCCCTGCATAAGAAACGGCAATATTGTACGAAAAATCCATGTCGGGGGACCAGTTTTCCCGGGGCTCTTCCTTGTAAAGAATATACCCTTTAATAATCCCGCTATTTTTGTAGCGGTCAAGTAATTCCCAAACATCCAACTGTCCCCTTTCCTCAGTGTTCAAACGCACGACCGCTTTTTTATACCAGTTAGCATATTCTCCTCCGGATTCCATCCAGATTAGCTCGTCTGTCAAACCTCTTTTTTGAGCTTGTGCCACAAGACCGGAGAGAGAATGAGCAAGGGCCAGTTCTCCATGTGAAGTACCTTTTTCACACACAATAATTCCTTTTGGCGAAGGTTGTTTTGGCCACCAATAGTCGCTTGTGTTTTTATTTTGGAAGGCTGCAGGTTTGTTGTTTTGGCATGCACAAACTAGCCAAAACAGGACAAAAAACATGAAATACTTATTTGAAAGAATCATTGACTTTAACATTGGTAGGACAGCTAATGGAACTATACTGGTAGCCTATATCCTGTTATTTACTTTTCGTTTGAAAATGAATAGGGGAAGTCAGCTTCGCTGGTTCCACGTTTTTTGTTGGCTTTTTCACCCATCTCAAAATTGATTGTGGCTCCGTTCATCAATTCATCGTAATTAAAATAGTTCTTGCTGTACGATTTTCCGTTCAGCTTGATGGATTGAATGTATCGGTTATCGGCACTATTTTCGGGAGCACTTATTTCAATTGTCTTTCCGTTTTCAAGGCTCACCGTAATCTTCTTAAATAGCGGTGCTCCAATTACATATTCCGGAGTTGCCGGTGCCACCGGGTAAAAGCCCATCGCACTAAACACATACCAGGCCGATGTTTGCCCATTGTCCTCATCACCGCAATAGCCATCCGCCTGAGGCGTATACAGACGATCCATCACCTCGCGCACCCAGTGCTGCGTTTTCCAAGGCTGTCCGGCATAGTTGTACAGGTAAATCATATGCTGAATGGGCTGATTGCCATGCGCGTAGTTGCCCATATTCATGATCTGCATCTCGCGGATTTCATGAATCACCTGACCATAATACGAATCATCAAAGATTGGAGGAACCACAAAAACAGAATCGAGCATGGTGGTAAATTCCTTTTTACCACCCATCAGATCAATCAATCCTTGCATGTCGTGGAAAACCGACCAGGTGTAGTGCCAGCTATTTCCTTCGGTAAAGGCGTCGCCCCATTTAAATGGACTAAATGGTGACTGAAACGAACCATCCTCGTTGCGTCCACGCATCAGGCTACTTTCCTTATCGAATACATTTTTATAGTTCATGGAGCGTTTAGCAAAAATCTCAATCTCGCTTTCCGGTTTGCCTAGTGCTTTACCGAGTTTGTACACACAAAAGTCTGCAAAAGCATATTCGAGTGTGCGGGCAACATTCTCATTGATACCAGCATCATATGGTACATATCCCAATTCATTGTAGTAATCAACGCCATAGCGGCCAACAGAATGAAGTGGCCCCTCATGCGTGGTGTTCTTAACCACCGCGTCCCACAAGGCATCGATGTCGTAGCCACGGGCACCTTTCAAATAAGCATCTGCCACAATGGTAGCCGAGTTGGAACCAATCATGCAATCGCGATGACCGGGGCTTGCCCACTCAGGCAAAAAGCCACTTTCCTTGTAGGTATTGGCCAGACCTTCCTGTATCTTTTCATTCAACGAAGGATACATCAGGTTGAAAAAAGGAAATACAGCCCGGAAAGTATCCCAAAAACCATTGTCGGTGAACATATATCCTGGCAACACTTCGCCATTGTAAGGACTATAGTGTACCACCTCGCCATTGGCATCGTACTCGTAAAACTTGCGGGGGAAAAGCAACACCCGGTATAAAGCAGAATAAAACGTTTTGATTTGGTCATCCGTGCCGCCCTCAACTTTAATGCGCGAAAGCTCCTTGTTCCAAATTGATTCGCCTTTCGCTTTTACTTCATCAAAAGAGTCGTTGCCCAGTTCCTTCAGGTTGCGTTCAGCTTGCTCGTAGCTGATAAACGAAGAGGCCACACGGGCATGAACCTTCTCCCCTTTCCGGGTCTCAAACTGAACGGCTGCACCAGCATGCTCATCTTCCAACTCACTTTTTCCCTTAACCACTTTGTCTTTGCTCCAAACATCGCTGGTAACAAAGGGCTTGTCAAAAACCACCACAAAGTAGTTTTTAAAGTTATCCGGCACACCGCCGCTGTTACGGGTGGTATAGCCTATAATTTTATTTTCAGAAGGAATTAGTTTCACGTACGATCCCTGATCAAATGCATCAACCAAAACGTAGGCATCTCCTGTTTCCGGAAAGGTAAAACGAAACATCGCTGCCCGCTCTGTAGGAGTAATTTCCGTCACCACGTCGTAGTCGGCCAGGTATACTTTATAGTAATGTGGTTTGGCGGTTTCCGCCTTGTGCGAGAACCAACTTCCGCGTTCATGCTCATCAACAACCAACTTGCCGGTCATCGGGAAAAGTGAAAACTGGCCATAATCGTTAATCCACGGGCTGGGTTGGTGTGTTTGTTTGAAGCCGCGTATTTTATTGGCATCGTAGCCATAAACCCATCCATCGCCCATTTTATTGGTTTGTGGGGTCCAAAAATTCATTCCCCAGGGCAAAGCGATGGCCGGGTAGGTATTTCCGTTGGAGAGTTTGAATTCTGAGTCGGTCCCCATCAGCGTATTCACATAGTCAACCGGCTGTCGTTTTTGAGCGTTAACTTCAACTATTAAATAGCTTATAAAAAAAGCAGCCCAAAAAATCACAATTTGTCTCTTCATTATTATTTCATTATTTCATCGATACAAAGCTCAAAATACATCGGTCGGAAGCGACACAATGCAATAATATATTCTGCAATATTTATTCAGCAAGGAAATAATTTATGCTTTTCTTTTTGCTGAAGGTAATCCATGAGGGTTGCCAAATTCGAGCAAAAAGGAGAAAGTAAAAAAGTGATTTCGCGGGATTGCCCCGCAAAATCACTTCAATGAATTTATATCTTATTTATACAGTGTCCATTCCGATAATTGAAACAGACCTCCGCCATTGTTGGCAGTTACTGCTAAAACATAGTATTTGTAAGCAGTGTCAGACTGAATATCAAAGGATAAGGTTTGATTTCTATCTGTGAAGGCATGATCATTTCTCGTATCTAAAACAGTCCAGTCTTGTGCATCATTCGATCCTAATATCATCCAATTTTTTGGATCCCTGTCCGGTGCATCATTAGCAGAAGTTAATGTATACCTGGTTGCAATTTCTGCTTGAGGCAGTTCTTGTTGGATATGTAAAGGAGCTTTATCAGGATAGTCGAAAATTAAGTACTTCGAGTTTAGGTCCCCATCAATAAGCTTCAATGATCCTTCTCCGGCATCGGGCCCGTCAGGGTTCTCGTGGTTTACTGTTAATATGGCGTTTTCAGATAAAGGAATTTGCTGGATGTCCTGCCCCCAGAAAGTCATTTCAGTTAACTGATGTGCGCGTTCGTTGCCTGATTCTGTTCCGAGGCAACGGTACCTGATGTAACGTACACTTGGTCCCACCGGTAGTTCTACTTTTACTCCGGGTAGCTTCGGATCGACAGGGGAGTGGTATAATTTCACCCATCCTTTGTCGAGGAACTCGTTTTCGTCGCTGCCGTTTGTTTCGGCATTTGTAATGTTGTCAATTCCCCACAATTCGAATTCAACCGGGTTGTTTCCGGTAAAGCCTTCTCTAAACCCGAGCTCCACCTGGCGTACTATTGCTTTAACACCTAAATCAACGGTAATGTGTGCAGGTGTCCCACCGGAATTATCTCCAGAGTGATAACTTTCGAAATCACCGATCCAACCCCTTCCGTCGAATAAAAATTGGTTGGGTTCGTTGTTGGTTGTTCCCGGCAGGTCGCTTGGCATCCACACCAAAGAATGCAGACTTTTGTCGAGCAAGCTGAAAGGCGGTGGTGGGAGTTGACTTTCAACAGGATCGAGATAAATGGTGTCGAAACCTAACTCTCCCGAAATAGCAGCAGAAAGAGTTTCGACTTTCCCTAAAGGTTTCCAATTTTCCAATGGTGTTTTCATCTCTTGGTCAGAAACCAATACGCTTGTCATTTCATCGTTGTTGTTCTCGTACTTCAATTGGGTAAAGAGTACAAATTCCGATTCGGTCTGATCTGCCCAGTTTACATAGGTATTTTCATCTTCAAAGGTGATTTCTGTAATCCTCCTTGTTGATTGGGTTGACTTAAAAATATCACCAACAGCCCTTCCGGTAGCCGCTTGGGAAACTGATTGGTTCCCCATGTCGTCGGTTGTATGCAAGGTAAACTCATAGCTTCTCTCTTCTAGGCTATCGACAATTATTTCAAAAGTGTTGCCCACTTCTGCGCCGATAGGAAAAACCCTCGAGTTGCCTTCCCAGGTAACGGTACATTCGTTTGAATTTCCGAGAAAATTGGTTAGGCCTATAATTTTCACCCTTTTGTAACCGGTTAGTACTTCTAAGGAATCTAATTTGCCGGCGTATATTTTTTCGCCCTGCAGGTATTGTTCATGGATCGTTTCCATATCGCTACAACCAAATGTGGTTACAATAAGGAGAACTGCCAATAAGTATATATTTGAAAATCTTGTTTTCATATCTTATAATTTGAAAATTTAATTATTCTGTGTACTGGTTATTTCTCCCCAAAACGAGAGCTCGCCAATAACAGTAACTTGTTGTTCGCCCCAGGTTTCAAGATTCTCAATCCTGATATATCGTACTTCAACCAGGTTTTCAACATCAAATTCAAAATCCTCGCCTTTGTTCTGGAATTCGATATCTTCAGAATTTACCTGCCCGATTGGCAAGCCCGAAGGTTTAAACGACTGGCACTCTTTAAGCAAAGTCCACCCTGCATTAGGATTAGCCGGGTCGTATGGCGGAAGTTCATTAATGTCTAATGTGCCATAAATTTTAAAGCGTTTTGGGTTTCCGTGTTTGTACAATTCGGATCCACCACGTTGGTACAGTTTAAAGCGGCTTAATTTGGCAGTTGTTCCCAGGTCGATTGTTAAGCGGTGGGGTAGTGGCTCGAAGTTAGTGTGCCCGCAATTCCATTGGTCGCTCCAACGGCCATCCCACATTTGCCTTGTATTAAAACCATATTCGTTGAAACTTTTGTCTCCCGAAATTTTAAACACCGAAAACAAACTTTTCTCCAAAAACTCATCAGGAATAGGGATTACTTCAAAATTCACCGTCTCCGACTGGTTGCCCCAACGGTCTTCAACATATACCCCAAAGCGTGTTTTCTCGCTCTTGTACCCACGAAAGCTATAAAAACCAGATGGCTGGCTTGTGAAAAACGATTCTCTGTACACCATTTGATCCTGGATAGAATCGTAAGCCACGAGGTTTAATGAAACCTCAGCCTGCAGGAGATTTTCATAATGAATTTTAATGCCGCCATAATCTACCTCTCCAACAATTGTCGGCAGTATTAATTGTACCGGGGGCTCCAATGGAGATATGCTAATATTAACAGCTGATGAAACATTTTCACCACGGTCAACAGCATAAACTGATACTGGATATTCCCCCATTTCTCCATAGCCTTCAATATTTAGAGAGTCCATAACGGCTGAAGTTTTAACTTCACGTTTGTTGCCTAGATTGTCTTCAAAAGTGGCTTTTACATACAAAACATCGTTGTCGGTAGGGGCAGTAAAGTATATAACTGCGCCCCCGGGTGTATTTATTACTTTGTCGATTGTTACCGGCCCGGGTGCTATACCATCAGATCCGTAGGGTTTATGTTCATCTTCTTCGCAGCCGAAGAACAATGTAATCCCCAACAAGAATATAATAATATGATATTTCATTTTTGTTTTATTAAAGTTATTAAAACAGTTTATTTCTGATTTATTAGCTTACCAGCCCGGGCTTTGTACCAGGTTTGGGTTGCGTAGCATTTCGTTTTGGCTTATTGGCCACAGGTAATCTTTTACGAGAAAATCGCGGTAAAAGATGTTTTTCACCTGATAAAAATCTTTTGTTGCAGCAGCGTAAATATTCCACCCGCGAATAGGTTTATTAAAATATTCGCCCGCCAATTTCCATCGGCGCAAATCCCAGTAGCGATGACCTTCAAAAGCAAGTTCCACCATTCTTTCTTGTCTTATAATGTCGCGCATCCCTTCTTTGGTGGTTGGTTTATTGGGGAATTTCGAGTGTTGTGTCCAAGTGCTTACAAGGTCTGTGCCCTGGTCGAGCCCTGCTTTGTGGCGTACTCGTTGAATGTATTCATATACATCTGCATCGGGGCTGCTTTTCACTTCATTTAAGGCCTCTGCGTACATTAAATACAAATCGCTCATACGGATGATAGGAAAGGTATAGCCTTCTACGGTAATGGTATTTTGCGTGATAATGTTTTCGTAATTAACCAGCTTTTTTGTGAAATACCCGGTAATTGAATAAATCTCAAAACCACTTTTTCCTGAAGGTTGACCTGCTTTAGCATTTAAATATGGAATATCTTCTGGATCTGCCGTCTCCATCGAAAACCATTTCCCCCCATCGAAGCCAACATAGGCATAAAATCGTGGTTCGCGGTAGGTGTGAAGTTTTGCGGTGGTATAGAAATTTTGAATTTTGTATTTATGATCTTCGGCCATTTCATCTTGTACAGTCACCGTATTGTACCTTTGTGCGTAATCCCAGTTAAGGTCTTCATCAATTGGCACTCCATTGGCGGTATAAAAATCTTCGACCATGTTTAGTGTTGGAGCGTGCGATTTTTTAGTTGAACCAAACTGGGCATTGTGGTCGCCTGTCCAACGTGGCTGGCACCAATCTTGCAGTTCGCGGGTCCAATTTGGGCCAACGCCAAAAATCAGTTCTTCGTTAAACCTGTCGGTTATGGTAGCGCGCAGGGTAAGTTCCTGGCGTACTTCATCGCTTATGGTTCCAATAGGCAACAAATCGGTAAAAGCATACAAGCCTTTGCCGGCAGTTTCAGCAGTTTGAATGGCATCTAAACAAGCATCCTTGGCAGCTACCCACTTTTCGGGACTGTATGTTGTGCTTATCAGCTCGTTGCCTTCGTCGTCGGTAAACCCGGCATAATCGGAGTTGCCGTTAAACAAAGGACTGGCTGCCAGCATTAATACTTTTGCTTTTATCGCTTTGGCCGCCGGAAGTGTAAGCCTTCCATTTTCGGTGTGGATAAAAGTAATTTTTTCGGGTAGTGCTTCGCTGTTAATGGCTTCGTCAAGAAGTCCAACTATGTAGTTGGTCACCTCGTCAACCGATTTACGTTTTACATAGGTTTCTTCTGAACTTGCCCCAACATCGATGTTTTTATCCATAATTGGGATGGGACCATACATTCGCATTAACCAGAAATGATAGAAGGCTTTTAAGGTTTTAACTTCAGCAAGCCACTTGTTTTTTTCATTTAAGGCCAGGCCTGGAATATCTTTCAGGCTTTCAAGAAAAATATTACAATCGCGGATGCTTACAAACATATTGTACGCACCTCGTCCGCCTTCCCAATAATTTAAATATGGGTTAAGGCTGTTTTGCATGCCTTTTGCCAATCTCAGACTGGTTTCGTTGTTCATGTAAAAATCCTGTTCGCCGTAGTACCAAATTTCGTCACCTGCAACCAGGGCAAAATTTTGTTCGGGGTGCGCGTGTTCGGGAATATAACTATAGCAGGTAGCCAAAAATTGTTCGGCTGAAGCCCTAGTGTTAAAGGCTATTTCGATTGTTGCTACATTGTCGGGGACAATATCGAGATAGGAGTCGCACCCGACAAAGAAAAATACGATTAGAATAGAAATATATCTTTTCATAGCTTTGTTTTAAAAGTTTACATTTACACCTAGGTTAAATACTTTCTGTATTGGATAGCCTAACCCATTTCCGCCCATCTCAATGTCCCACAATTTAAAACTACTGAACGTTAGCAGGTTGGTTCCACTTAAATAAAACCGCATTGAAGATATTCCAGTCTTACTTATGAGATTAAGCTGAGGAACAGTATAACCAAGTTCTACTGATTTTAGCCTGAGGAAAGCGCCATTTTTCAGGAACCAAGTGCTGAGTTGTTGGTTGTTTTCTACCACTTGGTCCGACAATCTTGGCCAGGCAGCATAAATATTCCTGTTGTCTTCGGACCAATGGTCGTCGGCCCAGACATTTAATAGTGCGTTGTTTCCAATATCGCCACCCCCGCGAACATTTATAAAAGGTGCTGTATTATAGGTATCAATAAAGAAGGAGGAGCGTGCTGATCCCTGGAAGAAAAACGAGAAGTCGAAGCCTTTGTAACCGGCTGATGCTCCAAAACCGTAAATTATTTCAGGATCGGTTGGGTAACCAATTGGCACTATGTCGTTTTCATCTATCCGCCCATCGTCGTTTATATCTTTGTATTTAATATCGCCGGCCATGTATTCTCCAAATGTTTGTAAGGGCGAGTTTGCAATGTCGGCTTCATCAACAAAAAGCCTTTCGGCAATATATCCGTAAGGTTGGTTTAGTGATTGTCCAACCCTGGATCTCCACGGTAAACCTGCGCCTACATAATCGAGTTCTTCATAAACTTCAAATTGACTGGTAGCATAAGTAATATTGCCACGGGCCATAACCCAAAGGTCCTTATTAAAGTTGTGCTTAAGATCGATTGATGCTTCGAACCCTTGAGATGAAGCTTCGCCGATATTTGCTCTTAAAGGAACCTGCAGCCCCATTGAAGATGGTACTTGTGAGCGATCCATTAAGATATTTGACCGGTATTCATGGAAATAATCTGCCTGGATGTCAATTTTATCAAACAGGCCAATTTCAATTCCAATATCAGTCATTTTTGCTTTTTCCCACGAAATCTGTCCGTTACTGTATCTCGAAATGCTTATTCCCGGGATATATTCCAGGTAATTTTGTCCGAAAGTAGTTCCCCTGTTCCCATCGTTCATATTCACTTGCGAGATATAGAAGAAACGGTCGTCTTCGCTGCCAATGGCATCGTTACCCACTAAGCCATAAGTGGCTTTTAGCTTAAATTTGGTTACTACACTGCTTAAAGGCTCCCAGAAATTTTCGTTGGATAAAATCCACCCAAGTCCCATTGAAGGGAAAAAACCAAAGCGTTCTTTCTCTGCAAATCGTTCCGAGCCATTGTACCCGAAATTCATTTCGGCAAAATAGCGGCTATCGTATGCATAGGTAAAACGGCCTGATAGGCCAAGGTTCCGGTATGGTAATGATCGCTGCAAATTACCAGCGTTTGCCAGTTTCAATTCGCGCATAATTCCAACCAACATACCCGTAACAGTATGTTTATCGGCAAAAGTACGGTTGTAGTTTGCTGCACCTTCAAAATAAAACGATGTTGTTATTGTTTTGTCGCCTTCATTGTATTCAAGATACTCGGTGCCTTCGTTTGGGTTTAGTTCAAACAATGAATATTCATCGGTTCCGGCATCGTAATTGGCGATGGAGTAATAAAACGGGTTATATGATCTGTTAACATTAAAAAATGATTCGCGGGTTGTGTTTCCTAAAGCGCGTACAGATAACCCTTTGGTAATAAATTCCAGATCTTGTTTTAATTCAACTACAGCCAGTATGTTGCTCCGGCTTTCATCCTTGTACCCTCTTACCATATCAGCATAGGGATTTAGGTAATCGCCATTTTGGCCTGCATTTCCAAAAAGTATGTGTTGGGTATGCCGGTACCCTGCATCAGGTTCGAAATATTTTGGATATAAAACCGGGTTTGTTTGCAGGGCTTTCTGAAACAATGTTTCACCTCCATCCAAAGGCCCCTCATAGTCATCGAAATTTGCATTGAACCTAACGATAACTTCAGTGGTGGGCGTTACGTTTATGTTTACGTTTGAACGTAACGATATCCGGTTAAATTCCACATTGTTGTTGAAATCATTTTTTTTGTCAACTTTTAAAATCCCTTTGTCGGTGTTTATTGTACTTGCCAAATAGTAGCGTGCAACTTTTCCACCACCGCTGAGGCTAAAGTTGAGCCGGTCGTTAATTGTTTGTTCATCAAACATTTCATCGAACCAGTCAACGGCAGGATAAACAAACTCATTTCTATTGGGTTGCTGGGTCATTCTTATCTTTTCTAATGAATATGCACGCCCTCCCAGCGGATCTCTTGTCAGAATTGCCTCGTTGTGCATTTTCATATAAGTTACGGGGTCGGCAATGTCCACCATTCGAGTAGGGGATGACATCGACTTTTCGTATCGGATATTTAATTTTGCTGGGCCTTCTTTACCTTCTTTGGTAGTAACAAGTATAACTCCATTTGCACCACGTGCACCATATAAAGCGGTAGCGGTTGCATCTTTCATTATCGAGAAGCTGGCGATATCGTCGGGTTGGAGGCGGGCAAGATCGGTCGTTGACAGCTCAATCCCATCAATTAAAATAAGTGGTGATTTTTTATAACCGAAAGTGGTTACTCCACGCACAAAAAATTCAGCGTTATCCTTCCCTGGTTCACCACTTCGCTGGTAAGAGATAATTCCCGGCATTCGTCCAGCTATTGCTGTCGTAAGGTTACTGGCCGGAATCTTTAGCTCTGAGGGGCGTATCGTTGATATGGATGCGATTACACTTTCTTTTTTCTGCTTTCCAAATGCGACAACTGTAACTTCATCAAGCTCATCTGTCTTTTCCGATAAGATGATTTTTAAATCTTGCTGTCCGGTGTAATCAATTACTTGGGGTTCCATACCGATAAACGACACCAAAATTTTGTCGCCTCTACGTACGTCAATAGAGAATTCCCCTTCCACATTGCTTATAGCTCCTCCTGAAGAACCTTCAATTACAATCGTAGCCCCTGGAAGCGGACTGCCTGATTCATCAACTACCCTTCCAGTTAATTTTTCTTTTTGGGCCTGAACATTTTCTCCCGTTACAGTAGTGGGGGCAATTCCTGCTGCACTTAAATGTGTTACCAAAACAATATTGACTACCCAAATTGTTGTGAAAACAGCAAAATGCTTTAACTGCATTCTTCGAAAAGAATTTTTCAAGATGTTTTTTTTCATGAATTTGTATGGTTTGTTTTAAGATAAAAAAGTTTAGCCTGGCACGCTAAAAATTACAATAAGCCAAAAAATCCAGATTTTGATTAGTAGATGCTAAAGGTAAGGCAATGTGGTTAATACTTGAATTAATATGCAGTTAATCCGGGGTTAATGTTTACAATAAAATGCTAACTATGATCGTTTACGCTCAACGCTGTGTTTATATAGCCCAATAAAGCCCCAAAAGTATTTCCCGTAGGTTCAACATGGATATAATCACGTTTGAGATCTATTTTTATCTATATTTACAGGTCGCAAAACTGAATCAGTAAATTAATGAAAACTATCTTCTATTTTGCCTCTATTTTTTTGTGTGTGGTTTCCCTGCAGGTAAAGTCTCAGGGGCTGGGTTTTCTGTCGACACAGAAAAGTACTATTGCAAACAGGACGTCCTACACCGTTTTTGCCAACAGCGCCCCTAGAATCTATAGCGAGTTTACTCTATCTTTCGAACTATCGATACTTGACCCGCAGTCATTTGGGTTTATATGCACCATGGGCGGGGATTCAAAAGCCTTATACTCATTGTCGTATATGAATTCGGAAGATGATGTTTCGTATTTAAAATTAAATCGCGAGGGGGAGAAAAACCTATTGTCCATACCTTTAAATGCTTCTGGATTAGGGAAAGGGAAATGGTTAGGCATACAACTCCAATGTAATGTTGAAGACGATGCTATTCACCTTTTAATTAACAATGAGCTTTATCGGTGCAAAGGAGAAGGTCTAAGAGAATTATTGCTTGATAAACTATTTTTTGGAAAGCATGAGAATATTATCGATATACCATCTTTCGCCATCCGTAATTTAATTGTAAACAACAACAGGCAGAAATATCATTTTACCTTTCATGAAAATACAGGGAATATTGTATCGGAACAGAAAGGAAAACCAATGGGGTGGGTTGATAACCCAAACTGGCTAATAAACGATGCCTTTCATTGGAAACACCGATTTACCTGCACTTATAACGAAATTGTTGTAGTTAATTACGACAATAACAATACCCGCATACTGATCGCCGAAAAAGATTCTATTGCGTTTTTTGACATGGTTAACAATGTGATGGAAAAAGAACCCTATTTGAATAGGATGCCGGTTCCTGTGCGACTTGGCATGAGCTTTCTATTAAACGATCAACTATTTGTATATGAAGTAAATGATGTTTTTGAAGGGTTCCCGTCCATTGCATCAATGGATTTTACTAATTATTTATGGAAATCAAACAGTTCGCTTACACTTGAGAAACAGAGGCATCACCACAATGCATACTTAGATACAGAAAACCAACAATTTTATATTTTCGGTGGATTTGGGAACAAAAGGTTAAGCAGCTCATTCAATCGCTACAACATTGTTAAGGATACTTGGGATACCGTTGACTTTAAAGGTGATGAAGTTAGTCCTCGTTATTTTTCGGGGATGGCAGAGCTAGATAATAATAAACTCCTGCTATTTGGCGGGATTGGGAACGAAACCGGGGATCAAAGTATTGGTAGGAAGTACTACTACGATTGCTACCAAATAGATATTAGAAGCCGCCATATTAAGAAATTATGGGATGTTGACAGGCCCGATATGAACCTTGTATCATCAAGGAACATGATTATTTCCGACGATTCTGCTTCATTTTATACACTTTGCTACCCTGAATATATCCCAAAAACCCATGTAAAACTGCACCAATACAACATTAAAACCGGGGCATTTTCTGTTTTAGGCGATTCGATACCTATCACTTCGGAACGTATACGAACTTACGCAAATTTATACAGTAATACACAGTCGAAAGAATTGTATTGCGTGGTGATGGAAATCTTGGGAGAAAATGATTCAAAGGTTAGTGTGTACTCTATCGATAACCCGCCAGTGCCAGCTGAGGTACTATTTGAACAACCCCAAAAAGAGGAGGGAGGGAGAAGTTTATTTTGGTGGATTATGTATGCCGTTTTGCTTATTTCTACTTTGATAATTTTACGAATTTGGTTTTTAATCAAGCGTAAGAATCAACTGATTGCAAAAAGGCCTGTAAAAAAAGATACGCATCAGCCCATTATTGGTGGCCACATTGACGGTCCACTAAAGAATTCAATGTATATTTTTGGGGTTTTCACCGTTTTCGATAGGCAAGGCACAGACATAACCCACTTGTTTAGCCCGCAAGTGAAGCAACTTTTTTTGTTTATTTTGCTTAAAAGCAGGACAGATGGAGAAGGTGTTACTTCGGAGCATATTTACAACTCTGTTTGGCCAGAAAAGCCCATGAAAAATGCCAAAAACCTGAAAGGGGTTACTTTAAATAAACTACGAAATATATTAGCCGATATTGATGGGATTGAGCTTTTATATGAAAACCAGAGCTTTAGAGTGCAATCCACTACTCCCTTTTATTGCGATTACCTGGAATATAAATTGGCGTACTATGAGCTTAGTAATGAGATAAATGATTTGAATATCGGGCGAATTATAGAAATAACCTCAACAGGTCAATTTTTAAAATCGGTTAACAATGATTATTTTGATCCATTTAAAAAGGAGGTTTCAGATCAAATTATGGGAATTGTACCGATTATTTTAAAGCGGAATTTCGCACAAAGAAACTACTCCAGGACCATTTCAATTGCCTCAATTTTATATCTTGCCGAGGAGCTAAATGAATGCGCCTTTTACTACATTTTGAAGTCGTACCTTCGGCTGGGCGACAAAACGGCCGCGAGAAAACACTATGTTGACTATGCTATTCGCTATGAAAGAATCATGGGAGAGAATTACAACATACCCTACCAGGAAGCAATTTCCAATGCAAAAAAATTTAGATGACGTGAACTTCAGTTAATCTTTTTGAAGCCACACATCATCAATTACAGTTTTTATAGTGTGACTAATGTCCATTCAAATATAGTCTCTCTAGTTTTTCATTGTTTTTCTGCTCGCGTGGCTGATTAAAGATACTTCTTCAAAGACTTTTGCTTCCATTAAGATATTTGATTTGGATGAAGCTCGAAGTGTCCCACTAACTTTAATATGTTTTCCCTTTCTTTTTCATATAATTCCCAATCAGCCCTTGTTTTATTTTCTTAGGGTATTCAAATATTAATTTGTAAACTTGTTCTAATCATTCCTAATAAATCATCAAAGGAGAATCTTGGAAAGTAGAGGGAAACATATTTTTAATCGATTCAGGAAGGAATTAACTCAAGAATCTTTCACGGAATTCTTTGATTATTACTACTCTAGAATGATCCAGTTTGCGGCATTAATTGCCAGATCTGAGATTCTGGCAGAGGAAGTTGTCCTTGATGTTTTTCTTAAGCTATGGGAACAAAAAAGGACAATAGCCTCAATCAGTAATATTGAAACTTATCTATTTGTTTCAGTTAGGAATACTGCAATTAATACACTCAAGAAAGACCAAAAGTTTGTTGTTGATATGCTGGATGATGCCTATATTCAGTTAGCAGATTATAAAGCCTCAGCCGAGAATTTGCTTATAGAGAGTGAAATGTTGGAAGCATTGAGTGTTGCCGTTAACAATTTGCCATCAAAATGCAAGATTATTTTTAAGTTGATTCGTGAAGATGGATTTAACCGCAATGAGGTGGCTCGAATTCTTAATATATCAGTCAAAACCGTAGATAATCAAGTTGTAATAGCGGTTAGGAAAATTGCAGAACAGCTGAATATCGATTTGGCTAATCCTCAAAATTCAAAAGGCTTAACGGCCTTTCTTCTTGCGCTATAGTCGCGCCAGGGACCGCAATATTGTTTCTGTTGTCTTTTTTCAAGAAAAAAAATCAAAATTCTTTAGGGAAATGCGAAGGAAGTTTTGTCCTTACATTAAAATTCATCATTTGTAATGAAAGATATTGCCTTAATCGTTGCGAATTACTTATTGAAAAATGCTAGTAAGGATGAAATAGAAAGTCTTGCTGAGTGGAAAAGCAGATCCAACAGAAATTTGACTTTTGTGAAGCTCATGGAGCAGTATTGGAACCATGTCTGTGAAGAAAAAACGAATGATAGAATAGACACAGCTCGTCAGCGTTTATTAACGCGCATAGATGCAACAAGTCAGTATAAAGGGCAAAGATTGAAGCCTGTTTCGTATTTGATCAAAATTGCAGCTGCAATTATTCTCATTGTGTCTATCGCAGGACTATCCGTTTATATTGCATCTGAAACAGGACTTTTTACTCAAAAAAATTTGGTGGTTGTATCAACAGAGGCGGGACAGCAAAGTAAGGTTACACTTCCAGATGGTACGAAGGTCTGGCTTAATGCGGGCACTGAAGTTAAATATTCTACAACCAAGGATGAGCGTATGGTCAAACTATCAGGAGAAGCTTACTTTGAAGTGGAGCATGCTCCAGATTTGCCTTTTGTTGTTGATATGAGAAATGTGTCCATAAGAGTGCTTGGGACAAAGTTTAGTGCTTCTCATTACCCTGATTCCAAGATAACTGAGGCTACTCTGCTAACCGGTAGGATTTCCATGACTATTCCGGAAATTAATCAAGATATAGAACTTCAACCCGGTCAGAAAGTAGCATATAATTCAAAAAAAACAGGTTTCATTAAAACAAGCGTAAGAGCAAAGGATCATGTGCTGTGGCGATATGGTATTCTCGTTTTTGAAAATGAGTCATTTACTGATTTAGTTCAAAAACTAGAACGCTATTATGCGGTGGACTTTATTTATGAACCTGAGGATTTCTCGGATATCCATTATACAGGAACTCTTGATAACTTGAGCATCGGGAAAGTACTTGAATTTATTAATCTCACGATACCTGTAAATTATGAAATAGAAAACAAAACGATCAAGTTAAATTCGTCTAAAAAAAGTTAGAATAAAAAAGGTGATACCCGCGCCAACGAATAATCACCTTTCTGTGAGTCGATTTAATAATTATAAATCTTTACAAAACTATGAAAAAAAAACGATTGTGTGGCTATCCTGCGAGAGTTGGATGGACTGAAATTCTACGAATTATGAAGCTAACATCTTTCTTGATTTTGCTTTTTGTAATCGATGCATCGGCGTCTCTCTATTCCCAAAATACCAAAGTTTCGGTGAAAATTGAGAATGGAACTTTAAGCGAAATCTTTCAAAAAATTGAGGAGCAATCTGAATTTAGGTTTTTCTATCAGAATGAACAAATTCAGGATATTGATAGAAAGACTGTCAATGTCAATGACCAGAACATTGAGTCAATATTGATCGATCTCCTTAGTGGAAGTGAGGTAGCTTATAAGATTGTCGACAGGCATGTTATTATTTTCTCCAAATCAGAAGAAGATAATAGAAACAGGGCCCAGCAAGTTAAAACGGTTGATGGGAGAGTGACTGATTATAAAGGATCTCCGTTGCCGGGGGTAACTGTATTAATTAAAGGAACAACCCAAGGAACGATTTCTGATTTTGACGGGAATTATACTTTATCAGGGGTTCCTGCTAATGCGACACTTGTGTTCTCATTTGTTGGAATGCGAACGCAGGAAATACAGGTTGCAAACCAATCCAATATCAATATTACAATGAATGAAGATGCAATTGGTATTGAGGAGGTTGTTGCTGTTGGATATGGAACGCAAAAGAAAGCGACCTTGACTGGAGCTGTTTCTGCAGTTAAAGGTGACGATATGGTGGCTACAAAAAACGAGAATGCTCAGAACATGTTAACGGGTAAAATTTCAGGTGTTCGTGTAACGCAGAAAACATCTGAGCCCGGTTCGTTCAACAACAACTTTGATATTCGGGCGATGGGAAACCCTTTGATAATCATTGATGGGATTCCACGAACAAATGATGATTTTCAACGTCTAGACCCAAATGATATTGATAATATTTCCGTATTGAAAGATGCCTCAGCTGCAATTTATGGAGTTCGTGCTGCAAACGGAGTTGTTTTGGTTACGACCAAAAGAGGGTTTAATAATAAAATCGAGTTAAATTACACTGGCTCATTCACTTGGCAGATTCCTTCAGGATTGCCCGCAACGGTCGATGCCATGGAGTATATGACTCTTCGTAACGAAAGAGCCATGCATAACATCAATGGAGGCTCTCCAATTTTTAATGATGAACAGTTTGAAGATTACAGATCCGGAAGATTGCAAAGCACCGATTGGTATCCATTGGTATTTAGCAATTTTGCTCCCCAAACTATGCATAACTTAAATGCTACTGGAGGAAATGAGAAAACAACTTATTATGTTGGACTTGGTTACCAGTATCAGGAAGGCTTTTTTAAATCTAGTGATCTTACTTACAATAAATATAATGTTCGTTCAAATATTACGACCGAAATCACTGATCGGTTGACGCTTGATTTAAATTTGAATTTGGTTATGGATCAACAAGATCGACCATATCAAGATTCCTGGTGGATTATTCGCGGTTTTTGGAGACAAGGCGCTCACATTCCAGCCTATGCTAATGATGATCCCACTAAGCCTTACCATGGATTGATTGAAGGAGATAATCCAATTTCATTTATGGACAAAGATATTGTTGGTTATAGACAGTACAATAAGAAATGGATTCAATCATCAGCCAGCTTGCAATATGATATTCCTGGAATGAAAGGCTTGTATTTGAAAGGTTTATTCAGTTATGACTACTATGTCTCTAACTCAAATATTTTTCAAAAGGAGTATGATCAGTATCGCTATGATGAGGCCTCGGATACTTATTCAACTTTTACTCGTCAGTCTCCTAACCGAGTAAGAAGAGAAGCATACTTCAGAACACAAACATTAGGTCAGGTTTCATTGAATTATGAGGCGACTTTCAATCAACATCGGGTAAATGCCTTGGTTTTGGGAGAAGGACAAAAAAGAGAAAGTGATAACTTTTATGGGCAGCGTGATTTGGTGCTCCAGTTACCTTATCTATTTGCAGGAATTGCAGAAGGACAATTAGCGTCGATGAATTCAGGAGCAGGTGATCTTTATGAAAATTCGAATCTAGCCTTGGCAGGGAGGTTTAATTATTCATATAGCGATAAATATTTGGCGGAATTTCTATTCCGCTATGACGGATCATCCAAATTTGGAGCAGGTTCACAGTGGGGATTCTTTCCCGCAGCCTCATTAGGATGGCGAATGTCAGAAGAAAACTTTTTTAGGAACTCGGGAACTTTTGCATTTGTAAATCAATTGAAGCTTCGAGCGTCTTATGGTAAAACCGGAGATGATAATGCGTCAAGTTATCAATTTATTTCAGGTTATAATTATCCTACTGGTACCAGCAGAAGAAATTTTACTGGGGGTTATGTGTTTGATGGAAGCTTCAATGCTAGTGCTGATAATAAGGGGATTCCAAACCAGTTTATAACTTGGTATACTGCTAAAACATTTGATGTTGGAGTTGATTTTGAAGGATGGGACGGTTTATTGGGCGTTACCGCCGATTATTTCAGCAGACATCGTGATGGATTGTTAGCCACTCGAAGTGGAGGAATTCCAACCGTAGTCGGTGCTGGACTTCCTCAGGAAAACTTAAATAGTGATCGCACTTATGGTTTTGAACTTGAACTTTCACACAGAAATAAGGTACGAGATTTTTACTATAACATGAAGGGGATGTTCTCAATTGCGCGTATTCAACGTTTATATGTGGAACGTGGGAATATCGGAAGTTCCTGGAGTAACTGGAAAAATAATCAAAATGATCGCTTGCAAGGAGTTCATTGGGGATTGCAAGGTGACGGCCAATACCAATCGTGGGAGGAAATTTGGTCACAAGCAACCTATACTGGACGTTCAACAATTATTGGAGATTATAAATATGAAGATTGGAATGGTGATGGGGAAATTAATGGGAATGATGTTCATCCGATTCGTTACAACCAATATCCATGGATGAACTTTAGTTATAGTTTTGATGCGAACTACAAGAATTTCGATTTAAATTTTTTGCTGCAAGGGTCGGCAATGAGCTCTTTGATATATGGAGAACAACTTCGTGAACCCATGTGGGGAAGCGGAAATTCGGGCGCCATGGAGCAATTTATGGACAGGTGGCATCCTTTGGATCCAAAGGATGATCCTTATGACCCTGCTACAGAATGGGTAGAAGGTCATTATGCTTATACTGGTACGTTGCCTGATGTTAACTCTACTTTTAATGTGGAAAATGGAGCTTATCTTCGTTTAAAAAGTGTTGAGTTGGGCTATTCTCTTCCTTCCCAGTGGTTAATGAAAACGGGTATCAAAAACTTACGTGTGTATGTGAACACTTATAACCTTTTTACAATAACTAAAGTTAATTATGTCGATCCAGAACACCCCAACGACACTTACGGTTATTTGTATCCCTTAAATAAAACTGTTTCTGCAGGATTAAATGTTAAATTCTAAACGATAACTAGCTATGAAATTTAAATATTTAATATTAACATTATTGGCCTTTAGCAGCGCGGTTATTTCTTGTAATGATTACTTGGATATCCCACCGATGAACGTTGTACAAGATAAAGATCTCTTTTCAGATGCGACAGGTATGACTGTTTATATGTCACGAATGTACAGTCAAATGCCTTTTGAGGATTTTAAATATTCTCCCGCGCGTCAATTTTTTGACGATTGGTTAGTAACTCCTGGAGCAAACTCCGGTGAATCATTGGGACGTGATGCTGGTACGGCAATGACACGAGAAGGCTGGGCCCGTAATGGAGCATACTGGGGCAGGGCATTTAGTCTTCTTCGTGATGCCAATCGTTTAATCGAGACATTACCTGAATACCAGTCAAACTTTAGTGAATCTGATTATAACCATTTCATTGGAGAAGCCTACTTTGCGCGTGCTATGGTTTTTTATGCTTTGGCTAAACGCTACGGAGGAGTCCCCTTGGTTACAGAAGTGTTAAAATATCCCGACAATCCAGCGGAGGAACTTGAAGTTCCACGTTCAACAGAGGAGGAGACTTGGAATCAAGTGTTGGCCGATTTTGACTTAGCCATTGCCAATCTTTCTGGATCAAGTCCAAAACGTGGCTATGCAAATAAGTATGTAGCTTATGGATTTAAATCTGAAGCGATGTTATTTGCCGGTTCCGTTGCTAAATACAATAATATCACTGGTTTTGGACAGAAGACGAATGTGCGTGTTATTGGTTTCGATCCTGATGTATCAGCAGCAGCTTCAAAGAAATATTTTAGAGAAGCCTACAATGCTTCTCGTGAAGTAATGAAGTCGGGAAAATATTCATTGTACAAGAAAAAATGGTCTCCCAACGACAAAGAAGCTCAATACCAAAATATGGTTGATATGTTCTTTGATGTTTCAAGTCCAGAAAACATCTATATCAAAGAATATAGCTATCCCGATTTGGCCCATGGCTATGATGCTTATAACATTCCACGCCAGCTGATGGGAGGTAATGGTTATTCTGCCGGGAACTGTCCTACACTCGATTTTGTAGAGTTATTTGATGGTTTTGAAAAGAATGAAGATGGAACGATTAAAGTTTTTGATGATAATGGTAAATACCTCATGTACGATCAGGTGACTGGCATATTTGCTAATGCAGAGCCGCGCCTGAGGGCGTATGTAATTTTGCCAGGTGATGTTTTTAAAGGAGAAGTTATTGAAATCCGGCGAGGTATTTTTACTGGTGATGCTTCAAATGGGATTGATCCATTGAGAGTTGTTAATGGTGGATCTCCAGATTATTCCATATCCGGACCAAGGAATTACAACCAGGTTGATGCTTATAGGGCGGTTGGTGATTTTTCGGGGCAGAAGTCACTTTTCTTGTCCCAAAATGGGAATACACACGAGACGGTTGAACTACCCGATGGTACCGTTATGAATGCCGGAGGGAAAAGTGGCCCCTTTACTTCTGATGGAACGGCTGCAATGACAGGATTTGCCGTTCGTAAATGGTTAAATCCTAATATGCCTCAAAGTTTGGTATTGGAGGCTCGTTCAGAGCAGCATTTTATATTAATGCGTTATGCTGAAATCTTGTTAAACGCAGCTGAAGCAGCAGAGGAGTTATTACTTGCTGGAGAAACAGCCCCTGCTGGAGATGATTTTAAGCAGATTGCCTTTGACGCAATTCAGGAAATCCGAGAAAGAGCCGGAGCAGATCCATTGACAAATGCCACTGAACTTGATCTTGAAGTTATCCGAAAAGAACGCAAGAAGGAACTTGCATTTGAACACAAAACGCTTTGGGACATCAGGCGTTGGAGAACCCAACATTCGGAAATGCTTAATGGGTCTACGCAGACAGATGGTGCTTATTACAAAGGATTGTATCCATTTTATTCATCAACAACTGGAAAATACTTTTTCGATGCTGGATTGGATGAAGGCAGGCGTCGCTTCCGTTTAACTGAGCAGGAATATTACTTCGTAATTCCGGGAGGGGAAGTATCTAAGAGCCCAGTAATTGATCAGCAACCAGGGCGTTAATCTAATCTAAAATTTAAAGGAGATGAAAAAAATATTTTATAGTATATTATTTTGCTTAGCTGCTGTTTCTTTCAGCTCATGTGAAATTGACAACTTTGATTTGCCTGGGGAAACTCTAAAAGGCAGAGTGGTCGACCAAGCTACCGGAGAACTTGTCTTGACAGACCAAGGTGGTGAAGGAACGCGGATTCGACTTCGAGAACTTAGTTGGACCGAGACTGAGGTGCCGGACAATTTTGATTTCTGGTGTATGAAGGAGGGAATATTCCAAAATACAAAAATCTTTAAAGGGTATTATAATGTCCGGATTGATGGAGCCTTTATTCCATTAGTAAGAACCAATAACTCCGGTGATACTATTGCAGATGAGTCGAAATACATAGACATAGAAGGTATTACAGAAGTAGAGTTTGAGGTTCAACCCTTTCTTAAACTAGAATGGGTTGGCCAACCTACTGTGAGTAATGGAAAAATAACTGCTAGTGTAAGAGTAACGAGAGGAGTTAGTCCCGCAGATTTCAGAGCTAAAATTGAGCCCATGGGAGGATATAGCGATGATATGTTAAATGTCACTGATATTCGTTTGTTTGTTAGCCAAGTTCCTTTTGTAGGATACAGGGAATGGGATAACAGGTATACGACTGAAATTAACTATAGTGGCAATTCTTTTGACAATCTTCTGGGGCAGCCTGTCACAATTACGACGACAGGAGAGATTCCCGCAGGCAGAACAGTCTTTATTCGGGCTGCTGCTCGAATAAACTATGCTACGGAGAACATTAGACGGCATAATTACAACGAAGCCATCAAGGTGGAAATTCCCAATTAGTTATTATTAATTATGAGAGGAAGTTATTTCGTCTATTGGATAGATCGGAATGACTTCTTTTTTTAACAACCAATAAACGATGAAATTTAAGCCAATAGTATATATTGCATTAGGAGTATCGTTTTTCGCATCTTGTTCAACTCCTAAGGTAACAGAAAAAGAGGTTCCTGAAAGAACAGAAAAGACTGCATTTCAAACGTCCAATCCTTGGAAGCCAGTTACAGATGTTAGAGCCGATGTCGCTATTGTATACAGCGTTCGGGATCATCACCGTAATAATGGGATGACCTTTGAAGAGCGCGTTCAAACCTGGCGAGATAAAGGGTATGTTACGCATTTTATGACCGGTATTGCCTGGGGTGAATATCAGGATTATTTTACCGGAAAATGGGATGGTGAACCACATCTGGATGAAGGCCAAGTGACGCAGCATGGAGATACCATTTGGCATGGACGGATGGTCCCCTATATTGTCCCATCAAACAATTTCATTAAGTATGTCAAAGAGACTCAGATAAAGCGAGTTATTGATGCCGGTATTGATGCGATTTATCTTGAAGAACCTGAGTTTTGGGCACGCGCTGGCTATAGTGAGGCGTTCAAAAGAGAGTGGAAAGCATACTATGGATTTGAATGGCGTCCACAGCATGAGTCCCCAGAGAATACATACTTGTCAAATAAGTTGAAATACCACCTATATTATCGAGCATTAGATGAATGTTTTACCTATGCAAAAGAATATGGTAAGAGCAAAGGTATGGATGTGCGGTGTTATGTGCCAACCCATTCATTGGTGAATTATTCACAATGGCAGATTGTAAGCCCAGAAGCCAGCCTAGCTTCCTTGCCATCAGTCGATGGATATATTGCACAGGTATGGACTGGGACTTCTCGTTCACCAAATTATTTTGATGGAAGTCGGAGAGAAAGGGTTTTTGAAACAGCCTATCTAGAATACGGCTCGATGGAATCAATGACAGCCCCAACAGGCAGAAAAATGTTCTTTTTGACTGATCCTATTGAAGATTGGCCGCGGGACTGGGTTGATTATAAAAAGAATTATCAGGCAACGTTTACCGCACAATTGCTTTATCCTAATATTGCTGACTATGAGGTAATGCCTTGGCCAGACCGGATATATGAAGGACTCTACAAGACAAGTGCCGATAGTGATAAGAAGGAGAACATTCCTCGTTTTTATTCTACTCAGATGCAGGTCATGGTTAATTCCTTGAACAATATGCCATTGTCTGATAATAAATTGTCTGGTTCTGAGGGGATAAGTGTGTTGATGGCAAATTCATTAATGTTTCAACGTTTGCCAACTCATCAAGGATATGAAGATCCCAGTTTCTCCAATTTTTATGGTCAGACATTACCGTTCTTGAAGCGTGGTATTCCTGTTAAAACACTTCACCTTGAGAATGTGGCTTTCCCAGAGACATGGAAAAATACAAAGATCTTAATTATGTCTTACTCAAATATGAAGCCGGCAGATCCGAAAGGCCACGGGTATATTGCTGATTGGGTAAAGGGCGGAGGTGTACTTGTTTATTGTGGGCGGGATATAGATCCATTTCAGTCAGTTCAGGAGTGGTGGAACACCGGAGAAAATCATTACAAAGCGGCTTCAGAACATCTATTTGAGAAACTGGGCATTGAATCTACGAGTGAAAGCGGTGAATATAGGTATGGGGAAGGTACTGTATACGTTATTCGTCAAGATCCTAAAGAGTTTGTATTGGAAACTGGTAATGACAAGGAGTTTGTCGATGTAGTTAAACAGCTTTATGAAGAGACTGCTGATGCAGGGGAATTGATATTCAAAAATAACTTTTATCTGGAGCGTGGGGCTTATGATTTGATTTCAGTGTTAGACGAAAGTGTAAGTGATGAGCCATATGTGCAGAAAGGGCGGCTAATTGATCTTTTTGATCCCAAATTGCCCGTTCTGAAAGAAAAAATAGTTCTGCCGGGAGAACAAGCTTACCTTTTTAATGTGGATAGAGTTGAACATCAGGATACCCCACAGGTTCTAGCTGCTGCCTCTCGTGTTTATGATGAAGTAATAACTCGAGAGAGCTATTCTTTTATCGCAAAAAGCCCTTTGAATACGACTAATGTTATGCGTATCCTGTTGCCTGAAAATCCAATAAAATGCCTTGTTTTTGACCATGAAGGAAAAGATCTGAGCAATATCTCATGGGAATGGAATGAGGAAAGTAAAACGGGTCTGCTTAGTTTTGAAAACGATCCGGATGGAATTAAGGTTGATATAAAATGGTGAGTAGTTTCAATAGTATATTCTACATATAGAAATGGAAAGTGTTCTAGTTTAATTTGAAGAAAATGAGTTTTCATGGATTTAATCTATGGAACCTTTTCCAGAGGAACGGGTAATCCCAGATTTATGATGTTGTATCAATGGAAGGCCTATTAGATATGAGTTCGATTGGTGTCTGAATTGATGTCAAGAGAGCCATGGGTATCAGTTTTTTCTTCAAAATAAGTATAGAATTAAAATGGATTGAGCTAGTCTAACCAACTAAAACCAATAACACGTTAAGGGATATTTTCGTATGAACTAAATCCAACTAAATCGTAACATTATGAAATCATCAGCAATTTTAATTTTCGTAGTATTAGTTGCATGTATTGGTATCTCTGCATTGTGTAATGCTAATGATGCAAAATCTATGACTGAAGGGTCGCAAGATCAAATAGACGGATTCTTGGGGCAATGGACCTTTGATTTTGGGAGTAATGCCGTTGGTTGGCTTCAAGTGCGGCAGGAAGATGGTTATTTAGATGCGGATCTAATGTGGGGTGGAGGAGGCGTTTTTTACGGTTTGCCTTATGTCTATGTTGCTGGAGATGTGTTATATCTTGGTCGGAATCCTCGCAAAGCGATTTTGGGCAAGGACACTCATGGAAATGCGACACTTACAAGAGATTATCCAACATGGGTCGAACTTAAGAGGGATGGTGAGAAGATTACGGGATTTTATCTCAGCCCTAGGAGTTCTGGATTTGGGATGGATTCTGTTTTTATTAAAGGGATTAGGCTGCCTGATGTCCCTCCTGCGCCGGACTTGAAAAAACTCAAGTATGGAAAGCCAACTCAATTGATTGAAACCCAAAATGACCTCAAAGGTTGGCGGCTGATTGAGGATCATCTGGCAAATGGCTGGTCGGTTAAAGATGGTGTTTTAACTAATAATCCGGTTCAGAAGGATGGAGCGCCTCCAATTCGTTATGGGAATCTTAGAACTGAAAAGGTGTTTGAGGATTTTAATTTAAAGCTTGAAGTTAATGCCCCTCCGCGCAGCAATAGTGGAGTTTATTTACGTGGGATGTATGAGGTTCAAGTGGCAGATTCTTATGAGCGTCCTCTAAACTGGGGTGGAAGCATGGGAGCTATTTTTACCAGAATTCTTCCTGTCGTCAAAGCCGAGAAACCAGCTGGTGAATGGCAAAGCTTAGATATTACTTTGTGTGATCGCCATGTCACCGTGATCCTCAATGGTACTAAGATTATAAATAATCAACCTGTTCATGGAGCAACTGGTGGCGCCATTCAATCCGACGTTTTTGCTCCCGGGCCTATTTATCTTCAAGGGGATCATACCGGAATATCATTTCGTAATTTGGTACTCACTCCAATCATTCATTAAGTGACAGTTACTTAAATTGCTTATTTATGAAGTTGAAAAAATCAAAAACGATGAGTCGGAGAGGTTTTATTGGCACCTCCTCCGTGGTGCTGGGCGGATTTACTATTATTCCCTCGCACGCTGTTTCTGGGCTAGGTCATGTTGCACCAAGCGATAAACTCAATATTGCAGGCATTGGTATTGGTGGAATGGGGCGGGTAGATCTGGAGGACGTTGCCAAGACTGAGAATATTGTTGCTCTTTGTGATGTTGACTGGAATGAATCTGTTAATAATGTATTTAACATATATCCAAGAGCGAAAAGGCACAAGGATTTTCGAATTATGCTGGATGAGCAGAAGGATATTGATGCAGTGATAGTTGCTACTCCGGATCATAATCATGCTGTTATAAGTATGGAAGCAATGAGACAGGGAAAACATGTTTACACTGAAAAACCACTTACTCATACAGTCTATGAGGCCAGGATGTTAACAGAAGCTGCTCAAAAGTACAAAGTGGCAACACAGATGGGAAACCAAGGGCAGGCCACTGATGCATCACGTCGAATGCAGGAAATGATTTGGGATGGCGTGATTGGGCCGATTCATGAGGTACATGTATGGACTGATCGTCCTAATCGAGGTCTTGCGGATACTTATTGGCCTCAAGGAGTAGGCCGCCCTGCAGATAACCCTCCCGTACCTGAAAGCCTTGATTGGGATCTTTTCACTGGGCCTGCGCCATTGCGTCCATATCATTCTTCTTATCATCCATTTCGATGGCGTGGTTGGCTTGATTTTGGTACCGGTGCTCTTGGAGATATTGGCTGTCATTCATTTGATACGGTGTTTCGGGCATTGAAGCTAAAATATCCAACAAGCATTCAGGCAGTTTCAACTCTTGTAAATGATGAAACTTATCCGCTTGGATCCATCGTAACTTATGATTTTCCTGCACGACTTGAAATGCCACCTTTGAGGCTTACCTGGTATGATGGTGGATTACGTCCTCCACGTTTGCTGGACATGGGGAATGATGTTCAATTAGGAGCTAGTGGAGTTCTATATATGGGAAGTAAAGGTAAGATATTGGGAGATCGGATTCTGCCGGATTCTTTGCAAGGATCTTATCAAAGACCGGATCCATATCTGCCATCCTCTCCTGGGCATCGGATGGAGTGGATACTAGCTTGTAAAGGAGGTGATCCAGCAGGATCCAATTATGAGTGGGCAGGGCCGCTGACAGAAACCGTTTTGTTGGGAAACATTTCATTGAGGCCAGAATTAAGAGAAAAACTTAGTTTTCAAAGTCTCAAGTTTGATTCTGAAAAACTCACTTTCCCGAATATGCCTGAAGCGGAGCAATTTCTGCATTATAAATACAGGGAAGGATGGCATTTGTAACCGAAGATAAAGGGCTTTTAATGTCGGTTGGTCTGAGGGGTATTAAGAGCCTGTTGTTTAATTTACTCATATTGTTAAAATGAAAAATCAATTGTTTTTTCTTTCTTTCTTTGTAGTGTCATTTTTCTTGATGCTCACGCACAAAAGTTGCAACCTGTTGACTATGTGAATACCCTGATGGGTACCGACTCAGAATTCAAATTATCCAACGGAAATACCTACCCGGCCATAGCTTTGCCTTGGGGGATGAATTTCTGGACCCCACAAACCAATAAGATGGGAGACGGATGGGTTTATGGCTACGATGCCAACAAAATTCGTGGCTTTAAACAAACACACCAGCCCAGCCCGTGGATTAACGATTATGGACAGTTTTCGCTTTTCCCGATGACCGGTAAATTGGTTATTGATGAGTATGAACGCGGAAGTTGGTTTTCGCACAAGGCAGAAACCGCCAAACCACATTACTATAAAGTATACCTGGCCGACTACGACGTGGTGACGGAAATTACTCCTACAGAGCGGGCAGCGATGTTTCGTTTTACCTTCCCCGAAACGGAAGATGCCTACGTTTTGGTTGATGCATTTGACCAGGGATCGTACGTGAAACTGATTCCTTCAGAGAATAAAATTATTGGCTATACAACCCGTAACAGTGGCGGGGTGCCAGATAACTTTAAAAACTACTTCGTGGTGGTTTTTGACAAGCCCTTTGTTACCAGCGATGTTTGGAGCAAAGACAAAGTGGTTGAAGGAAAAAGCGAGTTGGAAGATGAGCATGCTGGTGCAGCCGTTCAGTTTAAGACCCGGAAAGGGGAGAAGGTTCATGCCCGTGTGGCCTCATCGTTTATCAGCTACGAGCAAGCTGAACGCAACCTGAAGGAACTGGGCAACGACTCTTTTGATGAAGTAAAAGCGAAAGGCGAATCAATTTGGAACAAGGAGCTTTCGCGCATTAAAGTTGAGGGCGGCACGGATGACCAAATCAAAACGTTTTATTCTGCTTTATACCGGGTGTTGCTTTTCCCCCGCAAGTTTTACGAGTACGATGCCAATGGCGAGGTGGTACACTATAGTCCTTACAATGGCGAAGTGTTGCCAGGATATATGTTCACCGACAATGGTTTTTGGGATACTTTCCGGGCTGTATTTCCTTTTTTCAACCTGATGTATCCGGAGTTGAATGAGAAAATCCAGGAAGGCCTGGCCAATACCTACAAGGAAAGTGGCTTTTTGCCTGAGTGGGCCAGTCCCGGTCATCGCGATTGCATGATTGGCTCCAACTCGGCTACCATTGTGGCTGATGCTTATTTGAAAGGCGCCCGTGGTTACGACATCGATGCTTTGTGGGATGCGGTGGTTAAGAACACCACGCATGAAGGTCCGCTGAATTCGGTTGGCCGTTATGGCGTTGATTACTACAATGAGTTGGGTTATGTGCCTTACGACGTTGGTGTCAACGAGAATGTTGCCCGTACCCTGGAGTATGCTTTTGCCGATTTCTGTGTTTACAAGCTTGGAAAAGCATTGGGAAAACCGGAAAGCGAAATTGAAATTTTTGCCAAACGCTCCATGAACTATAAGAATGTGTTCGATAAGGAAAGCAGCCTGATGCGTGGACGCAACGAGGATGGTTCGTTTCAGTCACCGTTCAGCCCATTTAAATGGGGCGATGCCTTTACCGAAGGAAACAGCTGGCACTACACTTGGTCGGTCTTTCATGATGTGCAGGGGTTGATTGACCTGATATGGGGGGTAAGCAAGAATTTGTGACCATGCTAGACTCTGTTTTTGTGGTTCCTCCAATTTTCGATGATTCGTACTACGGACAAGTGATTCATGAAATTCGCGAAATGCAGATTATGAATATGGGTAACTACGCGCATGGTAACCAACCTATTCAGCATATGATTTACCTGTACAACTACGCCGGACAGCCATGGAAAACGCAGCACTGGGTGCGCGAAGTGATGGATCGTCTGTACACGCCTCAGGCGGATGGTTATTGCGGTGATGAGGACAACGGGCAAACATCGGCCTGGTATGTGTTTAGTGCGATGGGCTTTTACCCGGTGGCACCGGCGACTCCGGAATATGTGATTGGAGCACCATTGTTCAAGAAGATTACGGTGAGCCTTGAAAATGGGAAGACCATTGAGATTAATGCGCCTGAAAATAGTGCCGATAACCGATACATTCAGTCCATCAAACTAAACGGAAAATCGTACAGCAAGAATTATTTTAATTACGATGAATTGATGAATGGAGCCACAATCAATTTTGAAATGGGTGAAAAACCCAACAAAGAACGTGGAACCAAGGAAGCTGACTTCCCTTATTCATTTTCAAATGAAAAATAGGGAATAAATAGATGGATAGTGGCTTGTAATGTATATTACCTGGAGGTCATAAGATCTAGTCCAACGGAGGACTAAAACCTCCGTTGGGTAATGTTTTCTTATAGCATCATCCTATTTATAATAGAACAATTGTTACAATGAAGAATTTTATCTGCATATTATTCGTTTTCTTTCTTGGTTTTGTTGGCTGTTCTAAACAGAACGATGATCGATTGCCAGAGCAGACTCCTCTTGAGAATGAAAATATCTTAGCGAAAACCTTGCTTTACACAGAATGGGCTTCAGCGCCAACAGTTATGTCAATGGACTACATAGATATGCGGACTACTTTGATTTCAAGTCTTGACAATCGATGTGGAGACGCGCTTTCTTTTTTGCAAGGAAAGGATGATGTTGATTTGTGTTGGGGGGCTATGATGCATAAGTTCCTTTTTGAAGCAAATATATTTAGTGCTCAGCAGTTGGCAGACATGACATTGGAGGATTATCGGACTTCCATCGTCGATCTAAATGCAGCTAAGACTGTTTTTCCCATATCTGAACTTCAGAAAAAGAGCAGCATCAGAAATTTGAGTATTGCGTATGGTTGGTGGTTTTTTCAGAATATATCTACTAGGCAGAAAATAGAAAAGTTGAATAACGTGGAGAGCACCCAGCCATCTTTTGATATGAACGATGATAATGGGCGGGTAATGGATGTCCTGCGAATAGTAAAGGCAGATGAATCGTACATCTATCTTGGGGTATATCATGCCATGGCGAACACAAACCAATTCATACTTTACCTTGCTGGAAGTGATGATCTTAGAAATTGGACCAATATTACGGAGTTGGGAGATCGGTCGCACCAAGGAGATATTAAGAAATGGGGTGATGGATATCTTATTGCTAACGAGCAAGATCCTATTGAGGTATCTAATAATATCCGTGTCAGATATTTTGCATCCTATGCCGACTTAGTTGAGAACAAGCCATCCAATGATAAGACAATATCTCAAACCTTTTCCAACCTTGCAGAAGGAACCCCGGATATTAGAAAAGTTGAAGGTTCTAGTCCAGGCTCATCCCATATTCTAATTGGGTATCATTATTATGACAATGGGATCCGCGATCAACAGGCGTTTGGTATTTTGCATAACTTCTCAGAGTGGAGAACTTGGAAAGACGAAGTGTCAAATCTCACTATTCAGGAGATGGGATATACGGGTAATATTGGAGGTAGGAGTGCTTTTAATCATGGGGGCAATTATGTGCTTCAGGAGGCCCAAATAACCTCTGGCGATTGGAGTAGTTGGCGACTTTTATTTGGCAATGGGGCATTTTATTATACCTTGCAGCCACAGACGCTACTTGGATCAACGTCCTTCGCCAATCCCGGGATTACTTCAGTTGGTGCTGATAAGTTCGTAGTTACCAGCTTTTTGCCTACGGAAGGAAATGCGAGTGGAGAAATAGGGGAACTTTTATATACTGTACAGTTCTAAAATCTGTGGGCTTATTGTCTAGTATTATGTAGAAAATATAGGTGGTTTTGATTTTTAATAACTATTTGACTTAAATATCCCAAAACCGTATTTCCTATCTTTGCCTATCTCTTAGTGTAGGGAGGTTGCACGATTTTGAACTCGTTGATCTGGTTCAGTATGTGAATGTCTAACAGTTCACTAGCTTTGGGAAGCATCTATCCGATGGCAGCATTGTCTTTTGGGGTGCATACTTGGATGTCGCAAACCAGAGTGAATGGTGATGGATGTAAGTTCCAGTTTTTTTAAGACACGATCCGTGGTTTTCAGTAGGCTCACTAACAGAGTTCATGGACCAACGGCGATTGTGTTTGTTTGTTGATTTCGGTTACCGGATTGCTTGTTTTGAACTAATTTGACCAAGCCGCTAGGTCAATCCGGATTTTGCAACTCTACCAATGTAGCGGGTGAATCTTTCAATGCAAAAATAAAGGAGTTAAGAAGATAATTCAGAAGTGTATCGGGTGTGAAATTTTTCCTCTATAGATTAATATTTATACATAGACCAAGATATTGGTCCTGATTGCATTAATGAATAATCTACCCACTTAGTTTTTAGTTAGTTTGTCCCAATTCAGTTTAAGATTTACAAAACAAATTTCTGAAAAGAATAAGGAGAGAGGTAAATGTTGAAGTTGAATAGCTTTCACTTGTGTAACAATGTCGAAATTTGTTACTATTTTGTTACTCGCCATCCAATTAATCGTTGTAACTATGTGGGCTGTACTGGATTCGAACCAGTGACCCCTACCCTGTCAAGGTAATGCTCTAAACCAACTGAGCTAACAGCCCTTCGAAGGCACAAAAATAGAAAAATTATCATTCCTTTTTTCACTTTCCTGAAAAAATGGACCGATTTATGATACCTTGCAATCCTACTTGAAACCTATCGTGATGAATCAAGCCTTTTTATATCTTTGTTTGATTAAATCTGAATCGTGTTTGTTTCTAAATTTATGAAAAGACAGCAACTGATAAGATATATCTTCCTATTTTATTCATTATGGCTCTCCTCATGGCCTGTAATGGCTGCTGAAGACGTTGTCTTTAAGCATTATGATGAAAGTATCTTTGTCATTTCAAACTTCTCAGGAACCGATGCGACTTTAAAAGAGACTCAATCTGTTCAGCAATTGCTGGACTCGAACATTGGAGGCTTTCGGTTTTATCTGGAATGGGAGCGGCAGCAGAGCCAGTTGATGCTTCGGAATGCGCGTGGGCAATCAAGCCCATTTATTGAGCAGCTGATCTTAATTCGGAAACATCTGGAAAGCCGACCGGATAAGATCCTGACTTTGTTCCTTGACTTTAATGTTAATGCCAATGAGTTAACTAAGATTGTTGAGGAGTCTGGCATTCACCCTTACCTCTATATTCATGATGATGACGATGAATGGCCAACATTGAAAAACATGGTTGAAACCGGCAAACGGGTTGTTATTTTTATGATGCAAGAACATCGGAATAGCCCGGATTGGTTGCATTATGTATGGGACTATTCTGTTGAGCCGTACTTTTCTATTTTAGAAGCTCCCGATTTTATTGGTGAATTTCTTAAAGGTGACCCCAAAAATAACCTGCTGATTTATAATGACTATAATTTCCCCAAGCGAGCCGGCCGTCCGGACGATTCGTTTTTCAATACAACCCAAAATCCTTACCTCATAGAGCACGTTAAAAACGTTTGGAAAAGTACGGGTAAAACACCTAACTTCATTATGCTTGATCGATATCAGAGCTGGATTATTCAGGTTTTGTATCAGTTGCGAAGCTTTCATACGATAAAGGGAACGGTGACTTTTAATGCACAGACTCTGAACTATGTGAGTTGGGAAGGAACGAACAGTTTGACCAGTGGGAAGTATTGTTTCCCGGTAGGACCTGGCGAAACGTTAAGCTTAACGCCTAAGAGCCCGGGCTATCAGTTTAAACCCGAAACCGTAGTTTTTGAAGAGCCGGAGCAAAATAAGTTGCAACATTTTGTGGCAGTTCCGTTGGAGATCACCGAGGGCCTGGAGGCTTATTATAGTTTTGATAATGGTGCTATTGATTACAGTATCAATGGGTTTAATGGGAAGGACGTTGGTGTGCATTACCAGAACGATCCTCGGCGTGGTATGGTATCTGTCTTCGAGCGTGAAAGCTACATTGAGCTTCCCAAAGCTGAAGATCTCAAGCTTCGGGATCATGATTTTACCGTTTCGGCTTGGGTGAAAGTGGGGGCATACGACAAAGATAATCGAGATATCAGTATTATCGGAACCAAGGGGAGTTCGTATCAGCAATCCATTCACTTGGTGCTTCGTAACCGGAAACCTTATTTCGGATTTTATTCCAATGACCTGGAAGGTAAGACCATTATTGAAGCAGGGCGATGGTATCATTTGGTGTGGAGGTACAATAAGTTAACCGGAGAGCAGGCTATTTTTGTCGATGGGAAATTGGATAGTCGGTCGTTGGGACATCCTACTTACAAAGGCCGCGAAAATATCTATTTGGGAATGGCTGGTTATGCTGCCAGTGCTCATATGGATGGTGAAATAGATGATTTGGTGATTTGGTCGCGGACGCTTGGCGAGGAGGAAATTTGGAGTCTGAGTAAAGACTTGGTCGATTTGGCCCAAAGCCGGAACTTGTTTTTGCGTTATCCTTTGTTATCTAAAGTTGGGATAATTATTCTTGCTCTGATCGCCTTGCTGTTGGTTTATTTGAAGCTGCCTGCACGATTGGGGCGCAAACGCTTCTTGCCATTGGATAAACTCAAGGAACTCGATGATACCCAGTATGATTACCCGGATAAGAATTTCATTCAGCTTTTTGGTGACTTTCAGGTAGTTGATGCTGACGGGGCTGATATTACAGGGCAGTTTACTCCAAAGATTAAGCAGCTATTTTTGCTTATCCTTCTTTATTCGCAGCATAATCGCAAGGGCATATCGACGAAAGAGTTATCGCGTATTCTTTGGCCTGATTTAAGCTATCAGAATGCAAAAAATAGTCGTGGGGTGACAATCCGTAAGTTACGGATCATTTTAGAGCGCTTGGATATGGTGGAGGTTGTCTTTAATGTCGATCGTTGGACCATTCAATTCAGTAAGGCTGTTTATTGCGATTATGTGCAATGCTTGAAGTTGCTCAATGAAAATAAGGATAAGGATCCGGATTTTTACCTGGACTTTTACAAAATCATTCGCGGAGGGGAAGTATTTAAAGATGAATCGCACGATTGGCTCGATGACTATAAAGGCAATGTAGGGAATAATATTGTCGATAATCTGTTGAAATTTATTCATCTCTTAGAGCCTGATAATGATCATGAGTTGATTTTGAAACTGGCGGATCGGATATTGGTTACCGACCCAGTTAATGATCAGGCGTTATCTTATAAACTTCGTGCTTTGGTCATTCAGGATAACCTGAACACCGCAAAATACACCTACGAAAAGTTTGCATCGCTCTATGAAGAGCTTTATGGAGAGAAATTAGAGCTTACTTTTGATGATCTTCTCAAATCATGATCTCAATTTTATTTAATCGGGTTAATTTTTTTTATTAATCCTTTAAGTGTCTTGTTTTATGTAAGATGTATTCTTCATCTTTTGTGTGAAACGTTGAAATTAACCCACTTATTAACCCACGAGTAACCATTGTCTAAGTCTGGGTTAAAAGGTGGGTAACTGCATTCGTTTAGATTCGGTTCACTGATTTTACCAAAAAACTATAATCGAACCTGAATGAAATTGAAGTTTAAAAAGATGTGGAGTGGCAAGAGGATTTATGTCGGTTTCATATTCATAGGCATTCTTGCATGTCTTGTCGTTATTAATTTAGGAAACAAGGCAATAGAGTATACTGAAACTGATGATTATTGTATGTCTTGTCATGTTCATCCGCATGCTGAGCAGAGTTGGAAACTTTCAACGCATTATAATAACAGTGCGGGGGTAATTGTACATTGTGTCGAATGTCATCTTCCTCCTAAAGGGCACGGGCATCTGGCCGCCAAAGCCAAGCATGGTTTTAAAGATGTCTATGGTTTACTGTTTAAGGACAGCGCCGATTATCAATGGGAAGAAAAGCGAAAGCTTGAAAACGCAAAAAGCTTTGTTTATAAAGATGCTTGTCTGAAATGTCACCAGAACTTATTTCCCACCACACTTTCGCCTGAAGGCGATGATGCGCACTTGTACTACGTAACAAGCAAGGAGGAATTGCGTTGCATTAACTGTCACCTGCATGTGGGACACTACGATCCGAATGCGAAACACGAGCACAACTTAAGTTTTGGCAAGATTGCTGATGCCGATACCGAAATTTATCAAGAGCCAACTCCGGTTAGTTCGTTTGAGAATTTCACTGAGAAAATTCCGGGTACCAGTGTGTCGTTTGCGATGGTTGCCGTGCCGGGAGGAACTTTTCAGATGGGTAGCCCCAAGGATGAGCCTTTGCGCGACAAGGATGAAGGGCCTGTCTTTACTGCTAAGGTGTCTAACTTCTGGATGGGGAAAGTAGAGGTGAGTTGGGATGAATACCTGGCCTTTTTCAATGCCACTTCATCGCAAGGACGGAAAGAAGCCGTTGATGTTGATGAAGAAGTAGATGGCATTACGGGGCCGACGCCTCCATGGGGTGCGCCGGATCAAGGCTGGGGGCGTGGCTCAAAACCAGCAATTACCATGAGTTGGAAAGCAGCAAACACGTATTGCCGATGGCTGAGCCAGGTGACGGGTAAAAAATATCGTCTTCCTACTGAAGCCGAGTGGGAATATGCCTGCCGTGCTGGAAAAGAAACGCCCTATTCCTTTGAGGGAAGTCCGAAAGATTATTCGAAAACTGGAATTTTCAGAAAGATCTTTTCGCCCGACACAGCGATCATCAACTCCTATGTTGCTTATGAGCTGAACAGCGATGGAAAGACTAAAGATCCGGAGGCCGTTTGGCCCAATGCCTTTGGACTGAAAAACCTTTCGGGAAATGTGGCGGAATTCTGCCTGGATTATTACGATCCGACGATTTACCAGGAATATGCCAAAGAGAAACTTGTGGTTAATCCCGTAGGGCCTAAGAAAGGTCGGGAGCATGTGGTGCGTGGCGGATCATTTAAGAGTGATGCGAAAGACGTGCGGAGTGCTGCCCGCGACTTTACGAAAACCAAAGCGTGGTTGATGACTGACCCACAGATGCCAAAATCAATTTGGTGGTACTCTGATGTCGTTGAAGTTGGGTTCCGCGTAGTGTGTGAAGTAGATGAAATAATTGAGCAATAAAATACAATTGAACCATGACTAATAAATCAAAAAATATTAATCGGCGTCGGTTTTTGGAAGCCACAGCATTCGCAGGAATTGGCGTAATTGGAGCCGGAGCAGTTTTGTCTTCATGTAAAAACACCAAAGATATTCGGACCTTAGGGTTGCCGCCAATTCTGAAGGCGGCTCCGGCAGGCAAAAAGCTACGTGCTGGCCTGGTTGGTGTTGGGAATCGGGGCACCGGTGCTGCCATAAACTTTATAAGCGCAGGTCCCGACCTGGAGATTGTTGCGTTGGCCGATGTTTTTCAGGATAAAATTGATGCCTGTCGGGAACGATTTGCTGGCTTTAAAAGACCCATTCCGGAGGAAAATTGTTTTGTGGGATTTGATGCTTACAAAAAACTGATGGTTTTGGAAGAAGTGGATGTAGTATTGCTGGCCACGCCACCGCAATTTCGACCTGAGCATTTCAAAGAAGCGGTGAAGCAGCAGAAGCATGCTTTTCTTGAGAAACCAATGGCTGTCGATCCGGTGGGCATTCGTTCGGTAATTGCTACGGCTAAAAAGGCTGAAGCTATTGGCTTGAATGTGGTTACTGGCACACAGCGTCGTCATCAGGAAGATTATATTGAGACTTTTAAACAGGTGGCTAACGGAGCCATCGGAAAAATCACATCAGCCAAAGCGTTCTGGAATCAAAACCACGTTTGGTTTCGCACCCGCGAAGAGGGCTGGGATGATATGACTTACATGATCCGAAACTGGAATAACTTCTGCTGGCTGTGTGGCGATCATATTCTGGATACGCACGTGCACAACATCGATGTTATTAACTGGTTTGTTGGGAAGGAGCCCGAAAGCGCGATTGGTTATGGTGGCCGTGCCCGCCGTTTGACTGGGGATCAGTACGATTTTTTCAGCATTGACTTTGATTACGGAAACGGTGTGTGTTCACACAGTATGAGCCGTCAGATTGATAATTGTGCCAATGGAACCGGCGAAATGGTTATGGGCACCGAAGGATATACTAATTGCCAAAATACCATTTGGAATCTAGACGGAACGGTGAAGTGGCAATTCGAATATCCGGAAGGAGAGGATGGTCAGCCAATGACGAAGGTGAAAATTCCACCCTATGTGCAGGAGCATATGCATTTGGTTCATGCTATTCGTACGGGTGAGTATGTGAATGAAGCGGAGCAAACCGCCAATTCAACCTTGACCGCAATTATGGGGCGTACGGCGGCCTATACTGGTCAGAAAGTGACTTGGGATGAGATTTTTAAATCAGATATGGATTTGGGACCAAAGGAAATGAAATTTGGTCCGGTAGACATGGAATTTCCTGTTCCTGAACCAGGAACAGCACACAAAGCTTGATATTACCTAAGCCAATTAAACCACTATTTACCAAGATAGGGGAGGCAAATTGCTTCCCCTATCAACCTAAAAAAGTGGTATGAATTGTGTAAACTAAAAAATAGCCTATGGTCTCACTAGTCATTCCAATTTTCAATGAAGAAGAGCTTATTGATGAATTAGTTCCCCGGACAATTAAAGCGCTGGAGCAAATCCCGGATGACTTTGAGTTGATCCTGGTTGATGATGGAAGTGCGGACAGCAGTTTGCAGAAACTGGTGAGTCATCAGCAAAAAGACCGAAGGATAAAGGTCATCCAGCTGTCCAAAAATTTTGGTCATCAGGCCGCTTTTACGGCCGGGCTCGAAAATGCTTCGGGCGCATATGTTGCTATGATGGATGGTGATCTGCAGGATCCTCCCGAGTTGCTGCTGCAGATGTATCAAAAGCTTGTTCATGATCAGTACGATATTGTGAATGGCCGGCGTTTGGCCCGCAAAGGGAATAGGGCAAAAAACTGGATGACCGGGGTGTTTCATCGCTTGTTTAAGGTAATGACTCATATGGAAGTGTTGGAGAATGCCGGCAACTTTTCAATGATGAATCGCAAAGCATTGACGGCCCTCTTGTCGATGGAAGAGCGGGTTCGGTATTTGCCTGGCTTGCGCAGTTTTGTTGGGTTTAAACAGGGATTTGTTGACTATGTTCGTGAAGATCGGTTGCAGGGTGAACCCAAAATGACGCTCGGCAAACTTTTTCTGCTGGCTGCCGATGCCATTTTCTCATTTTCCAAATTCCCGATTCGCTTGTGCCTTATTTTAGGTTTGATAGGAACCGTTGTGTTTTTGTTGGCTGGGATTTATGTGCTGGTCGCTAAGTTTATGGGATTTGCACTGTTAGGATGGTCTTCTACCGTGCTAAGCATTTATTTCTTAGGTTCTATTCAGCTGATCTTTTTAGGGGTTGTTGGCGAATATGTTTATCGGATTTATAAGGAATCGCAGAAACGACCACTCTATTTTATCAAAACAATTTATTCATCTGAAGACTAATAAGCATGCGTGAACGTCACCTGAAAATAGTGTTTTATGTTTCGGCTTTTGTTATGCTGGTGAGCTTGTTGTTCATCAGCCGCGATGCCGGTATTTCAGGTGATGAGGAGGTTCATTATTTGCATTCGGAAGAGGTGTACGAGTACTTTGCCACCTTCGGCAAAGACCGTGATGCCTTGAATACACCCCAAACGCATCTTCAGTATTACGGGCAGGCTCCCGACAATATGGCGACCATTTTAATTCACTGGTTGGGTATTGAAGATGTTTATGGCTTTCGCCATCTGTTCAGCAGTTTTATTGGTTGGCTGTGTATCATGGTGGCGGCCGTGTTTGCGGTTTGGCTCAAGGGCTACCGTGCCGGAGTCATTACCTTGTTGCTTTTTGCAGTTTCGCCCCGTTTTCTGGGGCATTTACAAAATAATTTAAAAGACATTCCTTTTGCTCTGGCCTATATTGCCGGTGTATTTTTTACACTGAAATTAACCTATGCCAGTTTTAAGCCACGCTCAACGATTTCGATTTCACTTTTAATTGCGAGTATTGCTTTTTCCGTCAGTATCAGGGCAGGAGGAATCTTATTAGCCTTTTATCTGCTCTTCGCCGGAGTGCTCTTCTATTTGATTGAGTTCTTCGACCGGAGGCAGGTAAAATGGGCTGACATTCAGCGGACTTTTATAAAATTGGTGGTGTTCTCTGCCGCCGGTTATTTGCTTGGGCTTCTACTTTGGCCTTATGCTCTTCAAAATCCGTTGGTCAACCCATGGGAATCGTATCAGGTGATGACCGATTTTCCGACCACCATTCGTCAGATCTTTGGTGGTCAATTTATTTGGTCTGATTTTAAGCCGTGGTATTATTTGCCTAAATACTTGTTAATCACCATTCCCTTGGTGATTTTTGGAGGCTTGATTTTATTTGCGATTTATGGTAAGTCCATCATTCGCGAGAAGCACCGGTTGACGTATGTATTTTTGATCTTTACAAGCGGATTTCCTGTTTTATGGGTGTTGCTGCTAGATTCAAATTTGTATGGCGCCTGGCGCCATTTTCAGTTTATCTATCCTGGCTTGGTGATTTTGGCGGCAGTTGGCTTGAATGAGGCGCTAGTGCGGATGAAGTTGAAATGGGTGAAACGGCTTGTGTTGCTTCTTTTTGTGGTAGCGTTGGTGCACCCTGTTCGGTTTATGGTTAAGGCGCATCCTTATTATTATTTGTATTACAATCAGCTGGTGGGCGGCTTGAAAGGAGCGTATGGCGAGTATGAATCCGACTACTATTATCATTCTATGCGCAGTGGGGCCGAATGGTTGGGAAATTATCTGGATCGAAATAAGTTAAAGGGAAGGGTTGTTGTTGGGAGCAACTTTCCGGTGAAGTGGTATTTGAAAGATCATCCGAATCTGCGGTTTGACTATTTTCAATATCAATTTCGGAGTGATAAGAATTGGGATTATGCCATAGTAGGAAATAGCTATATTCGACCGGAGCAATTGCGCAATGGCAATTTTCCGCCCGAAGGAACCATTCATGTGGTTAAGGTAGATGATGTGCCTGTTTGTGCCGTTGTAAGGCGCAAGTCAAAAGCTTCGTATTTTGGGGTGGAAGCGTTTTGGGGTAGGGATTATCTTCAGGCTGAAGAGCGGTTTAAGGAAGCCTTGATACACTATAAAAAAGACGAGCATATTTACTATCGATTAGGAAAAAGTTTAAGTTTGCAGGGAAAAGACGACGAGGCTAAAGAAGCCTTTGTGAGGTCCTTGAATGTGAATCCAAACTATGAGCCTGCCTTGAAGATGATGGGGCAGCTGGCTTTCCAGGAAGACGACATGGTGGTTGCGAGGCATTATTTTGAGCACTTGCTCGACGTTAATCCGAAGTATTTTAGTGCTTACGTTGAGTTGGCTAAGGTTTACGATCAGGTGCAGCCAGAGAAAGCTCGAGAGTTGCTAAAAACATGCTTGCGGCTAAACCCCCGTTATAAACCAGCTATTCGAGCATTGGCTGAAACGTATCAGGAGTCGCATCCGGAGATTGTCGATAAATATTGGGAGTATCTCAATAGCATGGAATAGAAACAAAGAGAAAAGGAGAGGATGGCAATCAGTGCGATCTGCCGAATCTTTAACGAAGAGATTGATTAGTATCTAAAACGATAATAACTAAAAAGTAGAATAAGATGAAACGATTACTATTGATTTTAGCTTTGTTCGGTATGATGGCCGTTGGAGCATTTAGTCCTGTGGTAGCACAGGCGCAGGAAGAAGACTTGTTTGAAATGGAGGATACCCTGTCGATTGATGATATGGATCCGGTGTTTTATGAAGCCGAAGAAGAGACTAGTGGCAGCAATACTACAGCTATTGTTGGTATAGCTGCTGTGATTGTTCTTGGCGCAGGTGTTTATTTTGTGATTAAGAAGAAGAAAAAGTAATTGCAGGATTATTGACCTTGCAAACTCAAAGCTCCATGATGACTCATGGGGCTTTTTTTGTCATTGTGAGATAAAATAGGGGGAAATGCTTTTAGATTGTAGTTTTGGGCTTGCGAGGTGAACAATATATGTGTCGTGTGCTTCGTGTCGTGTCATTTGTATTGTTGAGATCGATGTTTTGGCTTTCAAATTGAAAGTTGTTTTCTTCTCTTGCTTGAAACCTGAAATTCATTTGGCTTTTTTCTTGTGTTTTTGCTTTAAAAAAGCTTTTGTATATCCCTTTAATAAAGAGAACGTGTTCTAGAGCATATTTTTTGAAAACTATAAGGTTTTTGGCTTGTCCTCTTGCTGTAGCTCATTTAAGTTTCCTTTTTTGTCAATTTTTGTATTTATTGAATGAGTTTTTGCTTTCAATTTGAAAGTTGATTCTTTTTAACAAAAATGAAACATGTGATTTGTCAGGTTTTTGGGTGTTTGCCCTTCCTATTTTTGCCGGTGTTAAACAATCACTATTTAAAACAATTTGTCATGAAAAGGATTAACAGAATTATCGGCTTCTTATTTGTTGCTTTGTTTGTATGTTCTTTAAATGTTATGGCTAGCGGCGAATCAACTTTTGTTGATGATTATAGAATTTCCTCTAAAGAAAACTTTGAACCAAGCAAGACTTTCCAGCAAAGTTGGGAAATCACTTATGGAGAATCGAAAAGACCTGTTCAGGTTTTGTTGAGAGAAACCAAAAAAGGAGAAGAATATATTATCCGGACCAATTACTTCGAAGTGAAGTATGTAAACACGGGAAAGGGTTTCGGCGCACGTTCGATGAAAACAGGTGAAATGCTTGTTCCTGAGAGCCTGAACGCACAGGTTGTTAATGCCAGCCAATTGCACAATCAGGAAATTATCTCCATGTCTCGTGTTGAGCGGGAGAAGGTTTTGGGTTTGATCGCCGGATTCCTTCCGGAGTTGGTCAACGAAAAGTATAAGAACATTCTGAACTAGACCTCATTGAAATAAATTAACAGCAGAAATCAAAAAGCCGCTTCCCCCCAGAAGCGGCTTTTCTATTGCTTTAAGAGTGGGTGGAAATCTCCGGAAAGTCCCTTAATTTGGCTGTTGCGGATGTGGTGTCCCAGTTCGATGCAGGCCCTTGCGTCGTCTAATCCAAAGCCCTGTCCGTTCAGGAGGTGCCGGTAAGCTTGGGTGTGTAAATCGGTGAAGCCACCACTGAATTCAATTTCTTCATTCTCAACGGTTATTGATCGATAGGTGCGCATGCCTTTGTCTTTCGCTTCCTGAGGGATATCTTCGAAATCGAGGCTCAGAAGCCAGCGTACGCGAGCCTTCTTGAGGTGTAGAAAGCCAGCGGCCTTATTCGCTTCGTGCATGTGTACGGTGCTTTGCTCCATCTTGCCAAAAATCCACTGAAGCATGTCAAAAAAGTGAATCCCGATATTGGTGGTAATTCCGCCTGATTTTGACGGGTCTCCTTTCCAACTTTCGTAGTACCATTTTCCGCGCGAAGTGATGTAGGTTAAGTCGATGTCGTAGATTTTATCAGCCGGAGCCTGATTGATTTTTTCACGCAGATCAATAATGGCTGGGTGCAATCTTAGCTGAAGTATGTTGTAGATCCGTTGATTGGTGTCTTTTTCTAGTTGTTGTAAGGCATCCACATTCCATGGATTTAATACTAGTGGTTTCTCGCAGATGGCATCCGATCCGTTGCGCAGTGCCATTCGGATGTGTGCATCATGCAGGTAGTTGGGCGAGCAGATCGACACAAAGTCAAGCGGCTGACCGTTACGCTGCCGTTTATACAGATAACGATCAAAGCGTTCGGGTTCCGTAAAAAAATCGGCCTCGGAGAAGTAGCGATCCAGAATGCCAACACTGTCGAATTTATCCAGAGCTGCACACAGTTGTCCGTTATTTTCCTTGATGGCATTGATGTGCCTGGGGGCGATGTAGCCGGCAGCGCCAATTAATCCAAATGTTTTTCGTGTATTCATTTTATTCTTTTAGGGGGAATCTTAAACTTAGTTGCTCGTTCTTAAGTTGATAGTGTTCTCCTGTTTCAGGACAAATTAGTTTTTCATTCAGGATAGCTCCCGCGCGGCTCACCCAGCCTTTCTGAATTGCCGGAACACCAACCATCAGGGCGTATGGCTTAATATCTTTTGTGACCACTGCGCCTGCGCCTATGAAGGCATATTCTCCAATGGTAATTCCGCAGACTAAAGTAGCATTGGCCCCGATTGAAACGCCCTTCTTTACTCGGGTTTCCATGTATTCCGTTTTGCGTTCGACAAACGAGCGCGGGTTGATGACATTGGTAAATACGCAGCTTGGGCCGCAAAATACATCGTCTTCCAGAATTACCGAGTCGTAAATACTTACATTGTTCTGTATTTTTACCCGGTTGCCAATTCGAGCTTTCCCGCCGACAAAAACGTTTTGGCCTAAAATGCAGTCTTCTCCAATTTGGGCTTGAGGCATGACATGGCAGAAATGCCAGATTTTGGTGCCTGATCCAATAATTGCACCTTGATCAATATGGGCTGTTTTGTGTGCAAAGTAGTTTGTCATCCTTGTATTTTTTGCGTTTTACCGCCTCTGCGGTTATTTTTAATCACCAAAAAATTGCAGATTCTTTTCTGCTTATTGGTTTTCCTGTAGAGCTTCTATTAATGTTTGGGCGACGAATTCAATTTCTTCGTTTGTAATAAGACCATGAATAGGCAAGGAAAGAACGGTTTCTGCCAGTAATTCGGCCACTTCATATTTTTCATCTGTCAGTACATCGTCGCGGAAAGCTTCTTGCTTAGGAAGAATAACCGGATAGTGCACTGCAGTTGGAATATTTTTTTCAGCCAGCTTTTCACGCACTTGATTACGATTTTCAAGCATAACGGTAAACTGGGCCCAAACGTTTCTACGGCCTTCAGCTTCTTCCGGCAGTAATACGTGGCCTTTCAGTAGTTGAGAGTAGCGATAGGCAGCTTTTTGGCGGGTTGCTATTTCACGTTCGAAGTAGTTTAGTTTCACCCGAAGAATGGCTGCCTGAAGGGTGTCTATTCGACCGTTAATTCCTATTTGTTTATGAATGTAGCGTTTTTCCTGTCCGTGTGAACGCAGCATTTTTAAGTTTATAGCCATGTCTTCGTTGTTGGTGAAGATGGCTCCTCCATCGCCATAGCATCCTAGGGGTTTGGCCGGAAAAAAGCTGGTTGTTGCCACGTCAGTTAGCGAGCCAGAGCGTTTGCCGTTGTAAATTGCTCCAAACGATTGAGCACCGTCTTCAATTACCCAAAGACCGTATTTCTTCGCAATAGCATTGATCGGATCGAAATCGGCACATTGGCCATAAAGCGAAACTGTAATAATTCCTTTGGTTCGGGGCGTGATCTTGGCTTCAATTTTTGCCGGATCAATATTAAAGTCAATGGGTGAAACATCAACAAAAACCGGGCGGGCTTTGTAAAAGCTAGCCATCGAGGCGGAGGCAATGAAGCTAAAGGCCGGGCAGATAATTTCATCACCGGGTTGAACATTCAAGGCCATGAGCGATAATAGCAAGGCATCGGTGCCGGAGCTGCAGGCAATGGCGTGTTCTACACCTGCAAAATTGGCCAGCTCCTTCTCAAGTAGTTGAACTTCTTGACCGTTGATGAATGATGACGAATCAATAACTCCTTGAATAGCGGCATCAATCTCAGATTGGTATGCTTTGTATTGTTTGTTGAGGTCGTTGAATTGCATAGGATTTTGAATAGTTTTACAAAAATAATGGAATTCAGGTAAGATTATTACATTTGCTCAACAAAGTGATCCATGAAGAAAGTCCTCATTATAACTTATTATTGGCCACCCAGTGGGGGAGCCGGTGTGCAACGCTGGCTGAAATTCACCAAATATTTATCGTCGTTTGGAATTCAGCCCATTGTGCTGACTGTTGATCCGGGGCGGGCAAGCTATGCTCAGCGCGATGAGAGTCTAAAAGATGAGGTGGCAGACGAGCTGTTGGTTTATACAACCAAAACCGTTGAGCTATATGATTTATACAAAAAGCTGATTGGTAAAGGTGAAATTCCTTATGGTGGATTTTCGAACCAGCAAGAAGAGTCCGTTTTGCAGAAAGTGGCCAAAGTAGTTCGCGGAAACTTTTTTATTCCCGACCCTCGAAAAGGCTGGAATCGATTCGCTTATCAGAAAGCTGTACAGCTGATTCGGGAGCATCAGATTGATACGGTTATTACCACCAGCCCGCCGCATTCGACTCAGATGATAGGATTGAAGCTGAAAAGACAACTTGGTATTCGTTGGATAGCTGATTTGCGCGATCCCTGGACGGATATTTATTATTATGGCGAACTTTATCGAAGCTCTTGGGCAAAGAGAAGGGATCAGGTGCTGGAGTTGAAAGTACTTCAGGCGGCAGACCAGATTGTAACGGTAAGTAAGGCATTAAAGCGTTTGTTCGATGAAAAACTAGGAGGCACAACTGGTTCTAAAATATTAGTGGTTCCTAATGGCTATGACGAAGATGACTTTGACGTAAAAGTGCCGGTAAGTGATGACAAGTTTGTGATAACCTATACCGGAACGATTTCCACAGCCTATGACATGGACGGTTTGTTGAGAGCTCTTCGTGAATTGGATGAACAACAGCAAAAGGGCATCTTATTTCGTTTGGTTGGAAATATACCTCCGGTAATTATAGATCGAATTCGGCACGAACTTCCGTTGATTGAGTTGGATCTGGTCGGTTATGTCGATCATGCCAAGTCTGTTAGCTATTTGCTGAAATCTTCAATTCAGTTACTGATCATTCCCAAAATCGAGAATAATAAGGGGATTGTTACCGGTAAGTTTTATGAATACCTGGCTTCTGGGAAACCGGTGCTAGCCATTGGGCCGATGGGGGGTGACCTGGGGGAAGTGATCATGGAGACGGCATGTGGCCTGTTGTTTGATTATAGCGATTCGGAAGGCATAAAAAAGATGTTGACGCAAAATTTGCAAGGAAGCTTTGAGATCAACCGGGATCGAGCTACAAAATATTCCCGAAGGGAGCTTACCCAAAAATTAGTACAGGAGATTGTTCTATGAAAATATTGATGTTGCTGGAAAATAATTTTCCACCGGATACCCGAGTTGAGAATGAGATTCATTCGCTGCAGGAAGATGGGCACGAAGTACATATTGCATGCCTGAAAACAAAAGGAAATAAAAAAACAAATAGCTTTGGTTCAACGGTTATTCATCGGTTTGAGATTAGCGAATTTGTGCGCAAATCAAGTGTCGGGGCTTTGGCTTTTCCGTTCTATTTTTATTTCTGGAATAAACGTGTTTGTCGTTTGTTCGCTGATTATAAGTATGATGCTATTCATGTGCATGATTTGCCTTTAGCTGCCGTTGGTTTCAAAATTAAAAAGCGCTTTGGTGCGCGGTTCGTATTGGACTTGCATGAAAACTGGCCTGCATTACTGAAAATTTCAGAACATACTAAAACATTTTTGGGCAAGTTACTGTTTTCGGTCAGGCAATGGAAAGCCTATGAAAAAAAATACCTTTTTCGTGCAGATGAGGTGATTGTGGTGGTTGACGAAGCCAAAGAGCGGGTAGTTGCTTTGGGGGTGGATGAAGTAAAGGTGCACGTTGTTTCGAATACACAAAACCTGGAGGAGTTTGCTTTTGAATCGCATCTTAAGCCTGATTCTAAAATCCGATTTGTTTATGGAGGCGGAGTGACTTATCATCGTGGCTTGCAGTATGTGCTTCAGGCTGCAGCGCGAGTACAGTCGGGGAATTTTGAGATACGGATTGTAGGAGCCGGGCGTTACTTGAGAAAATTACAGGAGCTGACCAGGGAGCTGAATATTGAGAATAACGTATGCTTTTATGGGTGGCGCGATCGACAGGAATTATTGAAATTGATTGCCGAATCTGATGTGGCGCTTATACCGCATGTCAAGAGTGATCATACCGACACGACCATTCCACATAAACTATTTCAGTACCTCTATACTGAAAAACCAATTTTGGCATCCAACTGCCGACCCATTGAGAGGATAATAAAAGAGACGTGCGGCGGATGGATTTATCCGTTTTCGGATATCAATCAGTTAGCTGGGGTGATGCAGCAGATTATTGATGGAGGCTATGATTTGGATGCATTTGCAAAGGGGCGTCCGTTGGTTGTTGAGAAATACAATTGGGATAAAGACAAACTTAAATTGCAAGCGATTTACCATGAATAAACTCAAGTTATTTCGGTTTGAGAAAACCGAGGCATTTCTGAATAAACACCTTTCGAAAGAGCTTCGGATTTTGGATTTAGGTACCCCGAATGAATTATCTGACTACATATCCGCTCATGATTATCAAACTCAAAGTGGACATGGTTTCGATTTTGATTTAGAGCCCGAGAAGGTGAATGATTATGACTACGAGGTGCTCACTGCCTTTGAGGTGCTGGAGCATCTGGTTTCGCCCTTTTCCATCATGCAGCAAACAAAAGCCCGAAAATTGGTGGTCACTGTTCCCTTGAAGCTATGGTTTGCAAAAGCGTATCGAAATGCCTCTGATCCTTACGATCAGCATTATCACGAGTTTGAGAGCTGGCAGCTGGACATGATGCTGGAAAAAGCAGGCTGGGAAATTAAAGCGCGTGAAAAGTGGGTTCCTCCTTTTCAATTCAACGGTCTGCGCTCAATCTTAAGAGCGGTGACACCGCGTTTTTATGCGGTGTATGCCGAACGAAAGATGTAACTGGCTACAACGCGTTTCCAGTTGAATTAGCGCATTCGCATTTTAAAGAGCTTATTTCCCATGTTGCTGATGTCGGGCGATACCGGAACCAGATAAATGAATATGGCTGTGCCGAGTGTTATCAATCCTCCCCGAAGGATAATGTCCCAGAGGAGAACTTGCTGAGGGATAAGAATTTGTGTCAGGTAGATGGCTGTGTAGTAGGTGGCAATTAAGAGAAACTTGCTGTTGAAAGGCTGATATTTATACTTCTTAAACAGAAAGGCAAACCGCATCAGGTTGTTCAAGAGCAGGGCTGCAGCCACGGCCATGCCAGCTCCGGTAATGCCCCAGATTGGAATTAGAAGAAAAAGCAGGCTGATCACCAGTACGATCAGAATGATAATAAAAACCAAGGCTACTCGGTAGTAGTTCGAGTAGGCAATTACTTGTGCATTGGCGCCGGTTAGCATGTCGAACAGATAGCCCAATCCGATGAAAAAGATGACCCACTTCGATTGGAGGTAGTCTTCACCTAAAATAGCCAGGATGTTGTCGATATTGGCCCAGATCCCAAGAAATAGAAAACCGCCAATAATGAATTGGTTGATACAGCTTTTGTAGTATATGTCTTTGATTTGATTCAGGTCATTGCGTTTCCAGGCATCGGCAATCAGCGTCCCCGATATTTTGAGTAGTGGCCGGGAAGGAATAACCACCAAGGTTCCGAAGTAAAAAGCAATGGTGTAAACTCCTGTGTTCGATAGGTCGAGCAACTGGTTTACAGCAATCTTATCAATATTGAAAACAAAGATAGAGCCCAGGCTGGCGAGAATACTGTAGACTGCTACGCTTCTGATTTCCTTTTTCAGTTTTGATGTGATGAAGTTAAGCTGTGAGTGCAGATTAATCTCTCCTTTTTGCCATAGAAACAGAAAGAGAAACAGACCTTTCAAACAGACGACAGCCGAGTAAGACCAAATTAATGTATTCAGGCTGATGAGGTTGGTGGCAAACAAAACAACGATGGCAAATAGCAAAAGGCGTTGCACGAATTCCTGCAAGAATGTTCCGGTGACAGCATCGTAAAGCATTCGGTTGTACGAATCCAAAAACACGAAGGCCATAGTGAAAAAGGTTAGCGGAATAAGCAGGTGGACATACTTGGCAAAAAGCATTGATTTCTCCAGATTACTTTCAACTAGCAAGGGTTTGAGCCAATAATAGGCGACCAGAAAAACGGCAAATCCGATGATGAAAACCAGCGAGGCTAGAAAGAGAAAACCATTATGTCCGGAGTTTCGATCTCGAAAATAGGGAAACAAGCGAGAGGTTACACCTTGAAAACCCAAAAGGAAAAATTGGCCGGTCAGGGCTGCGTAGGCTGCCAGTAGTCCAAAAAGCCCAACCAGCTCGGTGTTAAGGTATTCGGTGTATAGGTAGGTTGTGGTTACAAACCCAATGGCGACGCCTAAATACGACCAGATACTTCCCCTGATGGATTGTTTTATGATAATGCCCATTCGTGCCGGATTCAGTAATTATTTCCTTACTTTTGTTTCAATTTGAAACCAAATAAGCTTGAATTCATGATGACAAAGATAAAAGCCAATCGCAATATTTTCATTGGTTTTGGAATTATCCTCCTATTTATTTTAATCTCGTTTACATATTTCTCGCCCCAGCTCGAAGGGAAGCAGCTTGATGCACATGACTTGAGCACTTTTAGAGGGGGATCAAAGGAATTAAACGACTACCGGCAAGAAACCGGAGATGAAGCGCTCTGGACCAACAGTATGTTTGGCGGAATGCCGTCTTTCCTGTTATCGACCAAATATCCCGGAAACTTACTAGCAAAGGTTCAAAGCCTGGTCGATGCAATTCCACGTCCGGCACGCTACCTGATTTTGATGTTTAGCATGTTTTTCGCCTTGCTTCTTATTTTGGAGGTAAAACTTTGGGTCAGCGCAGTTGGAGCGCTCGCCTATGGTCTGTTTTCGTTCTTTTTTGTCATCATAGACGCGGGGCATATGACTAAGGCTCATACCCTGACGTATATGGCTTTGGTGGTTGGCGGTGTGTTGTTGGCCTATAAACGAAATGCCTTTTGGGGGAGTTTGCTGGCCGCGTTTTCGTTGTCTTGGATGCTGAGTGCCAATCATCCGCAGATGACGTATTATACGGGAATAATGGTGGTCATCATTGGTCTGACTTATTTGGTTGCAGCGATCAAAGAAAAAAAACTTCCTTCTTTTCTGAAAACTTCTGCACTATTGTTGTTAGCGGCTTTGTTGGCTGTTGGGACTAATTTCTCGCGTTTGTCTACCACTTATGAATATGGGAAATATTCTATGCGTGGTGAGTCGGAATTAACGTCAACCGATGACAACCAAACTTCAGGGCTTGATAAAAGTTATATCCTGGATTATAGCTATGATTTTGGAGAAGCGATGACCGCTTTCATTCCTCGTTTTAAAGGCGGTGGAATGGCTGAACCTTTGGGCGAAGAGTCGGAGGTGTATCAGTTCTTCGCTAAGAATCAGGGCAAAGCGCAAGCCCGGCAAATTAGTCAAAACCTACCTTTGTACTGGGGAACGCAACCCATCTCGAGTGCTCCGTTTTATTACGGCGCGGTGCTTTGCTTTTTGTTTGTGCTGGGTTTGTTTGTGTTGAAGGGAAAAGATAAATGGTGGATTGTTGCGGTGGTCGTGGTTTCTTTTCTGTTATCGTTGGGGAAAAACTTCGGTTTCTTGAGTCACTTTATGGTCGACTACTTTCCATGGTACAACAAGTTTCGCGATGTGAAAAATATTATTGTCATTCAGCAATTTGCCATGGCGCTGATGGGTGTTTTAGCGGTGAAGGAGCTGTATCTGAATCGTCAGAATCAAAAAGAGTTAACTCAGAAATTGAAATATGCCTGGTTTATTGTGGGAGGTTTGGCGTTGGTGTTTGCGGTACTTCCCGGTTTGGCCGGCGATTTTCGCACGCCCTCTGATCTCCGATTGGTGCAGGCAGGCTGGCCCGATCAGCTCATGGAGGCATTGCGTGCCGACCGACGCATGGTTTTACGGACCGATGCATTTAAAACCTTCCTTTTTGTTACTATTGCTGCCGGTGTGATTTGGCTGTACCTCAAACAAAAAATTAAAGCAACTTATGCTTTGCTTATTTGGGCCTTATTGATTTTCGTTGACCTATGGCCGGTGAATAAACGTTATTTGAACAGCGATGATTTCATTGCTGCACGAAAAGCCGAAGTTCCGTTTACGCCAAGTGTGGCTGATCAGGAAATTTTGAAGGACAAAAGCCAGGAATACCGGGTGCTAAACATTGCTGTCAGTCCGTTTAACGATGCTTCAACTTCCTATTTCCATCATTCCATTGGTGGTTATCATGGGGCCAAAATGCAGCGTTATCAGGAATTGATTGAATCTCAGATCTCTCCGGAAATACAAGCACTCGGTTCGCGTTTGCAAAAAGCGGAAACACAAGCAGATGTCGAAGCTGTTTTTGACGGGCTTGATGTACTCAATATGTTGAACACCAGATATGTCATTTACAATCCGAAAGCCGGACCATTATTTAATTCACAAGCTTTGGGCAATGCTTGGTTTGTGGAGGATATCAGCTTGGTAGAAAATGCCGATGAAGAAATTGCTGCGCTGGATGCTTTTGATCCGGCAACTGAAGCCATCATTGATGGACGCTTCTCGGATGCGCTTACCGGAGTGAGTCTTGACTCGGGCGAGCAACCTACGATTGAGTTGAAAGAATATCAGCCCAACTATTTGAAGTACGAAGCCACTGTTGCCAAGGGAACGCCGCTGGCTGTGTTTTCCGAAATTTATTATCCTAAAGGCTGGAATGCCTACTTGGATGGTGAGTTGGTAGATTACGTGCGGGCCAATTATGTGCTGCGGGCCATGCCGGTTCCGCAGGGCGTTCATCAAATTGAGTTTAAATTTGAGCCCCAATCTTATGTCTTCGGTAATAAGGTGTCTCTGGCGAGTTCATTGATTCTTATTTTTGCCTTGTTGGCTATTGGCTTTGTCGAATTTAAAAAGAAGACGAGAAATGAAGAAGAAACGTCCAGCGAGGCTTAAACGTCGATTAATCAAATCTTATCTGACGTCAACCATCAGCATTACCTTGGTTTTGTTTTTGGTGGGCATGATGTCTTTGCTTATCCTGAATGCGGAGCGCTTGTCGGATTATGTACGCGAGCATGTTGGGTTTACCTTGGTGCTGAATGATGATGTGCGTGAAGCGGAGATCTTGCGCCTTCAAAAAATACTAAGTGCCACCGACTATGTGAAAGCGACTAAGTATGTCGATAAGGAAGAGGCTGCCCAACAATTGACCAAGGAGCTGGGCGAAGATTTCGTTGGTTTTTTAGGCTTCAATCCATTATTTTCATCGGTTGATGTGAAGTTGCATGCCGACTATATGCAGCAGGATAGTTTAGCTATTTTGGAGAATAGTTTTCTGGCTTATCCGCAAGTTAAAGAAGTCTACTATCAGCGCGATTTGGTGCGAATTATCAACGAAAATGTAAAGCGTATTAGTTTTTTCCTGTTGGTTTTTTCTGTTCTGTTGCTGTTTATTTTTTCAACACTGATAAATAACACCATCCGGATTGCGATCTACTCGCAACGCTTTATTATTCATACCATGAAGTTAGTGGGAGCCACACGTCCTTTTATTCGTCGACCCTTTATTCTGAAAAATATTTTTTACGGGTTATTGGGTGCTTTGTTGGCTAATCTCAGCATTGCTGGATTGGTGTTTTCCTATCGGCAGGACTTTGAAGGGATTCTGGATTCGCAACAATTTGACACCATGGGGCTTGTGTTTTTAATCGTCCTGGTATTTGGCGTGTTGATCTCCTGGCTGTCGACTTATTTCTCCGTGAATAAGTATCTTCGCATCCGGTATGATGAACTTTTTTACACGTAAGTTGTCCGGGACAAGTAGTGAAAAAATAATATTTGCGGGCTTCATCAGCAATAATTGACTGGCTCAGACCGATTATTAGAAATAGATTTTCTACTTTCGTACGAGCAAAAATACGTAGCTATGTTAAAGGAAAAAGAGGAAACGAAAAATCAAACTTTCGCCTTAGGGAAAGAAAATTATAAATTGCTTTTGATTGGCTTTGCAATCATCGTCTTCGGTTTTATTTTAATGGTTGGAGGTAAAAGTGAGGACCCTTCGGTATTTAATCCTGAAATTTTTAGTTTCAGAAGAATTACCCTGGCTCCACTCATCGTATTGTTTGGCTTCCTGTTTGAAATTTATGCTATTATGAAACGCTCCAAAACCGGAAACTAATCAATGAATGTTTTTCAGGCTTTCTTATTAGGGATTATTCAAGGATTGACTGAATTTTTACCCGTCAGTTCCAGTGGTCATCTGGAAATTGGTCATCATTTGTTAGGCGTAAAAGGGCACAATAATTTGGTGTTTGCTGTGGTAGTGCACGGAGCTACCGTATTGAGTACGCTGGTTGTTTTCCGGCGCGATATTTTAGCTCTTTTTAAGGGCTTGTTTGCTCTTCGGTGGAATGAGGAAACGCAGTATGTTTCACTCCTGTTTCTTTCGGCCGTTCCGGTTGCTGTTTTGGGGCTTTTCTTCCGCGAGCAAATTGAAGAGCTGTTTACTGGGAACCTGGTTTTTGTAGGGAGCATGCTGATTGCAACGGCTAGCTTGCTGGCTTTTACTTATTTTGCCAAATCAAAAGGAACGTCTATTGGTTGGCTCGATTCTTTAACTATTGGCGTTTCACAGGCAATGGCTGTTATGCCGGGTATTTCGAGAAGTGGATCAACCATTGCTGTTGGCTTGCTGCTAGGCAAGAAGAAAGAGGACATGGCCCGCTTTTCATTTCTGATGGTACTGATTCCGATTATTAGTGCCAATTGTATCGATCTTTTTAGCCATAATTCAAGCCCCGAAAGTGCGGTTGGCGCTTTGCCACTTGCTGTTGGCTTTATTGCTGCTTTTGTTTCAGGTCTGCTGGCTTGTAAGTGGATGATTAAAATTGTGAAGCAAGGCAAATTGATTTATTTTGCGGCTTATTGTCTGGTTATCGGCTTAATTGCTATCTTTGCGGGCTGAAAAATAGACTTCCAAATTCGGAGTAATACTAATTAAATTTATTTTCGCAATGGGGGAGGAACCCAAAAAATTTGACTTCATCAAAGGTGAAGTATTGCTTTTTGATAAAGCCTTGGACTGGACTTCGTTTGATTTGGTACAGAAGGTACGCAATAACCTTTGCCGAGCCATGAAAATTAAAAAATTGAAGGTCGGGCATGCGGGAACCTTGGATCCCAAAGCCACTGGACTTATGATTTTGTGTACCGGAAAAGCGACAAAGCAAATTGAGAGTTTTCAAGCTGGAGAGAAAGAGTATCTGGCCACGTTGAAGCTTGGAGCTACAACACCCTCTTTTGATTTGGAAACTGAAGAAGATGTTCAGTTTGAAACAAACCATATTACGAAAGAGTTGGTCGACACGGTTGTAAAACAATTTGTGGGTGATATTGAGCAGGTTCCACCGATTTTCAGTGCGGTAAAAATTGATGGTCAGCGGGCCTATACTCATGCTCGTAAGGGTGAAGATGTAAAAATGAGGTCCCGAATGATCCAAATACGGGAATTGGAAGTGTTGGATTTTTCGAATGAAAAGCTGGAAATCCGGGTGGTGTGCAGTAAAGGCACTTACATTCGATCACTGGCTCGTGATATTGGGAAAGCGCTGAATAGCGGAGCATATCTTGTCGGGTTGAAACGGACCAAAATTGGCGATTTCAACCTGGAAGAAGCCTATTCGGTCGACGACTTTCTGAAAAATATTGACAATTTTGTAACAAATTGAAGATCGCCCCGTAAAAGGGGGTTCTGAATTATCGAATAAATTTTCATCTATGAAGTTATCTAAGTTCAAGTATAAACTGCCTGAAGAACAGATTGCCTTGCATCCATCTGATAATCGTGACGAGTCGAAACTGATGGTTTTACACCGTGATAGTCGAAAGATTGAGCACAAGTTATTTAAAGATATTACGGAATACTTTGACGACAAAGATGTCATGGTATTCAATGATACGAAGGTTTTTCCGGCACGTTTATATGGAAACAAGGAAAAGACTGGTGCAGAAATTGAAGTGTTTTTGCTTCGGGAACTGAACCGCGAGCAGCGGCTTTGGGATGTGTTGGTTGATCCGGCGCGTAAAATCCGTATTGGTAATAAACTTTACTTTGGTGAAGATGACATGTTAGTGGCTGAGGTGATTGACAATACCACTTCGCGCGGACGTACTTTGCGTTTCTTGTTTGACGGGCCTTATGATGAATTCAAGAAAACACTTTACAGCTTAGGTGAAACACCGCTTCCAAAGTTTATCCAACGACCTGTTGAAGCTGAAGATAAAGAGCGTTATCAGACGATCTTTGCGAAGCATGAAGGAGCTGTTGCAGCGCCAACAGCTGGACTTCATTTTAGCCGCGAGCTGTTGAAACGCCTGGAAATTATCGGTGTTGATTTTAGCTATGTGACGTTGCATGTTGGATTAGGAAACTTCCGGAGTGTTGATGTGGAAGATCTGACTAAGCATAAGATGGATTCAGAGCAAATCTGGATTAAAGAAGAAGCCTGTGATGTCGTGAATAATGCCAAATTGGAGAAGCGTAACATTTGCGCGGTGGGAACCACAGTTATGCGGACACTGGAAAGTTCCGTGTCGACTCAAGGCCATTTAAAACCGTTTGAGGGATGGACCAACAAGTTTATCTTTCCTCCATATGAGTTTAGTGTTGCGGACCGAATGATTACCAACTTCCACTTGCCGATGTCGACTCTGTTGATGATGGTTGCTGCTTTTGGTGGATACGATTTTGTGATGGATGCCTACCAACAGGCCATCAAAGAAGGTTATCGATTCGGAACATATGGCGATGCCATGTTGATTCTGTAAACGAAAAGAGCACAATATTTTCCGAAAGGCTGTCAAGTAATTGATGGCCTTTCTTGTTTTCCTAGTCTTGTTATTGGCGGTTTTTCCATCTTCAATATTTTTGTACCTTGAAAAGCCATTAAACATCCTGATTTATTTTTCAGAATTAGCTTGTTATGAAAAAGCGTATTGTCTTTGCTCTTGTTGTTGCTGGTTTATTCGGTGCTGTTTATTTTCTGAATTTGCTACTGCCTGTTGTTACCGGTTACGCGGCAAAGAACCTTGCATCAGGTGTTTTTGTTTCTGGCAGGAATCAGGATGCGCTGGAAAACGAGGATCTCAATTTTTCGGTAATTGCCTTCACAAACAATACGGTTGATTTTGAAAAGCGCGAAGTTGTCAGCCGTTTTTTGTGGGGTGAATCAAAAGCGATTTATATTGATGGTTATGGATGTATCTTGGTACAAGATTTCTCGGAAGATGAAATTCGAAACAGGTCGTATCAGGCGGTACAGCCACTTTCTGCCCGGGGCGATACGTTACCTTGGCCTGCGGGGGATTTATTTGCTGACAGCCTTCCCAAGGGGCTGGATCGGGCAAAGCTGAATGAGGCGGTAGAGCAGGCCATGGCTGACACCATCCCTTTTAAGGGCAGCTTTGCCGTGATGGTGGTTTATAAAGGGCAACCGGTAGCAGAAGTTTATCGGGATGATTTTTCTGCCAAGACCCGCTTTCTGAGCTGGTCGATGGCCAAAAGTATGACCAATGCGTTGGTTGGTTTGCGCGTTAAAGATGGTGCGCTGGATATTCATCAGCCTCTGCCGATTGAGGCATGGCAGGAGGATAACCGAAGTGCCATAACACTGAATAACTTGATGCAGATGAACAGTGGGCTAGCCTGGAATGAAGGGTATGGCAGTCTTTCCGATGTAACTGTTATGTTGCACAAGGTGGGTGATATGGGTTTATACACGCAAGAGAAAGCCTATGAGTTTCCTGCTGATTCCGTTTGGGAATATTCTTCCGGATCCACCAATTTGGTATGTCGTGAGCTGCGTCGTTCGTTTAATAGCGATGAAGCTTATTTGGCCTTTCCGCGTCAGCGGCTGTTCAATCCGCTGGCGATGACTAGTGCGGTGTTTGAAGTAGATGCCTCCGGAACTTTTGTTGGCTCATCGTATGTGTATGCTACTATGCGCGATTACGCGCGCTTTGCTATGTTGTATTTAACTGATGGCAAATGGCTGGGCAAGCAGATTTTGCCTGAGGGCTGGGTTGGTTATACGACTGAGGTGGCTAATGGCTCCGATGGTCGTTATGGTTCTTCTTTTTGGCTCAACCAGTCGGGTGAATTTCCGGATGCACCTCGTGACCTATTTCTATGTAGGGGGCACGATGGTCAGTTTATCTGTATCATTCCCTCTAAAGAGGTGATCGTTATTCGTACCGGTTATTCCAAGAAAGGCGAATTCGATCTGAATCTATTGCTGAAAGGCGTGCTGGAAAGTCTGGAATAATGAAGGATATATCAGGTTAGGATGTAGCCTGTTTATTTGATTCTGATCTAAATTCTTTTCGCCTTTGAGCAGCCTTTGGCTATTCCACCTGATAGTTGTAAAAACTATTGTCTTGGTTTCCAACAACAAGGTTGAAATAAGAATTGGAGCTATTAAAGTAGCCAATGGTGAAATCGGTATTGCCATGCAGAGGGAAGCCTTCATATAGGCTGCCATCGGAGTTTACCAGGTACACCCTGTTTTCGGCCTGACAGACAACGCCAATTTTTCGGTCGTTGTTGGCAAAGGTGTAGCTGTTGGGTTTGCTCGAAATTGGGCTGTTAAACTCTCGTTTCAAGATTTCTTCCCCTCGATCATTGAGTACCCATAGCTGATTGCCGTCAGCAAAAATGAAATCCGTTTTGCCATCAGCGTTCAGGTCTGCTGCTTCAAAGAAATGATCCTTTCCAAACTTCTCGGTTTCAATTGCTTTGTGTTCACCGTTAAAATATTGCAGGTGCACTAATCCGTTTACATCGGTAGTTGCAATGGCTGCCTGCCCGGCTTGTACCAGAAATAGATCATTCCCCGAGTGTTCAAAATTGGCAGCGGTCTTTACGCGAGTATTGCCTCTCCGATCCAGAATGTAGGTTTTGTACTGATCGGCACAAACAAGGTAGTCTTTGGCTCCTACTCGGAAGTGCTTTATCGGGTTGGTCACCAGTCCATCGGTTCCTTTAAAATCCCAGCCTTTCACCAGCTTGCCTTCATGGTTGTAAGCATAGATTTGTTTATTGTCACTGGCTACGAAAAACCGGTAGTTGCGGTTGTTGTCGTAGTCGAAAACAGCGACTCCGTTGGTGGCAGGAGCCCGAAGGTTGATGGGGTAACGTGCTACATTATTACCTTCTCGGTCAATGATGTGCAGTTTGTTTTTTGTATTGAAGAGGTATTGCAACTTACCGTTTTTGTAGTAATCGATCTGGAAAATCTCGCTCATGATTTTGCCGGGAAGCTGTACTTTCCACAAGCTTACTCCTTCTTTATTGATCAGGTAGAGTTGGTTTTTATTATCCTGAATGATAACTTCTTTGTTGGCTTTATCCGTGTGATTAGTGACTAGTTGTGGTTTTATGGCAACGGTGGATTCCAGCTTGCTTTGCCAAACCGTTTGCGGTTCTTCTTTCAAAACCGGGTCGTATTTCAGATACAGGTTATTAAGAAATTGTCCAGAGTTCTCCGAAAATTGCCAGCTTAGCGCATGAAACTTTCGGATGGATTGTTCATTGTCGGTAAGTGATTGGGCTGCTTCTTCATTCAAATAATAGTTGCCCAGATAAAAGGCTTTTGAAAAGTTGAGGTAGCTGTTAAGCGTTGACCGGCTGGCCAGTTGTTCGCTAAATTTCTGGAACTGGATATCATTTTCCAGGGTTTCTGAAAGAACCAGGTTGTGCAGGTAATTTTTCAGCGCAGTACTGTTGTCGGCAAAAATGAGGTAGTTGTCGTAAAAGCTTAAGAAATGACTTTCGGTACCTGAAAAGACCTCTCCAAAGAGTAGCTCTGGCAGGTTGACAAAGGGAAATTCATAAATGGAAAACGAATGGGCATTCTGAATTTTATACTCGCTTTGTATTTCCGACAAGGTTTTTTTGTTCGCTTTGGCATAATTCTCGAGCACCGGGAGTAGTTTTTCACGGGCAAGTGACTGGCCTTTTACCTCGGCAATAAAAAAGCGGTTGTTGGCCGGATCATTTTGGGTCACCGTTCCGAAGGTCAGCGCAAATTCATTTTTGGCAATCTCTGTAAACAGTTTCTGAAAGGGAACCTTGCTGTAGCGTTCAATCTTTTTTAGTTGGGTTTCGCGCGCGTAAAACAAACCTTGTTTCTTCAGGTATTCTTCGTAGTTGATGTAGAAGGTATTCAGGTCGTCTAGTGCCAGATTAATAAACAGACAGGTGTTGGCCGAAATGGCCTTGGTGATGCCGGATCGGATGGGCTTTTGTCCGCGAAGGGCCGACAAATAGTTGTGGTTGTTCTGATTGGAGAAGCTGAAGCCATTGAGCAGGAGCTCGGTATTTTTGATGTTTACGTCCAGTTCCGTCCAGTCGGAAAAACTACCAAACAATTGCAGCTGTTTTCTGAAAGCACGTGGTGCAAGCTTGGAAATCAAGCCCGGCAAGCGATTGTGTTGAATGTAAAGGTTAAAATCTGAATTGGAGCTTACGGTAGCATAAAGGTCTTGCAACTGCTGGTTGTGGGTGAGGTTCTCCACCGTCATTTGGCGGATGGCTTCTTCCACAAACAGTGCATAGCGGCTAAGCAGCAGCACGCCGTCTTTGAATGCGAAATTCAGCGTGGTTTTACCGGTTTTTAATTGATAGATTTGCTCCTGGTCGTATTCGCGCGAGCTGATCTTGCCACTTTTGGCGGTCGGCAGGCTGTTAAAATAATCATGTATTGTTGCTTTCTCTTTGCGGTCGTTCAAACTGGCGACAAACAGGCAGCCCACATTATTTTTCCCTTCAGCATTAAAAGCGACCAATGCTGATTTGCCGGCTAAGACTTTCCGAAACGGAGCATTTGTTTCAAATTGATTTTTTAGCTCCTTAATGTCTGCAAAAAAAGCGTCCAACTCCCTGAACTGTTGCAATTCGGCAACTAGCGGGCTTGTCGGATCCATTTTATCAAGCAAGGCATCCAGTTCCGGGACTTCGATGATCAAGGGTGTTTTGACCGGGATGGCACGAAAGGCGGAATTGTCGTTGTAGCTTTTGGATTGACTTTCCATTAAAATGAAGGCGGCTCCGGCTATCAGGACTAAAATAAGCAGGATCGGGATGATGAGCTTGCGCATAATCTGATTTTTTATCAAAAATAACAAGAAAGTCAGGCAGCGACGAAATATTTAGGCCTTGAATTTCGAATGACTTATTAACGATGCATTCTTAATTTTCTTGTAATGATCAATTTATTTTCGCTGGTGAACTTCACTGGCTGGAACAATTTTGTATAATTTATCGGAACGGCGAATGGTTTGGTCCAGTTTGATGGAGAACCGTTCGCCTCGTTTGGTTTCCTCAACAGGCTTTAAATCAACACGTATTTCTTTTACTGTAGCTTCCACCACGCCGGAGGTTGGGCCGGTAATCAGAATTTCGTCGCCCACCTGAAGTTTGCCGGTTTCCATTTTAAATTCGGCCACGCCCAACTTCGAGAAATAGTTCATACCCTTACCCAAATATAATTTGCGCTTGGTGGCTACCGATCCGTAGTTTTTGCTCCATTCGCCCAGGCGTTGCCCCAGGTAATAGCCATCCCAAAATCCGCGGTTGAAAACCGTTTGCAGGCGTGCGTCCCAAGTACTGATTTTTTCATCGGTAAACGAGTCGTCAAAATAGGCGTCCACCGCTTCGCGATAGCATTCCACAACTGTTTTTACATATTCGGGAGAGCGTGCCCGCCCTTCAATCTTCAGAACCGAAACGCCGGCATCGAGCAATTTATTCAGGAAATGAATGGTTTTTAAATCCTTGGGCGACATGATGTATTCGTTGTCGATATCAAGTTCGGCACCGGTTTCCTTATCCTTTACGGTGTAGGCCCTGCGGCAGGTTTGCATGCAACTGCCACGGTTGGCCGACGAATTCATTTCGTTGAGGCTGAGGTAGCATTTGCCCGAAACAGCCATGCATAAGGCACCGTGCACGAACATTTCAATTTGAATGAGTTTGCCTGCCGGCCCTGTTATATTTTGTTCTTTGATTTGCTTGCTGATTTCCCATATACGTCCCACGTTCATCTCGCGCGCTAGCACCACCACATCGGCATATTGCGCATAAAATTTTACCGCTTCAATGTTGGTGATGTTCAGTTGAGTGGAAATATGGACTTCTACGCCAACGCTGCGAGCATAGGTAATAGCGGCAATGTCGCTGGCAATAATCGCCGTAATACCGGCAGCCTTGGCTGCATCAATTATTTCGTGCAATTTGTCCAATTCATTGTCGAACACAATGATGTTGACGGTGAGGTAGGTTTTGACGCCATGTTTGGTGGCGGTTTCTACAATCTTTTTCAGGTCCTCGAGGGTAAAGTTGTTGGATGAGCGCGAACGCATGTTGAGCTTCTCCACTCCAAAATAAACCGATCCAGCGCCTCCCTGAATGGCCGCTGCCAATGATTCGTAGGAACCTACTGGCGCCATAATTTCAATATCTTTTCTTTCCATCCCGCGTGTTTAATTGATGGGCAAAAGTACTAAAAATTAGCTTCAGAAGGAGAAGAATCAAGAGGTTGACTTTAAAGATGTTTTAGTAATTAGTACTTTTTGTTTGACGTTTCATGAAGAGTATGCGATTTAATAGCAAAAAGGAAAGAATACGTGAAACTGGGAAGGTTTTCCTGATTCGCTAGATGGAGTGGAATGGATCGGCTTGTTTTTTGGTTTGGTTTGGTTTGATTTGCCAATGAAAGTCCGCAATCGCAAACAATCTATTTGCCCTTTTATTTGGGCAGAAGATAATCGAAGCAAGAAAAATTTGATAGCTGAAACTTCTCTATATCACCATGCAGGTGCTGCGGAGTTATCGTAATCTTTTAACAAGGCAGTTTGTTGCTCAGGTTTCTTGACGAAAGAGCTAATAATAATGACGTTTCTGTTTCGTATAAAATAGAACCAAGCCTCATTTGTGTTCGTATATATTATTGAAAGTTCCTTGATCGTTAAAGACTGAAAGTCTGGTGACATGAACCGTGTTCATTTCCTTTTTCTGAAAAGGATACTACTGCATCTCCTGCTTTAATTACTTTTTACATGCTTCGATTCTCCGATTGATTACAAATGAAAAACCAAAAGTTATGGAAGTCAAGAAATATCCATCTTGTGATTTAAATTGTTATCGAAATCTGTTGGTTGAGATCGGTCTGGTATTGGCACTGGGAATTATTCTGCTGGCTTTTGAATTTAAGACCAATGTGAAGAAAGCGGAGTTTTCAGGAACCATGACCATGGAGGATGTTGAGAATGAGATTATTCCGATTACAAGGCAAGAAGCCGTGAAACCTCCGGAACCACCACCTCCTCCTTTGGTTGTGGAAGTGCTTAATATTGTATCCAATGATGTTGAGATTGAGGATGAGTTGGAAATTATGGATAGCGAAGCGGATGAGGAAACGGAGATTGATGTGAGTCCAATTGTTGTTGATTATGCTCAAGAAGAGCGAGAGAAGGTAGAAGAACAAGTCTTTTATATTGTGGAGGAAATGCCCGAATTTCCGGGTGGTGAGTTGGCTTTGCGCAAATTTATTGCCGATGCGATTAAGTATCCGGTAGTTGCTCAGGAAAATGGTGTGCAAGGAAAAGTATATGTTTCGTTTGTTGTGGGCAAAGATGGCCGGGTGACGGATGCCAGAATTATTCGGAGTGTAGACCCATCTCTGGATAAAGAAGCCTTACGAGTGGTTAATAGCCTGCCCGTTTGGAAGCCTGGTAAACAACGAAACGAACCAGTGCGAGTGGCCTTTAGTGTACCAATTAGTTTTGTTCTGCAGTAGTTTATGTTGCTTGGAAGCGTATTTGAAAATCAGGGTTTGCCATTTGGATAGATCCTGATTTTTATTTGCTGGGTGCGTGGAAAATATTCGTCAGGCAGATTCCCTATCTTTGATTTTTATAGGAAAATAGCTTTGTTTGTCACGATGGCAAAATACAAATAGGAGCAAAATCGATAGCGCTTCGGTTGGGAGCTGGTCAGTCGATGGCTATTATCAACGCATCGGGAAATGATACAACAAGGCGAGTACAGATCGAATTAAGCTCAAGTGTTTGGTTTCTGTCGAGCTGGGAAAGCCAGATGAAGGAATCTTTGACTAAAAGAATAATCAAAAAAGGAACGAAATATGGAATTGAATCAACAGCAGACAGACGCCTGGCATCGGGCAGCGGCACTTTGTAGCCGGGCCGAAAAATGCTCAGGAGATATGCTGAGAAAACTAATGGAGTGGGGGTTGGCAGAGGATGAGGCGGCGAGGGTGATCGATTTGTTGGTTGAAGAAAAATACATTGACGATGAACGGTATGCAAGAAGTTTTGTAAAAGATAAATTTCGGTTTAATAAATGGGGGAGGGTAAAGATTATTTATCAGCTTCGTGCTAAGCAGGTTCATGCCGGAATAATAGAGTCGGCTTTGGAGGAGATTGATGAGGATGTTTATCGGGAACGACTGACTGATTTATTGAGGGAAAAGAATAAGAGTGTAAAAGCAGCGACCGATTACGACCGGAAAGCTAAGTTGATTCGTTTTGCGCAAGGACGTGGATTCGAGCTGGATTCTATTTACCCGGTGTTGGATAGCTTGTTAAAAGAGTGTTAAGGCAAAACTTTGAGGAGCTAATTGATGCGAGGTGATTTTCTTGCATCTTGCCTTTTTGAGCTTCTTTCAAGCAGCGGTTGAAAGATCGTGATGGAAAATTCACGATTCATTTTTAGAGCAACGGCACATCTTTTTCCCTTTTTTCATGTTTTATCAACAGGGGTTTCATGAGCAGAATGAAAAACGTAATTTTAGCTCTCTGAATTTTCAGAGGGCGATGAAATAGAAGACAGACAAAACGAATTGAAAATGATTCCTTTCACACATTTACACGTACACTCACAATATTCAATATTAGACGGAGCCGCTAGCGTAAAAGGGCTTGTGGCCAAAGCCAAAGGCGACGGGATGAAGGCGCTTGCTCTAACCGATCACGGAATGATGTTCGGGATCAAGGAGTTTTATGATGTCTGCAAACGAGAAGGGGTTAAGCCGATTCTAGGCTGCGAAACCTACGTGGCTTCGAGGACCATCGAAAATAAAAGCGACAAGGTGGACCGATCGGGTGATCACCTGATTTTGTTGGCCAAAAATCTGAAAGGATACCGCAACCTGATCAAATTAATTTCCATAGCCAGCAACGAAGGGTTTTACTACAAGCCGCGTATCGACAAAAAGGTGTTGGAGAAGTACAGCGAAGGTCTGGTCGTTTCTTCGGCCTGCTTGGGAGGTGAGGTTTCACAACATATTATGAAAGCATCGGTTGCTGATGCGGAAGAAACCATCAAATGGTATAAATCGGTTTTTGGTGACGATTATTACCTCGAATTGCAACGTCACCAGTCTGATGATCCGCAGCGTAATGAGGATGTATATAAAAATCAGGTGCTGGTCAATAAGGCGATTCTGGAGTTGGCAGAGAAGTATCAGGTTAAAGTGATTGCCACCAATGATGTACACTTTATCAATGCAGAGGATGCGGATGCGCATGATTTGCTGATTTGCCTGAACACGGGCAAAGATATTGATGATCCTAATCGGATGCGCTACACCAAGCAGGAGTGGTTTAAGACTACGGCCGAGATGAACCAGCTGTTTGCTGATGTGCCGGAATCGTTGTTCAATACCCAGGAAATTGCCGACAAGATTGAAGAGTATGAGTTGAACTCTTCACCCATTATGCCTGAATTTCCCATTCCAGAGGATTTTGGAACAGAAGAGGGGTATGCCGAGAAATATACGGAAGATCAATTAAAAGAAGAGTTTAAAGATGGAGCCTTTGAGCGATTGGGAGGATTCAAAAGTGTTCTTCGGATTAAGTTGGAAGCTGATTATCTGAAGCACTTGGCTTACTTGGGAGCTCAAGAAGATTACCGCTATGGAAATCCGATTCCGCCGAGTGTGTTGGAACGATTGGATTTTGAGCTGGAAACCATTAAAACCATGGGTTTTCCTGGCTACTTCTTGATTACGCAGGACTTTATTAATGCAGCCCGCGATATGGGTGTTTTGGTTGGCCCGGGACGTGGATCGGCCGCTGGTGCTGCGGTTTCATTTTGTGTCGGAATCACCAATATCGACCCGATTAAGCACGATTTGCTATTTGAACGTTTTCTGAATCCCGACCGGATTTCCATGCCCGATGTGGATATTGACTTTGATGATGATGGACGACAGTTGGTGCTGGATTGGGTGACTGAAAAATATGGTCGCGATCGCGTGGCTCACATCTGTACCTTTGGTACGATGGCAACGAAGCTGGCCATTCGCGATGTGTCGCGGGTGTTAAAACTACCGCTGCCTGAAGCTGACCGGCTGGCAAAACTGGTGCCCGAAGCACCCAAAATGAGTTTTGTCAAGGCCTATAAGGAAAGTCCGGAACTTCGGAATGAGAAAAAATCGGATAACCCACTGATTGCTTCTACCTTGAAGTTTGCGGAGACTTTGGAAGGTTCGGTTCGACAAACTGGTGTGCATGCCTGCGGGATACTGATTGGGCGCGATCCGCTCGATGAGCATATTCCGCTGATGCCAACCAAGGAAGAAGATTTATTTACCACCCAATACGATGGACGTTATGTAGAAGATATTGGTTTGCTGAAGATGGACTTTCTGGGACTGAAAACCCTATCTATCATTAAGGAAACCTTAGAGAATATCCGATTGTCCAGGAAGCTGGAGGTCGATATTGATGCTATTCCGGGCGATGATGAAAAGACATTCGAGCTTTTTAGCCGGGGCGAAACAACAGCGATCTTTCAGTTTGAATCTCCTGGGATGAAAAAACACTTGCGCAATCTGAAACCCAACAGGTTTGAAGATTTGGTGGCCATGAATGCGCTTTATCGTCCGGGACCAATGGAATACATCCCAGACTTTATTGACCGGAAGCATGGGCGCAAGAAAGTGGAGTATGACCATCCCATGATGGAAAAATACCTGAAAGATACCTACGGTATTACGGTCTTTCAGGAACAGGTGATGTTATTGTCACGCCACCTGGCCAACTTTACCCGAGGCGACTCCGATTCTCTGCGGAAAGCGATGGGTAAAAAGATTAAGGCCATGATGGATAAACTGAAGGTGAAATTTATTGATGGCTGTAAGGCAAATCCTAAGTTTGTTGAAGGCTGTGAGGAGATGAAGAAGGAGCCTGACGTGATCATCGAAAAAATATGGAAAGACTGGGAGGCTTTTGCATCGTATGCCTTTAACAAGTCGCACTCGGTGTGTTACGCCCATATTGCTTACCAAACCGGATACCTGAAAGCACATTTTCCCTCCGAGTTTATGGCGGCAAACATGAGTCGCAATTTGAGTAATATTGTTGATATCACCAAACTGATGGAGGAATCGAAGCGGATGGGAATTAATGTTTTGGGACCTGATGTGAATGAGAGTTTTAATAAGTTTATGGTGAACCGCGAAGGTGATGTTCGTTTTGGAATGGCTGCCATTAAAGGTGTTGGAGCTGGTGCTGTATTCGACATTGTACGTGCGCGTGAAGGGGGCTTGTTTTCCTCGGTTTTCGACTTTGTAGAACGGGTTAACCTGCATACGGTCAATAAAAAGAATATTGAAGGACTGGCCATGGCTGGTGCTTTCGACAGTTTTGGCTTCAAGCGCAGCCAGTTTTTTGCCAGCATGTCGGATAATGAACCCACCTTTATTGAACGACTGACTCGGTATGGGCAGCAAATGCAACTGGAGAGTAACAATGCCCAGCAATCCTTGTTTGGCGAGGCTATGTCGGCACAAGCTGTAAAAACCCCTGATATACCCGAGGTGCCTGAATGGCCTAAGATTGTTTTGCTCGAAAAGGAAAAAGCCCTGATCGGCATTTATCTTTCGGCACACCCGCTGGATGACTACAAGTTAGAAGTGGATAACTTTACGAGTCATGAATTTTCACTGAAGGATGTCAATAATAATATTGATGCACTTCGTGGCAAAGATTTGACATTTGCCGGAATGGTGACTGAAAGCCGGGAAGCAGTTGGGAAAACGGGGAAGCCATTTAGTACGATGACTTTGGCTGATTACACCGATTCGTATACCTTTTTCTTTTTTGGGAAAAACTATGTGGAATTTTCGAAGTTCTGCAAGACCGGTCTCTTTCTGATGATCAAAGGGCAGGTTCAACCGCGATTTAATTCAGAGCAGCTGGAGTTTAAAATCCGCAGTATTGAGCTCTTGTCCGAAATTCGAAAAAATAACATTAAGTCCGTTACATTGCAACTGCCGCTTCAGAAGGTTACTCCGGATTTAATTCAGGAAATTGAAACCATTAGCGTTAAAAATAAGGGAAAAGCCTTGTTGCGATTTAATATATGGGATGCAGAAACAAAAAGTATGGTCAACCTGTTTTCTAGGAATACTCGTGTGGAGATGACTCATGAGCTGGAAGATTTTTTCAGGAAACATGAGTCTCTGACTTTTAAAATAAATTAGCTTTGCAGGCTTAAATAGAATAATAGATTAAAAAATATTGATTATGGCACAAGAAGTAAATGATGCAAATTTCGAAGAAGTTGTTCTTCAGTCAGACAAACCAGTTTTAGTAGATTTTTGGGCTGAATGGTGTGGTCCTTGCCGCATGGTGGCTCCAGTTGTTGAGGAATTGTCGCAAGACTATGACGGGAAAATATTAGTCACCAAAGTGGACGTGGATAGTAATCCTGAAACAGCCATGAAGTTTGGTATCCGTAATATCCCAACCATTTTGTTTTTTAAAGGTGGAGAAGTGGTCGATAAGCATGTTGGTGCAGCACCTAAGGCAGCATTGGCAACGAAGGTTGATGCTTTACTCTAATACGGAAACATAGATAAGAAAAGGGGCTGAACTTATTTAAGTTCAGCCCCTTTTTATTTGGGTCTGTTTTGTTTCCCTTTGCAGACAAAGAAAATGCTTATTCAGCTTTCTTTTCTTCTTTGTCTTCAGCAGCAGGTGCTTCTGCTTGCGGAGTTTCCTCAACGGCAGGAGCTTCTTCAGCTACAACCTCTTCAGCTGGCGCTTCTACTTCTTCAGGAGCGTTAGCTGCTTCAGCTTCGGCTGCTAATTCGGCATTACGCTTAGCAATGGCTTCAGCCCGGTCGGCGTTCACTTTTGCTTCAGCTTCTAATTGTTTCGCTTTCAACGAATCTGAATCTTGAGTTAAACGATCTTTTTTTGCTTGAACTTTAGCTTCTTTATCGGCTAACCAAGCGTCAAAACGACGTTCTGCCTCTGCTTCGTCAAAAGCACCTTTGGCAACACCACCCATGAGGTGTTTTTTGTACAATACTCCTTTGTAAGATAAAATAGCTCTTACAGTGTCTGTTGGCTGAGCACCTTTTGTAAGCCAGTCTAAAGCTTTATCAAAATCAAGATCGATCGTAGCAGGATTTGTATTTGGATTATAAGATCCAATCCTTTCAATTAAACGACCATCTCGTGGTGCCCTGCTATCAGCTACCACAATGTGGTAGAATGCTAAACGTTTGCGACCATGTCGCTGCAATCTGATTTTTGCTGGCATGTGAATTAATTTTAATTGATAAACAATTTTTTAATTGTGGCGCAAAGATATACTTTTATTTTTTCAAATGAAATAACCACTCTTGAGTTTTAAAAGGATAAGCGTTTTTTTGGAGGCGAAATTTGAAATTTAGACTTCCGACTGTGCCGCCCAAGTTTTGTAAGGGGCATTGAAGATACCAAGCTGGGGTCTTGGGGCAAAGCGTCAGCTAGTACTATTTAGCCGAAAAAAAATCAGCGGTTAGTGGTATTGGTACTCCGGGAAGTCGTTTCGTGTGTCAATGGTTGTGGTTTTTACAACAAAGCTAGTCATTGATCTGTTTGATTGCCAGTGTTGTATGTTGAGTGGTCTGTTGCTGTATTTAGTCGCTTTTGCAAATCAGGGTTAGCATGTTCCGATCGTTTCGTCGATTTTTGAAGATGAAAGCAGAAATTAGATTAGCCTTAAAAGACTCAGTATAGAACGATTTAAATTTTTATTGTTTGATTTTCGCAATCGATAGCTTTATAGATGGCTGTAATTGAGTTTCGTATCTGGGGGGGTGGGCGTGGTCGTCTGGCTTGGAAATAGATGTGTTGGAGAAAATTTGTAAAGAATTTAATTGCTGGCCGCAACCTTTTGCCTCGTTGTCCATCTATCTTGAACATTTAAAACAAAATTTATAGAATTTAGAACACTATGAAAAAATTTATTCCTATTGCAGCAATTGCGATGATGTTTGGATTCGTTGCTTGTGAATCAGAAGAAGTTGCATTTGACTCTTCATCTGACGCGTTTGTGATTTCCAAAACAGTAGAGACAGAGAATGAAGTAGATACATTGTACGGATTGGCGTTGCACGTATTTGCAAATAAACCAATTAAAAGTGTAAGTGTAACATCGGATAATGACACTGAATATACTTTGGAAGCTTTTCAAGGTTATAGTTTAGATTTCTATTACCAGACTCCAGAGGACGAATTTACGACTGAAAAGCCACTCGTGGGAGCTTATAACTTCGATATTCTAGCTGAGTCTGCCGAAACTGAAAAGGCAATTGATAACTTGACTGAGGATATGATTTATCCAACGGATGGTATTGCGTACACGTTTGATACTGATAAGGTAGAAATGACCTTAAGTTGGACTGAAATTGAAGGTGCTGATTACATTGTTGTTAAAATGTATGAGAATGACGAAGACAAGACGCAGATCTTCCAATCTCCTAATGCTCTCAAAGGAGACACTGAAGAGTTCGTTGTTAAAGCATCAGGTTCAGGATGGGCTAGTGATTTCACTCCGTCATTGGATGAGAGCTATACTATTGAGTTGCACGCGTTTAAATACGAGCCGGGGCAGTCAGGTGTTAATATGCAAGCGAAAGCAGTCACTACTGAGGTCGTAGTTTGGAACGAGTAAAACCCAATATACCTATTTTCAAAACGGGCAGCTTCCTGAAAAGGACTGTCCGTTTTTTTATTGATTAATCTCGGGCGTTTTCCTATTTTTGTGATCAATCAAAACAGATAATCATGATTCAGAAAGAGCAGCTTAGAGAGCTAGCAGAGCGCAGAGATGCTCTGAGGAGGCATCTTTGACTACGATGCAAAATTAATTCAACTACAAGAAGAAGAACTCAAAACACAAGATCCGGATTTTTGGAATAATCCCAAAGAAGCTGAGAAGCAGATGAAAACGATACAATCCATCAAAGTATGGACCGAAGGTTTTCAGAATGTGAGGCAGGCTCTGGAAGATTTGCAGGTGCTCTACGAATTCTTCGAGGCCGACGAGGCCAGTGAAGAAGAGACAGAAGTACAGTTTCAAAAAACGCTACGTCATATTGAGGATCTGGAAACTCGCAATATGCTTCGGAAAGACGAAGATAAGCTGGGGGCCATCCTTCGGATAAATGCCGGAGCCGGAGGTACCGAAAGTAATGACTGGGCCGAAATGTTGATGCGTATGTATATGCGCTGGGGTGAGAAAGAAGGCTATAAGGTGACTGTTTCTGAGTATAACGCCGGCGATGAAGTGGGCGTAAAAAACTGCACCATTGAGTTTGATGGAGATTATGCTTATGGCTATCTGAAAAGTGAGAACGGAGTACACCGCTTGGTGCGCTTGTCGCCTTTCAATGCCCAGAATAAACGAATGACTTCTTTCACCTCGGTGTTTGTGGCCCCGCTGGTGGATGATTCCATTGAGATTGAAATTAGTCCGGCAGATATTAGCTGGGACACGTTCCGATCGGGAGGGGCCGGTGGCCAGAATGTAAACAAGGTAGAGACCGGTGTGCGCTTGAGGCATGCTCCTACCGGCATTGTTATTGAAAACACCGAAAGCCGATCGCAGTTGGCCAACAAAGAAAATGCCATGCGCTTGCTAAAGTCACAGTTATACGAGTTGGAACTTCGCAAACTGCGGGAAGCGGAAATGCAAATTGAGTCGACCAAGAAAAAAATAGAGTGGGGATCGCAAATCCGCTCTTATGTTTTACAGCCCTATAAAATGGTAAAAGACACCCGGACCAGCTTTGAGACGGGTAATGTTCAGGCTGTCTTAGACGGGGAAATCGATGGGTTTATGAAAGCCTACCTAATGGAGTTTAGTAAAGACTAATTGAGACTTGAGTTTTATGGGCGGGGACGAATACCAAGCGAATTCTCCCCGCCGGTGAAGCATTTGTTCAGTAAAAAAAACGCTACTTGAAAAAGAATATATTTGCTGCTTTGTTGGCTCTACAACAGGCGAATATGTCCGCTGTCCATCCAATCGTACTTTTTAATAGTGAACACGACGGCTGTTTTGTGCGTTAGTTGCTTGACTGATGACTTTGGCATATTTTGCATAAGTCGCTTGCTGAGCTTCGCGTTATTAAATGAGAGGATGCCTCCATGTGGGGAAGTTGATTTGTTTTTTTTTGGCAAGTCAGAAGGCTCTTCCGATGGAATTTATGCTATCTTCTGACATTCGAGCTTGAAACGAACTTGCCTTGGATGTGAAAAATGCAGAAACTTTTTTGCATCTTTAGGTAAAGATAAATTAATACCTTCACCCTAGGCAGGCTATCCTCTAAAATGAATTAGAATATGACAAAGAAAAGCAACCCATATATCAATCGCGAAATTAGTTGGCTTTCTTTCAATGCCCGTGTATTGCAGGAAGCCGAAGATCCCACAGTTCCACTTTTTGAGCGCATTCGTTTTATTGGAATTTTCTCCAATAATCTGGATGAATTTTTCCGCGTACGGGTAGCTTCGGTGAGGCGGATGGTTGATTTTGGCAATGATGAAACACTTATTGGTAACATCAAACCGGAAGAATTACATGAAAAGATCATGGAGACTGTGGTTTCTCATCAGAAACGGTCGCAGGAGATATTTCGGAAAATTATACAGGAGCTTCGACGAGAAAATATTCTGATAATCGATGAATTAGATTTGTCTCCAGGGCAGGTTGTTTTCGTCAAAAACTACTTTAAAGAGAAGGTGCTGCCCAATCTGATTCCAATCATGTTGAGCAAGGAGAATAAATTTCCGTATCTGCGCGATCGGTCGGTTTATTTGGCCATTAAGCTCTCGCGAAAAGATCGTCCTGAGAAGTTTGCTTACGCTTTGATCCGTGTGCCCAATATTTCGTTGTCACGCTTTTTGGTGTTGCCCGAGAAAGATGGACGAAAATATGTGATCATGCTGGATGATGTGATCCGCTTCAGCCTTCCGGATATTTTTCCGCTATTCAATTACGACCATTTTGAGGCTTATACCATCAAGGTAACTCGTGATGCTGAGCTGGATCTGGATGATGATATCTCAAAAAGCTTTGTTGAAAAGATGGAAGCCAGCTTGAAAAAACGGAAAGTGGGGACACCTGTGCGGCTCTTGTACGATAAGGAAATTCCAGAAGACCTGCTGACCTTTATTGTTAAAAAAATGAAACTGGATTCGGATAATCGGGTTCCAGGAGGTAAATATCACAACCATAAGGATTTTATGGACTTTCCGGAGATAGGACAAGCTCATCATTATTATAAACGACTGACGCCGATTCGGCATAAAGAGCTGAAGCAGCATGAAAGTATTTTAAAGCGTCTGCGCCAAAAAGACGTCATGCTTCATTATCCGTATCAAAGTTTTAGTCATTTTCTTGATTTGCTTCGTGAAGCAGCGATCGATCCGAAAGTCAAAGAGATTGGCATTACCATCTATCGGGTAGCCGACAATTCAAGGGTGGTTAATGCCCTGCTCAATGCCATTCGGAATGGGAAGAAGGTGACGGTGGTGATTGAATTACAGGCTCGTTTTGATGAGGAAGCCAATATCTACTGGTCCAACAAATTGCAGGAAGAAGGAGCGCACGTGGTCAATGGGGTTCCCGGTCTGAAAGTACATAGTAAGGTGGCCTGGATTCGGCGTAAGGAAAAAAACGCATTCCGAAATTACGCTTATGTGGGGACCGGAAACTTTCATGAGGGCACGGCCCGGGTTTATGGTGATGATGGTTTGATGACTGCCGATCCGCGAATAGCCGATGAAGTGGCTCGCCTGTTTGGATTTTTTAAGCACAACTACCGGATTAGCAATTACAAGCATTTGGTGGTTAGTCCATTCTCGATGCGTAGCATTTTTACAGAAAAGATTGATCAGGAAATAGCCTTGGCAAAAGCAGGCAAACGAGCGTATATGCTGCTTAAAATGAATAGCCTGATCGATCCGGAAATGATGGATAAGTTATATGAGGCAGCCCGTGCAGGAGTCAAAGTTCGATTAATTGTTCGCGGTATTTTTGGTTTGCTTACAGAGTTGAACGAGGTGCATGAAAACATTGAAGCCATCAGTATTGTTGATAAATACCTCGAGCACTCCCGGATTTTCTTGTTTGGAAATGGTGGCGATGAGCAACTTTTTATTTCATCGGCCGACTGGATGCCACGTAACTTGAACCGAAGGATTGAAGTGGCTTGCCCTATTTATGATCCGGATTTGAAGGCAGAATTGCGTGAAATGCTTAAGATACAGTTGCGTGATAATACGAAGTCGCGGATTCTGGACAATGGATTGTCAAATACCTATAATAGACAAGATATGGAAGGGAGGTTCCGGGCGCAGGAGGATTATTACCAGTACATCAAACAAAAACATCAAGTAACCATGAAAATTTACCATAATCCAAGATGTTCAAAGAGTCGTGCAGGCTTAAAATACCTTGAAGAAAACGGCTATCAGATTGACGTAAGAAATTACCTGAAAGAAGGTATTAGTCCCGAAGAGATTAAGTCGATTTTGTCTAAGTCGGGCATGATGGCTTTTGAGCTGGTCCGGACTCAGGAAAGCTTGTATAAGCATGAATACAAAGGAAAGTCCATTCCCGATGAAGAGTGGATCGATATTTTATCGAAACACCCGCAACTGCTGCAACGGCCTATCGTGATCAACGGGCGCAAAGCTATTCTGGCTCAGCCTCCCGAGCAGATTGAGAAAATCCGCTAATCAGCAGCCTTCATGTTTTAACGAAATTGTTCGTAGGCAGGTACTATTTGCCGGTGATTCAAATAATGCTTACTTTAACCTGAGCCCAGCAAGACTCAAGGCTTAACCCACTTTAGATTGAAGTGACTGAATTTCTTTCTCGAGCTTGGCTTTACGTTTCAGCGCTTTTGATAAATTCAAGGCATCTTTCATGGCTTGCTTGTCATAGTCTTCCAGAATGATGTAGTAGTAGCGCGAACCCAGAAATACGGCTTTTAAATTACGGTCTGCATGTTCAGCTATAAACTCAATTACACCATTGTCGGCCCCATCGCGAAAGGTGACTTTTTCCCATTTGGTCTCCAGAAAATCGCTGCGGTGGTTGAGTACATTGTCCAGTGGTACTTTCTTCGTTTTAGCCTGAATGTCGTTGTCGTATACCCGAAGACCAGTATGTTCAAGCCATTGGTCGCCATAGTAGTTGCTCGAAATGTACAACTCCCCCCGCTCATCCAGGTGGATCTGGATAAATGATTTATTCCAGCGTCGTTTGAATTCCTGTCGTTTATGAATGTATTGCGTGTAGCGGTCAAACTCCGTTTTCTCGGTTACAAACTTACCCTCCAGTTCCTCTAGAATTACTTTCATCGAGTCCATCTCATCCTGCTTCTTATAAAACAGGTCACCATAAATTTTCTTCCTGAACTTATCGGCTTCCACCAGCGCCTGAATGGCTCCTTTGTACTTCAGTTGCAAGGTGTCCAGCTGTTGTAAGGCCTCTGTGGTATCTCCATTTTGGTAAAGGCGTTCAGCAAAGGAAAGCTTCTCAGCAGCCAGTTCTTTCTCCGATTTTCCACAGGAAAACAGGAGGCAGGCAAGCGTAACGATCAAAAAAAATCGATTCCGGATCATGGAAAAATGCATTTTCATAAGTTTCTTCGTACTTTCAATACTTCAAAGAAAATTAATAAATGTCAGGATGGAAACAAATTCAGTCGCTTTTTTTCAGTCACAGCATTATCCCGAGCCAGCTCATAAGCCGATTGTTGCGGCTCTGAAAGTTAAGAACCCGCAAAATGTGGGAAGTTTGATGCGCTTGGTGGATAATGTTGGTGGAGATACCTTGTACTTATTGGACGATGAGAATCCCAAGCGCGAGAGCAGCATCAAGAAAACAGCTGGCTTAAGCTATAAAAACGTTAAGTTGGTAGCAGTGAGTTCCGAGGTGTTTTTTCAATCTATTCCGAAGGATTATGCCCTTGTTGCCATTGAAACCAACGAGGAGTCCACCAATGTCTTTACTACGAAACTGCCTGATAAAATAGCTTTTCTGCTTGGAAGCGAAATGCACGGTCTTCCGGAAAAACATATTGCTCGCTGTGCTCTGAGTGTCCACATTCCCATGACCGGGCGGTGTAAATCCATGAATATATCTCACGCGTTAAGTGTTACTCTTTTTGAATGGTTACGTCAGCAACTTTTCATTAATTAAGTTTACTTCTTGTCTATTTTTCCTATTTTTAGCAAGTAGCAAGTTTAAATAGGAAAAACCATGATCACATTAACTCAGTTGGAATACATTGTTGCTGTTGATACGTTTCGGCATTTTGGTCGCGCTGCCGAGCATTGCTTTATCACGCAACCAACCCTCAGTATGCAGATTAAAAAGCTGGAAGAAGATTTGGAGATTATTATCTTCGACCGAAGCAAACAGCCGCTGATTCCGACCGATGTTGGCAAACGGATCATCGAGCAGTCCCGAATTGTTTTGCAGGAATCAGAGCGGGTTAACGACATTGTAAAAGATCACAAAAATCTAATTTCCGGAGAACTGAAGATTGGCATTATTCCCACGCTGGCTCCTTATTTGCTGCCGCTCTTCATTGGCAACTATAAACGTAAATACCCCAATATTCTGATTACAGTTCAGGAACTCACAACTGAGAATATAGTGGACCATTTAAAACGTGACTTGTTGGATGTGGGGGTTCTGGTTACTCCGCTTAAGGAAGATAAGATTAATGAACGACCGATCTTTTACGAGGAAATGATGCTTTATTCTCACGAAGGTCATCCGCTATACAGTAAAGAGAAGGTAAAGGTGAAAGACATTGCGACGCCTGAAATCTGGCTGCTGAGCGATGGACACTGCTTCCGTCATCAGGTTATCAACCTCTGCTCCTTTAAAGGAGCGTCGAACCAGGAGCTCCCTTTTCATTTTGAAGCGGGCTCTTTGGAAACACTCATGAACATTATTGACAAAGAGGGAGGCATCACGCTGATTCCGGAATTGGCCACGGTGGATATGTCGGAAAATAGGAGGAAGCACGTTCGGAATTTTTCTGATGTCACGCCTTTACGCGAAGTAAGCTTAGTGTATTCACGCCATTTTGCTAAGAATAAGCTGGTTGACTTGCTCTGGAAAGAGATGGCAGCTGCGATGCCCCAAGAGCTGTTGAATTGCGAGCGAGGAACAATTGTAGAATGGAAGTAATTTTTTTCATTTTTTGTTTTGAAGTTTGAAAAATCTTCCATTTCTTTGCATCGCTGAAATCAAAAAACAGCCACCCTAAAAGTAGGGCAGCCGATTTCAGAGAGAAAATTCCTGACAAAATATTTGGAGACTAAAAAAAAAGATTTACTTTTGCAGCTCCAATTTCAGGAAAACAAAATAATGGCCCGTTCGTCTAGGGGTTAGGACGCCAGGTTTTCATCCTGGTAGCAGGGGTTCGAATCCCCTACGGGCTACTAATTATTTATTCAGAAGAAACAGAAAATGGCACATCATCAATCGGCTAAAAAAAGAATTCGTCAAGACGAAAAAAAGAAAGTACAGAATAAGTACTTTGCCAAGACTATGCGTAATGCGCTTCGTGATATTCGTGCAATAAGCGAAAAGGAAGCAGCTGTTGCTCAACTTCCTAAGGTTGTTTCTATGATTGATCGGTTGGCTAAGAAGAATTTGATTCACAAAAATAAAGCAGCCAATTTGAAGTCAAAGTTAGCTTCTCACGTTAGTAAGTTATAAGCAAACACAAGATATTAGGGAAGCCTCTTCGAAAGAAGAGGCTTTTTTTTTGCTCTGAACCGAAGTCGTGATTTCATTATTTCTATCATTCTTCATAACTTGGTTTATTGCAAATGTAAAACCATGTATAAGAAACCAAGCATCAAGGAGTGGGCTGTTGAAGACCGCCCCCGGGAAAAGTTGCTAATCAAGGGGACGCGCTCCTTGTCGGAGGCCGAATTGCTGGCTATTCTGATTGGCTCGGGCAATACGAAAGAATCGGCTGTCGAACTTTCACGCCGAATCCTGGGAGCAGTCAACAATGACTTATCGACCTTGAGTAAAAAAGATGCCTCTTATTTACTTCGTTTCAATGGCATTGGAGAGGCCAAAGCGGTGAATATTATGGCTGCTCTTGAACTGGGGCGACGAAGAAAGGAACAAGGCACTTCGGCCAAGACCATGATTACCAATAGCAGTGATGCTGCCAATTATTTCCGTCCTTTGTTAGAAGATCTTCCTCATGAAGAATTCTGGATTCTGCTTCTTAATCGATCCAATACGGTCATTGATAAATTTATGGTTAGTCAGGGGGGCATTACCGGAACGGTGATTGATGTGAAGCTGATTTTAAAAATAGCACTCGAAAAATTAGCTTGTTCTATGATTTTATGCCATAACCATCCTTCGGGGAATTGTGCAGCCAGTGAAGCCGACAAGAATGTAACCCGGAAAATAAAGGATGCAGCAACGCTAATGGAAATTAGTGTGCTTGATCATATAGTTATCGCCCAAGATCAGTATCTTAGCTTTGCTGATGAAGCTTTACTTTAAGACCAAATCATGCTGCTTGTATTTGCTCAGGAAATAACCAATCGCGTACAGTACACCTTCGATTTCATTTTTAAGGAAATTTTAGGCGTTCCTTTTGCGCTTACAACGGATCTCCAGGAGTTTAATACCAGCCAATTTCCGAAGATTAATTATTCTTTGCTTCCACTCGATTGTCCGCTGAAGATGCATCCACACCCGATTCTTTTTCAGCATACAATTAATTTCCATAGCCTCGAAGCAGTGAATTATAAGGATGAAGTGTATTTTTTTGAATCTTCGGCTGATTCCTTTTTCCCGTTTGATCCGTTTGCGGCCAGCTTTTATTTGCTTAGCCGATATGAAGAATACCTGATGCGGGAGCTGGACGAACATTGCCGTTATCCGTCGCATCACAGTGTGTTGTATCGAAATCATTTGCTCGATAAACCGATCGTCAACCAATGGGCAAAGCTCATCGCTCAAAAAATCAGTAGCCAATACCCCGGCTTTAAGTATGAGTCACCTCGTTTTGATTTTCTTTCAACCATTGATATTGACAATGCCTGGGCTTATAAAAATAAAGGCTTATTCCGAACGGCAGGTGCGTTGGCTCATAGCTTGCTGCTGGGAAACGCGCATCAGTTTATGGAACGATTGCGAGTTCTTTACGGCGAAAAGCAGGATCCATATGACACGTATGATTTCATTCGTGAGTTGTATGCGGAGCGAAAGGACTTACTTCATCTTTTTCTTTTGCTGAGTAAAAAAAGTAAATACGACCGGAATGTGTCGCCCCAAAATGAGCAGCTGAGGAAGCTAGTGAAAGATTTGAGCGCCGACTTTCAGCTGGGCATTCATCCTTCTTACCGATCGACCAAAAGAAAAAGGGAACTCAAACAGGAAATTCGTAATCTGGAGACCATCACCCAGCAAAAGGTGCGGGCTTCGCGTCAGCATTTTTTGCGACTGGAACTTCCCACCACTTACCGACGGCTAATAAAGGCTGGCATTCGGGATGATTACACCATGGGCTATGCCGATCAGCTTGGTTTCAGGGCTGGCACATCAAGCGCATTTTGGTTTTATGATCTGAAAAAGGAGGAGCAGACCAAGCTCCGAATTCATCCTTTTCAGCTGATGGATGTGACGCTTAAAAATTACCTGAAGCTTTCGCCCGACGAAGCCTGGCTGGTCATCGGAAAATTAATGCAGGAAATTCGAAAATGCGGGGGAACTTTTATATGTTTATGGCATAATGAAAGTCTGAGCGACCGAGGGGAATGGGAGGGATGGCGGACAGTGTTCGAACAAATGACAGAACAGGCGATTAAATACAAGGATGAATCAGAAAAAAATTATTTACATAAAACATGAGGAGATGGATACCGATCAATGGGATCGGTGCATGGATGATGCGCCGAATGCCTTGATTTATGCCCGCTCGTGGTATCTCGATAAGGTTTGCGACCGTTGGGATGCATTGGTGATAGGTGATTATCGTTATGTAATGCCGCTTACTTTTCGTCGAAAGCTTGGAATTAGCTATTTGTATCAACCCTTGTTTTGTCAGCAGTTGGGGATCTTTCCAACTCCGACCAAAGAAATCAGTCAACAGTTTATTCAGGAAGTGGCCCGGCTATTTCCATTTGCAGAAATCAACCTGAATGCCATGCAGCTGCCAGTTGAAAGTATTGGAGCGTATGAAGAGCGCGAAAACTTGATGCTGTCGCTGCAGAATCGTTACGAGCTGATTGCCGGAAACTATTCTAAACATGCCAATCGTAAGTTGAAAAAAGCCCGTAAGCAACAACTGAATTTGGTGAGAAGCATTTCGGCCGAAGAATATATTCGTTTCAAAAAGAAAAATTTGCAGGTCCGCTTGTCGGAGAGGGAATTGCAGAAGCTACGAAACATTCTGGCTTTTTCATTAACTCGCAGTTTGGGGCAGATTTATGGTGTTTACTCTTCAGACAACCAACTTTGTGCGGCTGCTTTTTTCATTCGGGATAAACACCGAGTGACCTACTTGAATGCCGCCAACAGTGCGGAAGGCAAAAAATATCAGGCGATGTATTTTCTGATCGATCGGTTCATTCAGGAAAATGCCGGCAAAGACTTTCTGTTAGATTTTGAAGGATCGCAAATTCCGGGAGTTGTCCGGTTGTATAAAGGTTTTGGGGCCACCCCCGAAAAATACCATCACTATCGGTTTAACCGGTTGCCATGGTGGCTAAAATGGTTTAAAAAATGAATTTTAAAAGCAAAATATTAACGGTGGCAGCCAAGCCACTTTCCGTTGCCCGTTTAAGTTCGGGGGAGGAGGTGCCTGTGTTGCTTCCTTTTTATCACTTAGTGAGTGATCGGAAACACCCGTTTCAGTACAACTACCGTTTTCCATCCATCAGTCGTTTCAAAAAGGATTTGGATTTTTTACTGGATCATTTTGAACCCATATCGCTTGATGAGCTACATAAGGGACATAGTCTGAGGAATACTTTTCACCTCAGTTTTGATGATGGTTTGCGGGAGTGTTACGAGGTTATTGCCCCTATTCTAAAAGCGAAAGGTGTGCCGGCTACTTTTTTTATTAACCCGGCTTTTGTTGATAATCACGATCTTTTTCATCGGTACAAGGCCGCGGTGCTCCATCAATTCTTTGCAAAGCAAGGGGTTTCCTCTGATTTGCAAAATACGTATGCCGACTTGCTGTCGCTGGATCAGATGGCGGAAGATGTGGGGTTGGATTGGGAGGCGTATTTGCAAAAGGAAAACCCATACATGACTTTAGAGCAGTTGCAGCAACTGGAAAAGGATGGCTTTACGCTGGGGGCTCATAGCTGGGATCATCCGGAGTTTTGGCTGTTGGACGAGGAGCGTCAGCTTGATGAAATAAGAGAAAGTATGGAGTGGCTGACCGCTAATTTTTCGCCGGCGATTAAGGCGTTTGCTTTTCCGTTTACTGACGATGGTGTGTCGCGTTTTGTATTCGATGCCATTAGGCGGGAGCGCTTGTGCGACTTGACTTTTGGAACGGCCGGACTAAAGCTCGATCCGGAAAAGAAACACTATCAACGATTGGCCATGGAGCAGGAGGGGTTTGATTGCGCCAGCCAACTGGTGAAAATGGAATTTTTGTCGTTTCAGCTGAAACGATTGGTCGATAAACATGTGGTAAAACGAGAATAGATAATGGAATTGAAAAAGATTCGGTTGCGGGAGTTAGAAACTTTCTTGGGGAGTGATTTTTTTCGGGAATTGGAAACAAAACCCATCAGTCCTGCCCGGGTAGCTTCTTACGTTAATAATCCGCATGCGGAGGCGGATGATCCGGTTCTTTACCTGTTTCACGATGACAACAAACTGATTGCCTTTCGATCCCTTTTCTCTGCCGGCTTGATGAATCAAAGCAAGCGAATTGCCTGGCTGAGCGGCAGCTGGGTTCATCCTGATTATCGACGTAGGGGGTATTCCACACAATTGCTAGCTGAGGTAATGAAAGATTGGGGTGACCGATTACTGTTCACCAACTATGCACCCGCTTCGCTTCAAGTCTATTTAAAATCGGAACAGTTTACGCCGATTTTTTTGGAAGATGGTCAGCGTTTTTATTTTTTTGTCAGAACCGCTGATTTGTTGGGTGACCGTTTTAAAGGAATGACTTTTCTCTTTAAGATCGTTGATTTTTTCATTTATCTCTTGGCTAGCTTGATGCGCTTATTGTACCATCCTCGTCGCTGGAAAAAGCTTAATATTGATGTGTTAGATTTTCCGGATGCGGCGTGTTACAAATTGGTAGAAGCTAAAAAGGATGGTTATTTGTTTGAACGGGGGCAAAAAGAGTTGGAATGGATTTTTGCCTATCCCTGGGTTTCAAGTTCGAATAAGGAATTGATTGCAGATTATCCATTCTCGTCTTTTGCCAGGCAATTTCATTACAAGACTGTAAAATTCATGAAGGGGCGACGTCTGATTGGCTTTCTGATCTACTCCATTCGCGACGGACATTTAAAGACGGTTCATATGCAGTTACCTCCGGATTCGCTTCGGGTTGCCGCGCGTTTCCTGATTCAACTATCGGTCAGGGAAAAAATTGAAATGCTGACAATTTTGGAACCAAAACTGGCTAAAAAGATTCAGAAACATGCGAACCCATTTCTGTTTCATAAAAAAATAGAACAAGGAATTTATTCTTCTTTCCCTATTTCTGCGGCAATGCGTAAGATTCAAGATGGAGAAGGGGATTTTATCTTCACGTAATCTCCTCCAAGAAGAAAAAAATCGTTATTTTCGGCAAAATTTTTTGGACATGAAAGTTATCAACCTGAGCGAATCGAATTCCATTTTCAATCAATACATTGCAGAAATACGTGATCACGAAATTCAGAAGGATCCTCTTCGATTTCGGAAGAACTTGCAGCGTTTTGGCGAGATATTTGCGTACGAAATCAGCAAAACACTAGATTTTAAAGTAAAAGAAGTTAAAACACCACTAGGTGTAGCTAAAGTTCCGACGCTGCAGCAGCAGCCGGTATTGGCAACTATCTTACGGGCCGGCTTGCCTGTTCAGCAAGGGTTGCTGAATATTTTTGACCGGGCTGAAAACGCGTTTATCTCTGCTTACCGCAAGTACGACGATCAGGGCAAGTTTCATATTGAGTTTGAATACCTGGCATCTCCCGACTTGAATGAAAAAGTGGCGATTCTTTCCGATCCCATGCTAGCTTCAGGTGCATCTATTGAAATGGGGTATAAAGCGCTTTTGCAGAAAGGTGATCCTACTCATGTACACTTGGTTGTTATTATTGCCAGTAAAAAAGGAGTCGAATACGTTCAGGAAAATATAAAGGCTAAGAATGTAACACTTTGGGTTGGTGCTATTGACGATGAAATGACCGTAAAGTCATACATCGTTCCCGGATTAGGCGACGCCGGTGATTTGGCTTTTGGACCCAAAGCTGATTCACACTAGAAAATAGCGAACAAACAATATAATCGTTTATAAAAAGAAAAAACCGGGATCTTCCCGGTTTTTTTATGTCTTCAATTGATTGGATCATTTTTTTACTCGGTCCGTTCCTGAAATTCGCCTAGCTTTTTAACGAATATATAAATGGCGAAAATCCCCAGCAGGGTATGTGCCGTGAGTGTGTACATGATGTACTCCGGGTGCCCTGCAGATTCATAGATTCCCATCAGCCAGGTATAAACACCACTGAGTGTGGCCCCGATGAAGGTGGCCAGAAAATTGGTACCCATGTATAGACCCGCTTTTTCTTTGGGGGCAATCCACATGATGTATTCCTGAATTCGTGGTGAGGAAATCATTTCGCCTACCGCAAATAAAAATACACCAAGAAATACCAGTCCACTTGCAGAAGTCACGGAAAGTCCCAGCACGACAAACCCGGAAGCTGCAATCAGCATGCCTATCATAAAGGATGGAATGGCTGCTCGTTTTTCAAAAATTCGAGAAATGAGCAGTTGAAAAACAATGATGATGTAGCCGGTGTGCGAGATGGCTTCTGCGTTAATCCGCCATACGCCGTCTTCTTGACTCGAGATGAACTGTGCGATTCCGGTGCCGGTTACCATGCGAACGGATTCGTAAAGCGAGACGGTATTCAGGTATTCGTTGATGTAAACTGCCAGCACATTGAAAAAGGCCCAAAAGGGAAGCCAGAAAAAGACTCCCAGCAGGATTAGAAAACTCAGGAATTTGATGTCGGAAAGCGCTTCGCCCATCTCTTTGAACTTTTGGCGAAGGGTAACTCCTTCCAGTTCCCGGTCGGGTTCTTTATAAAAAAGCAGGGTAATAATAAACATTAACCCCACGGTGGCGGCAGCGGTGTAAAACACATAATCCCATGACCAGCCGCGTAGTTTCCCCATCACGATGGGACCAAAGGAGGCGCCCAGGTTAACCATCTGGTAGAAAATGCCAAAGCCCAGCGTCTTGTTGGTCGAGTCGGTAGTAGCTCTTACCGTAGAAGAAATCAGGGGTTTAAAAATACCGGCAGCAAAACCAATGGTCAGCATGGTCAGGGCAATCCCATTGAACGTTTGGGTTAATATAAGCAGTAAAATGGCCGGAAGATAGGCCATGTACGAAATAATCAGCATCTTTCTGAAGCCGTACCGGTCAGCAAAAGTTCCTGAAAACAGCGGGATCAAATAGGAAAGAGCCAGGAAAATACTTTGAATGGCACCTAAGTCTCCTTTAGAGAATCCCAGTTGGCCCAGGTAAATTCCAAAACTCATGTAAATACCATAGTAGGCAAAGCGTTCCAACACTTCAATGGTGTTTGCTACCCAAAAAACTTTAGGGAATGGTGTTCGTTTGGCCATCGCGTTTTTTTAAGATTTTAGTTCGAACTAGTTGTTTAGCGCAACAAGTTAGTATTTTTTTGAAAGAACTTATTCTGAAGGAAAATGGAAATGTTTGCTGTGTTGATGAATCAGGCTTCCAGTTTTTTGACCGCCAGCTGGTCCGGGCATTCCGAAAGCAGCTGATCCACTGTTTTTTTGAAAACGGGATGAATGAATCCGGGGGCAATTTCAGCCAGCGGTGCCAGTACGAACCTACGTTCGCCCATGCGTGGATGTGGGATTTCAAGCGTAGAACTTTGCATCTCGAGTTGATCGTAAAGCAGGATGTCGAGGTCTATTAGGCGCGAGCTGTATTGCTCCGCATGACGCACCCGCCCCAGACTATGTTCAATCTGTTGAGTTTTTTCAAGCACGGTCTTAGCTTCTAAGTTGGTTTCAAGCACCACTACTTGGTTCCAAAACAAATCATCCGACTCAAACCCCCAGGGTTCGGTCTCATATATGGATGATTGTTGGACGATTTGCCCAACCGATGCTTCCAACAGCGCAACAGCCTGATTGAAAATCATTTTTTTGTTTCCTAAGTTACCTCCTAAAAGCAAAAAAACCTTCGCCATGTTTAGACTATTATTGTTACGAATTGTGTATTTTCGTACATATCCATAAAAAATACAAAGTTAGAAACGACAAGATATAATTTAGCATTATGAAGAGTTTTTTGAAGTACACGCTGGCAACAATTGTGGGTGTGATGATTGCCGGGTTTTTAATGACCATTTTATCCATTGGGATTTTATCGTCTTTAGTTTCTATGAGCGAGAAGACTGTTGCGATCAAAGATAAGACCGTTCTGATTCTTCGCCTGGAACAGCAAATTGTAGAGCGAACCAATAAAAGTCCTTTTAGCGATCTGGATCTCCCCGGCTTTTCAGGTACTAAAGAAATTGGCTTGGATGATATTCTGAGCTGCATTCAGAAAGCCAAGACAGACAATAAAATTAAAGGGATTTACCTTAATCCATCAATGGTAAATGCCGGTCTGGCTACTGTGGAGGAAATACGGAATGCCTTGCTGGATTTTAAAGAAAGTGGCAAATTTATTTACGCCTATGGCGAAGCGTTGTCGCAAAAAGCTTACTACCTGGCATCGGTGGCCGATCAGGTGGTGATGAATCCGAAAGGTATGTTAGAACTGAAGGGGCTGAGTGCCCAGCGCTTGTTTTTTAAGAATGCGCTTGAAAAAGTAGGCATCGAAATGCAGGTGATCCGCCATGGGAAATTTAAAGCGGCTGTTGAGCCTTACCTGCTGGAAAAGATGAGTCCTGAAAACCGCTTGCAGACAGAGAAATACATTGGCAGTTTGTGGAGCCAGATGTTGGAAGATATTTCTGCTTCACGCGGAATTTCGGTGGAGAGACTGAATGACCTGGCTGACGGGGTGACGACCTTTCAATTGGCCGATTACCTTTTAGCAAATGGCTTGGTCGACAGCTTGAAATATAAGGATCAGGTAATCGATGATTTAAAACAACTGACGCGAACCCGTGAAAGCAAGGATGTCCGCTCGATTGATGTGGATGATTATGCGCGGGTGCCTGCACCAACGGACGGAAAAGGCTTGGCACGTGATAAAATTGCCGTGATTTATGCCAGTGGTGGTATCGATATGCCCGGTTCCGGAACGGAAGGGGTTGACTCGGAGGAATTGTCCCGCGCTATTCGTCAGGCTCGTCGCGACAGCTCTATCAAAGCCATCGTGTTACGCATCAACTCACCCGGAGGAAGTGCCTACGGTTCGGAGGTGATTTGGCGGGAGGTAAAACTGGCTGCGGAGACCAAGCCAGTAGTTGCATCGATGGGGGATGTGGCTGCTTCAGGCGGTTATTACATTGCTGCTGCTGCCGATACCATCTTGGCCGATCGGACCACCATTACCGGTTCCATTGGTATTTTTGGGGTGATTCCGAATGTCGGTGAGCTGATGACCGATAAGTTGGGTATTACGCAGGATGTGGTGAACACCAATGCGCATTCCGATATCTTATCGCTTACCCGTTCGCTTACAAACTTCGAAAAAGCACTGATGCAAAACTATATTGAAGAAGGTTACCGAACGTTTACCGGGCGCGTAGCCGAAGGTCGAGACATGACTATGGAGGCGGTTGATGAAGTGGGGCAAGGACGGGTGTGGGCTGGTCCTGATGCCTTGGAAATTGGCTTGGTTGATCAGTATGGTGGCGTGAATGATGCCATTCAGCTGGCGAAAAAATTGGCCGGTCTGGATCGTTATCGTATTAAGTCGCTGCCCGAAATTAAAGATCCTTTTGAAGAATGGTTGAAAGAGATGTCGGGATCGGCACGCATGTGGTTAATGCAGCAGGAGCTGGGCGAAGCTTATCCGGTTTATCAGCATCTGAAACGTATTAAACAAACGCGCGGTGTGCTGGCCCGCATGCCATATGATATTCAGCTAGACTAAGGTTAACTTGGGCAGGTTCGGTTTTTTTAAGTGTTGGCCCAATAACTATTCCGGTTGGTAAACAAGACTAAAATGAGAAGTTGTTCCCGTAGCAGCTTCTTTTTTTATGTGCGAATTTTAATAACTTCGTAGAACAAAATTCAACTATGCTAAAAATTTTATTATACCCTTTTTCATGGATTTATGGTTTAGTCGTTTACATCCGAAACAGCCTGTATGATTACAAAATATTCAAGTCAACCGAATTTGAGATACCGGTTATTTCCATTGGTAACATTACTGTAGGAGGAACCGGTAAAACGCCTCATACCGAGTATCTGGTGGAGTTGCTGAAGAAGCATGTACAGGTGGCTACGCTTAGTCGGGGTTACAAACGCAAGACCAAAGGGTTCCGGCTGGTGGAAACCAGTTCGCAAGCCCGGGAAGTAGGAGACGAGCCGCTTCAGATTAAGCAAAAATTTCCGGAGGTAACAGTAGCTGTTGATGAAAAGCGCGTGCGCGGAATTCAGGAATTGCTGAAAGATGAAGCCAATTCACCTGATGCTGTTTTGCTCGACGACGCCTTTCAACACCGCAAAGTTAGTCCGGGAATTAACATTTTGCTGATCGACTATAATCGTCCGATCGATAAGGATGAACTGCTGCCGGTGGGCCGCTTGCGCGAGCGTAAGTACCAGCGCCGGCGAGCCAACATCATTGTGTATACCAAATGTCCGGATGAAATTACACCGATTACCCGACGGATCATCATGAAAGATGTCAACCTTCGGCCTTATCAGTCCTTGTATTTCACCACCATGGTTTACGGCGATCCCATGCCCGTATTTCCGGATAGTGTTCAACAACCGCTTGATGAGGAAGAGTTAAAGCGGCCGGTTATTCTACTGTCGGGGATCGCGAATCCACAGTTGTGGCAGAAGTACGTAGCCGGGCGGTTTGCGCTTATTGATGAGCTGATCTTCGGTGATCACCATCATTTTACAGCCAAGGATTTAAAAATGATTGAAGAGCGATTGGCTAAGTATCAGGATCGAAATCCGCTTATTCTGACAACGGAAAAAGATGCCATGCGACTTCGGGATGAAACAAGCTTTCCGGATGCGATTCAAGCCCAGTTCTATTATATTCCACTGAAAATTAAATTCCTTGATCACGAAGGGAAAAGTTTTGACAAAACAATTGTAGGCTATGTTAAAGACAATAGAAGTAACCGCGAATTACATAAGCGAACGTATCGAAGGCAAAGTTGAAGTAGGTATCATTCTGGGCTCCGGATTGGGCGGCCTGGTGAATGAAATAGCCATTGAAAAGAAGTTCCCCTACAAGGATATTCCGAACTTCCCGGTATCGACGGTTGATGGACACAACGGCACCTTAATTTATGGTGAGCTGGGGGGTAAGAAAATTCTGGCTATGCAGGGACGTTTTCATTATTATGAAGGCTATTCCATGAAGGAAGTGACCTTCCCGGTGAGGGTGATGAAGAAATTGGGTGTCAGTAACCTGATTGTTTCTAATGCCACCGGAGGGCTGAACCCCGACTACAAAGTGGGCGACCTGATGATTATGAGCGACCACATCAACATGTTTCCGGAGCATCCGCTGCATGGCAAAAATGAAAATGAGCTGGGGCCACGCTTCCCCGACATGAGCCAGGTATATTGCAAAGAACTGCGCGATCAAGCCAAATTCATCGCCCTGAAAAACAAAATTGAAGTGAAGGAAGGGGTGTATCTGGGGGTGCAGGGACCAACTTTCGAAACACCGGCCGAGTACAAAATGTTCCGCATTTTGGGTGGCGATGTGGTGGGCATGTCCACCGTTCCCGAAGTTATTGTTGCCCGCCACATGGATATGAAGGTGTTTGGCATCTCCATCGTAACTGATAGCGGAGTGCCTGGCGAAATTGTTGAAATATCGCACGAAGAAGTGCAGGAAGTGGCTATGCGTTCTGAGCCTTCCATGACCTTGATCCTGACCAGTCTGATTGCCCGTATGGGATAATGATGTATGGAAACCGGAGAAGGGAGAAAGCTGAACCTGAAACTAAAAACAACAACAAAATCAAATACAACCGATGAGTACAATAAAAGTAGTTGCCCGCTTTGCGGTAAAGGATACCCAATTTGATCCTTTCTTAAACTTAGCGAAAGAGCTGGTTCAGGGGACCTTAAAAGAAGAAGGATGCATCAACTATGAGTTGGTGCAGGACCGCCAAAGCCCCGAGGTGCTGATGATGGTGGAAGAATGGGAAAGCAAATCGCTATTGGATAAACATATGGCGTCGGAACATTTTACACGAATTGTTCCCCAGTTGGTCGGCTTGGCGGCAGCAGAGCCTGTTATTCATGTTTGTAAGAAACTGGCATAGGGCGGAGAGCAAAGCGGAATTGACGATTCCCGGAAGAAAGGAGAAAGGAAACCTGGCATCTTCTGTACTTGTGCACTAATAAACGTAAACAAGGCTCAGGCGAAGGCACTGGAGAGTTGACGCTTATATTCTATTTCTTGCGTTGAGTGGATCAAATATTCTTAAGTCTAGTGTCTAAAATCTAGTATCTAAGAGTCTTAGTTCTTATTTTATGAAATTACCCGATTACACAGATGTGGTTCAAGCGCATGAAAGGATTCGGTCCCTGGTGCATCGTACGCCGGTGCTCACTTCCTGTTCGCTTAACGCAATAACTGGTGCCCAGCTGTTTTTTAAGTGTGAGAACCTGCAAAAAGTAGGTGCCTTTAAATTTCGGGGAGCCTGCAATGCGGTGTTTTCATTAAGCGACGAGCAGGTGGCGAGTGGGGTATGCACGCATTCCTCCGGAAACCATGCGGCAGCTTTGGCTTTGGCAGCGCGGATGCGAGGAGTCCCCGCTTACATTGTGATGCCCCGCAATGCCCCTTCCATCAAGAAAAAGGCGGTGGAAGGCTATGGTGCTCAAATCACCTTTTGTGAACCTACGCTGGCCAGCCGCGAATCAACACTGGCCGAAATAGCGGCTAAAACCGGAGCGACAGAAATTCATCCGTACAACAATTTTGAGGTGATTGCCGGACAAGGAACAGCGGCCAAAGAACTGCTGGAGGAAACAGGGCCGCTGGATATTCTGCTCTGCCCCATTGGTGGAGGTGGCCTGTTGAGTGGAACTTCCATTGCCGGGCGCGAGCTGAACCCCAAAGGCTTGGTGATTGCTGCCGAACCCGAAGGAGCCGATGACGCCTATCGCTCGTTTCATGCCAACAAGCTGATTCCGTCAGTCAACCCCAAAACCATTGCCGATGGCTTGCTGACCTCGGTTGGCGAAATGAATTTTAGCATCATTCAGCGCAAGACCGATGAGATTGTCACCGTTTCGGAACGTGGCATTGTGCAGGCCATGCGCATGATTTGGGAACGTATGAAAATCATTGTGGAACCATCTTCTGCTGTCCCCTTGGCAGCCATTCTCGAAAACAAGGTCGTTGTAACCAACAAGACGGTAGGAATCATCCTTAGTGGCGGAAATGTAGACCTTGACAATTTGCCGTTTTAAGCGCAAGGTTTTTCTGAGGCGTTGGTCCCAACCATACCCCGAATTGACCATTTGTCTTTGTTGCACTTTGCAGGGGCACGATCATCGTTCAAAAAGAAGCGGATCGGCTGGCCTTTTATCCAGGAAATCCTATTTTTGCCTCATAAAGCAAAATAAGAAAAATGAAAACGAGCCTATTTGTCTTTTTGTTGACAGCCCTTTTAGTGGGCTGTACTCCAAGTTCAACAACCGAATCTGATTTCGACCCGCTGCAGTATGTCGATCCCTTTATCGGGACCGGTTTTCACGGGCACACGTTCCCCGGGGCAACCGTTCCATTCGGGATGGTTCAACTGAGTCCCGACACCCATATTATGGGATGGGATGCCAGCAGTGGTTATCATTACGAAGACTCCACTATTTACGGATTTAGCCATACCCACTTAAGTGGTACGGGCATTGGCGATTTGGGCGATGTCCTGCTGCTTCCGTACTCCAATACCGATGAGCAAAAGCCTGTTGGCGCCTTCGACAAGAAGGACGAATCGGCGACTCCCGGTTACTATCAGGTGCAGCTCAAAAACTTCGGTGTTACCGCCGAGCTGACGGCTACAAAGCGGGTTGGCTTCCATCGGTATAGTTACGCAAAAGCTTCGGAAAGAAAGCTGATGCTGAACCTGGGACACATCCTTCAACCCAACTGGGGACACCGCATTGTTGAAAACTCGTTCCGCAAAATTGATGATAAAACCCTGGAAGGTGTGCAGAAAACAAGTGGTTGGGCCAGCGATCATCTGATGGCTTACCGCATTGAGTTTGCCGAGCCTTTCGAGCAATTGACTGTGTATTCGGAAAACGAAAAAACCAATAAAAGCGAACTGACAGGACGTGATATTCAACTGCATTTTCAGTTTGCCAATGCTGAAGAGCCCTTGTTGGTTAAAGTGGCCCTTTCGGTTGTAGACGAAAAAGGCGCTGCACAAAACATGCAGGCCGAATTGCCGGGCTGGGATTTTGAAGCTACGGTTGCCCAGTCGCAAGACGAATGGAGAGCGGCCTTGCAGGGCATTGAAATCAGTACCGATGACCAGGACGTAAAAACCAACTTTTATACCGCGCTGTATCATTCCATGATGGCGCCTTTTACGTACCAGGATGTTGATGGCCGCTACCGGGGAATGGATAAGAGTATTCGGACAGCTCCTGAAGGATTTACCAACTACAGCGTGTTTTCGTTGTGGGATACTTTCCGGGCTTTCCATCCGTTGATGACCATTATCCGCCCTGAAAAAGCAGGCGAATGGGCCGAGTCGCTGGTGCAGAAATACCGCGAAGGAGGCTTGTTGCCTAAATGGCCGCTGGCTTCGAATTACACCGGAACCATGGTGGGTTATCCGGCCACTTCGGTTCTGGCCGACGCCCTTACCAAAGGTTTGGTTCCGCAGGCCGATCTAAAAACTTGGCTGGAAGCGGCTGTCACCTCATCAACCTACCAACCTGAATGGCTGGAAAAGGTGAAGGGAACACGCGAAGAGAATGTGATGTCGAAGCATATTTATTTCAAGGAGAAATATGGTTTTGTACCGGCCGACTCGATTTCTGAATCGGTGTCGTATGGCGTTGAAATGGCTTATTACGACTGGTGTATTGCCAAAATAGCCGAGGCAGCTGGCGATGAGGAAACAGCCGCGCGTTATTTCAAGAAGGCAGAGAACTACAAACTGTATTTTGATGAAAGCACCGGCTTTATGCGCGGGAAAAATGGCGATGGAAGCTGGCGTACTCCTTTTCAACCCCGTTTTTCGGAGCACGAAAGAAGCGATTATGTAGAAGGGAATGCTTACCAGTGGAGTTACTTTGTGCCGCACGATATTGAAAACCATATCGCTATGTATGGCGGGAAGTCTAATTTTGAAACCCAGCTTGATACGCTGTTTACCACCAGTTCTGAAATCATTGGCGAAAATGCCTCGGGCGATATTACGGGATTAATCGGGCAGTATGCGCATGGAAACGAGCCCAGTCACCACATGGCTTATTTGTACAACTGGACCAATTCACCCTGGAAAGCCCAGAACTACCTCGACCAGATTTTGCATGATTTTTACTTGCCTACGCCGGCCGGAATTATCGGTAACGAAGACTGTGGTCAAATGTCGGCCTGGTATGTGCTCAATGCCATTGGATTTTACCAGGTTTGTCCGGGTGATCCAACCTACACCATTGGCCGTCCGATTGTTGATCAGGCTAAAATTCAGGTGCCGGGAGGTGTTTTTGAAATTGTGGCCCACCAGAATTCAAGAGAAAACAAATACATTGAGAAGTTGGTACTGAACGGTACTGAGCTTGATAAACCATTCTTCACGCACGATGAGCTGATGCAAGGTGGAAAGCTGGAGTTCTTTATGACTTCCAAGCCGGTGGCTTATTTCGGCGAAGCAGGGGTAACAGAGTAATGGTGTTGGGGTGTTCCTCCCGTTTTTGAAAATAAAGGGATTTTAGATATCCTGAACTAAAGATAAAAAAGCCTTCAATCCAGAAGGCTTTTTTGATACTCAAAGGTTTTGGTTTGAGGAGGATTGCACATTCCTGTTGAATGAAAACGGGTTAAGATCGCCGGGGAAGCTGTGGGATAGTCCTAAGAATAGGTTAGCAGTCGGAGAGGTTTAAGGCAATAATATTGCCAGAAATAAAAAAGACCGCTACAGGGAGTACTGGAACGGTCTTTCTCATTTTATCAAGTATGTGTTAACGTTTGGTGATTTTTGCAGCAAATCCACCACCTGGTTTAAGGTCGACGATCAGCTTTTTATTGCCAGGCAAGGGGGTGATTTCATGTTTGTAATCTCTTGCGGCACGGTCTGCATTGATTCCATCGCTGAATAGTTCGAGTTGGTAATCTCCTTCACCTAAAAAGGACAGATCAATTTCAGCTTGCCGTTCCTCCCAGTTGGTCAATCCACCGACATACCAGGTGTCTCCTTTTTGTCGTGCCAATAGAATGTATTCGCCAATTTTTCCATCAATTTCAAGGGTTTGATCCCATACGGTCGGGATATCAGCAATGAATTGCGTGCACTCTATCTCGTTGAGGTAGTTCGATGGATTGTCGCAAAGCATGTTGAATGGCGATTCAAAAATGACATATTGAGCCAGTTGGCGGCACCGGGTACCTTGGCTCATTGGTTCGCTGTTAATGGGGCGGTAGTTTGCATGGGTAGCATTCCGCATGGCTCCTTGGGTATAATCGATTGGTCCGGCCATCATGCGTATAAAAGGCATGGTGACATCGTATGTTACCATGTCTACTTGTTGCGGCGACCACTTTAACTGCTCTAAGCCAAACACTCCTTCAAAGTTGATAACGTTGGGGTAGGTGCGTTGTAGTCCGGTAGGCTTATAGGCCCCGTGGAAGTCGATCATGAGCTGATAGCGAGCAGCCGTTTCCGCACAGCGGTAGTAGAAATCTACCATCGCCTGATCGTCCCGATCCATGAAATCAACCTTAAAGCCTTTGACTCCCATTTCTGAATAAATGCGGCAAACATTTTCTAAATCGCGATCCATGGCCCAGTATCCAGCCCATAGAATGATGCCAACATTTTTGCTTTCGCCATAGCGAATAAGTTCTTCAATGTTTATTTCTGGAATCACCTGAAGCAAGTCTGCTTCCTTGTTTACAGCCCAGCCTTCATCCAGAATCACGTATTCAATACCTTGCTCAGAAGCAAAGTCAATGTAGTACTTGTAGGTTTCGTTATTGATTCCGGCGCGGAAATCCACACCATAAATATTCCAGTCATTCCACCAATCCCAGGCTACTTTGCCGGGCTTAATCCAGTCGGTATCCTCCAGTCGGGAAGGAGCTGCTAACTGGTACACGAGGTCATTATTCAACAGTTCCTTGTCGCTGCTTGAAATGGCCAACACTCGCCAGGGGAAACTACGTGCTCCTTGTGTCTTGGCAATGTAATTTTCTCTTTCGGTTACAAGTTGCTGCAATTCGTTGTGTCCGCCCTGGATGGTCGTTTTAGGATAAGGAGCGGAAAGACCGGTTAGGGACGTTTCGCCGGTTTGATTAATTAGGTAGAGGCCGGGATAGTTTTCTAGATCAGCTTCGGTGAAGCACAATTTCTTGCCGTTATTAAGCTCAACAACCATCGGTAAGAAGATCATACGGTTCGGGTTAATTTCGCTGATTTTTAGATGAGTGTAGGTGTTTTCGAAGGAGTTGAAAAACTGTTGCTCAAAATTTTCAGGGTTGATCTTGTTAACATAGGGAAAGATGGCTTGATTATTCTGGCTAAAGTTGAGTTGTACTTCTTCTTGGGAAATGAATAGTTCTTCCTTTTCAGTAGTGACAAAGCGGTATGCAACTCCCTTGTTGTAGGCTCTGAAGATGAGACCGTAATTTCCTTTAAAGGTTAGCTCCAATTGATTATAGTCATCCTGAATTTCACTTTTTTTGTAAATAGGAGTGCTAATTATTTCATTGATGCTAGTTCTCTTTTGGTTTTTTAGTTTCGGGTCTTTTCCCCATACGGATCCATTGGTTAGGGTTATGGAAAGGTTAGAAGGTGCCAATACTTCGGTTTGCTCGTGCGTAACGGAGTAACTTATCTTACTTCCAATTTCAACTTGAATCTTCAGCTTACCGTCGGGAGACTTTAGTAGGAGAGACTGGGCAAATCCAGCGAAGGAAATGACGGCAAAGAAAAGTAGTAGTAATGGTCTTTTCATAATTTGTTTAGTTAAGTAATAATTGATTGAGGTGCTAATTTACTACTTTAAAGAATTATCTGAATAGTGAAAAGTATTTTAATTTCCTTTATGTCAGTCTGAAGGATGGATTATATATTATTGGTTTATAGTGACAATTACTCAGCTTTTCATGGGATGCTTGTATTTTGAGCAAAAAAAAGTATTGAGGGAATGGAATCCATCAATACTTTTCAATGTTGTTCTGGTGCTTTCTTTATTTTGTCTTGATCAGTGCTTGCCCAACGGGTAAAATGGTGCGTTTGGCCAAATCATTCAAAATAATAGCTGCCATCATGTACCAGGCTGAGAAGGCACAAACAATCAGAACGACTGCCGCTACCTGGTTCATCACCGGCCATCCGAAATGCCCTAAATCGAGGAAGATGAAACCAAGTAAAAGGGTGGTAAAGGTGATAAACATGGCACGGTGAATGAATAGTGTTCCGATCCAGAAAATGAAAGTGAGCAAGGTCCAGCCAAGCAGGAAAAAACCGACGTCGGTATGCGACGACTTGTAAATCCCCAGATGGTTGAACAGCCAGATCAGTCCGAGGCCGATCCAGAATGATCCGTAGCTTGAGAAAGCAGCAAAACCAAAGTTATTGCCTGTTTTTTGCTCCAAAAAACCGGCGACCAACTGAGCCAGTCCACCAAAGATGAAACCCATGGCCAGTACAGGGCCCAGGCCGCACCATCCGAGGTTGTGAAATTGAAGCAGAAGGGTTGTTAAACCGAATCCTGCCAAGCCTACTACGGCAGGGTTTCCTAGTTTTGTGTTGTTCATTAACGGGTGTTTTAGTTGTGTGTTATTTTTGATTTCGGCGCAAAACTAAGAATTAAATCGAGTTACCTAACGGGCTATAGCCTACGGAGCATGGTTCTTCTATAGGATTAGTGATTTGGTAATATTTGACAGGCAGTTAAAGCTTTCAGAAACAATAGATGAAGGCCATGAACCCTTTAATTTGTGTTGTGGGCTATTGTATTTTTGGGTATTCCAGGCCTTGTCATGAAGATATACAATGCTGCTCCGGTTTGTTTAAGTGGAAATGCAATAGCCATAAAAAAACCGGCCTAAGCGATAGCGAACAATCATCAGGCCGGGTGTATGTATGGAGGTGTTTCTTTGTTATGTGCTTGGCTAGCCAATTTTAACCTCTACCGGAGTTTCGCGGCTAAGGTTATCCAATACCGGGCTGCGTTCGGCCATGATGCTCTTCCATTGTTCCACTGTTTGGGCATCGGCAATGGTTTCGGGTTGCAGGCTAATGCTAATGCTTTGGTACCCGGCGCGGTCTTCGGTAGGCATGCCAAATAGTTTCATGGGGTTAAGCTGCCCTGTGATGTTAATCTTCAGGTCGGTTAATTCCATCTCCAGTTCGTGCGCCACCTTGAAGCCCAAGATATGCATGCATCCAGCCAGTCCGCTCAAGATGTACTCCACCGGGTTGGGAGCCTGGTCGGTTCCACCCAACTGGCTAGGCTCGTCGATTAGCACATTGAACTGTCGTACTTTTATTTCAGCAACAGAATTAGATTTTGTTGTTGACGCTACGTCAAAATCGATTATTTGATCTTGTAATGTTTCCATCTGAAAAGTTTTAATTTAATACTTTTACAAAACTAGCGCTTTAGCCGCGGGCTATATCGTCTGCGGGCGTGTATTAAGAAATAGCCAAGGGTGTAATTTTACACTCTGTTTAATGATTGTAGTTTATGGAAATAGTCTATCCAACGGGCAGTACCTGTATCAACGAGCTTTGTGTTGAAGAGAAGGCGGAACTGTTTGATAATGGCCGATACCTGGATTTTAAGCAGGGCGAACTGGTGGTTAAAAGAGGAGCACCGGTTCATGATTTGTACCTGATCCAGGAGGGAACTGTTGAGTTGACCCTCGACGATGAGCGAACCAAACAGTCGCTGATGTTGCTTTTCTCGGGTGAAATCATCGGCATTAACTGTGCTTACTCAACAAAGAACTATCGGTTTTCGGCCCGGGCACTCACCGATTGCAAAGTGCTGATCATCGATTATCAGCTGTTTACCCGTTTGCTGACAAGCAATCCGCGCTTTTCGATGGCTTTTATTCAGTACATCTCCATGGTGAATGAGAATTTTCTGAACTGGCATATGAAGTTGACCGAACGGAACTCAGCTGGTGCACTGGCCTTTCTGTTGTGCGAGTTTGAAAAGAGCTATGGGCAGCGGTCGTTTGAATTGCCATTGACCCGAAGCGACATGGCCCGGGTAATCGGTTTCTCGAAGGAGAGTGTGCTGAAAAACCTGGCCGATTTCAGGAAGGAAGGCCTCGTGGAAAGTGAAGGACGGGAAATAACCATCGTGGATCTTGAACGCCTTCAGGATATTTCAACCTATGGGTAAGCAGAACAATCGGGCTAGTACGCTTACTGACTCTACTTCTGGAAGTTCGACTAGTTACTAGGCCTTTAATTTCTTAATTTTTTGAGGGATGGTGCCCCGTTCGGTGAGACGACCAGGGCAAGGACGGTGTTGGCAATTAAATCGGGTTCGAGGACGAGAGCAACTTTGGTGGCTACCCGCTGGTCATGTTGGCCGATAAAATTAGCCTGCCGCTCGGGTGGTGTTTGATGCAGCTGGTTGGCAAATTTCCAGGCGCCATCGCGAGCCAGTTGCATGCTGAAATCAACCAGGTAATCATCCACTTCACCGGTCCATTTTAGGATGTATTTCAGAGCTGGCCAAATGCGAGATAGTTTGTCCTGAACCTCGTGTACCAAAGAAGAGAGAATGGCATTGATCCGGTTGAAGTCATCGTGCAGCTTATTCAGCTCTTTTCCGCGCGAGACTTCGGCAGCGGCAATACCTAAGTCGAGGTTAATGTGGGCGTTTATGCCCATGAGCAGATGCTGCAAAACAATGGGCCAGTAGCTGGTTGATAAATCAAAGGCTCTTTGCCAGGAGCGGGTAAGCGGAAGTCCGGTCCGGCTGGCTACCAAGCATCGATGTACCGTTGGGCAAACACTACATCCAATTGCTCCATGCGCGGACCATCGTCAAAATAGTTGTTTTCAATCCCTTCTTTTACTTTGATGGTACCCTTTTGGTACAAGGCAGCAAAGTAGCCTGAAGGATCACCGTTGTATTCGCAGTGTTGGATGATCTGCTCCAGAACTTCAATGACCTCATCAATGGTTTTCAGTGGTGCTGCTGGCATGAGAACAGGCGTTAGCTTATCGGATTAACTCAAGTTTTTCAAGGTATCCAACGATTTGCCAACAGATATGGTTCAAACTCTGAGTTTTAAATTCTAAGTTCCAGGTTCTGCCACCTCCTGTCTTCTTCCTCCTGTTTCCGTGCTCCGTTTTTTTAAATCAAATACTGAAACAAGTCGGGCTTGTCATTCACATATTCATAAACAAAGCCATTCTCTCTCATGCGGGTTAGCAGTCCTTCTACATCCTTGTGGTCCTGAACCTCGATGCCCACAAAAGCAGGACCTCGCTCGCGACTGTTCTTTTTGGTGTATTCGAAGTGGGTAATGTCGTCGGTTGGGCCAAGCACGTTTTCTACAAAGTCGCGCAAAGCTCCGGCCCGTTGTGGAAACCGTACAATGAAATAATGTTTCAGCCCTTCGAACAGGAGGGAGCGTTCTTTTATTTCTTCGGTACGGGTAATGTCGTTGTTGCTACCTGAAACAATGCACACCACGTTTTTCCCTTTAATTTGATCGGCGTAATAGTCGAGTGCGGCAATGGATAGTGCTCCGGCCGGCTCAATCACAATGGCGTCGCGGTTGTAGAGTTCCAGAATTTTGGTGCAGATGCGGCCTTCCGGAACCAAGACAATATCGTCAACCACCTGCTGGCAAATTTCAAAAGGGATTTCGCCAACACGCTGTACGGCGGCACCATCAACAAACTTATCGATGTTTTCAAGGGTGACAACTTTCCCTTGTTTCAGCGATTCGGTCATGGAAGGAGCTCCGGCCGGCTCAACTCCAATGATTTTGGTGCTGGGATGAACCTGTTTGAAATAGCTGCCCACGCCGGCAATCAGTCCGCCGCCGCCAATAGGGACAAACAGGTAATCAATTTGGCAGGTTGAGTCTTGCAGAATTTCCAGTGCGGAGGTGGCTTGCCCTTCAATAATCAAGGGGTCGTCGAAAGGGTGAATAAAAGTCTTTTTGTTTTCGTTGCAATCTTTCCAGGCTTCGGTGCTGGCGTCGTCATAAGTGTCGCCATGCAAAATGATTTCGACAGACTCTCTGCCAAACATTTGCACCTGCTTGATCTTTTGCTTGGGGGTGGTGGTGGGCATGTAAATTTTGCCGTGAATGCCCAGCTTTTGGCACGAATAGGCCACGCCTTGCGCATGGTTGCCGGCACTGGCACAAACCACGCCGTTCTTCAATTGCTCCTGGCTTAAGCTTTTAATCTTGTTATAGGCCCCGCGGATTTTGTACGAGCGTACAATCTGTAAGTCTTCGCGTTTTAAAAATACGGAGGCTCCAAACTGCTCGGACAAGTTCCGGTTTTCCATGAGCGGGGTGGATGTTAAAATCTCATTGAGCGTCAACTTGGCCCGATTAACATTCTGAAGCGTTGGAAAATATTGTTTGGTCATTTTTTGTCTTTATATATTGAAAGCAACATTTGGTGAAAGGTTCAGTTCATCGAATAAACCGATCCGCAAAAGTAAGTCACTTTCGTTCTTCAGAAAAGCGATTGAGCTGATTTTGTTTCGAATTTAAAGTATTGTTGAAAGAAGCGAGTTGCTTGTTACCTTTTCGGGAGAACTATTATTCTTCCACTTCGGGGGTGAATCGTTCGTAATAGTCGGTTGAAAGCACCCGAAATTCGGTACGCCGGTTCAGGCCTTTGGCAATTTCCTGTTGCTCGGGACTGAGTTCATTGATGAATTCCTCCGTCAGTTCATCGTTTCGCTTCAGAAAGTCATAGTCTCGGGCCAGGTTGCGCGTCACTTTCTTGGGCCAGGTTTCACCATATCCCTTGGCCACCAGTCGTTCGGGGTTAATGCCTCTTTGAATGAGGAAGTCAACAACAGACTGGGCACGTTTCTGCGATAAGTCGAAGTTGAACTGTTCGGATCCCACAAAGTCGGTGTGCGACATCAGTTCGATGGTAATGGTGGGGTTCAGCTCCAGAATGGCGACCAAGCTATCGAGAGCATGGATCGATTGGGGTAGCAGCTCCCAGCTTCCAAATTCGTAGTTGATGTTGTCTACTTTGATGGGCGCATCGGTTGGCGTTAGGTACAGATCCAGTCGGAAGTCCTGACTATCATCCAGTCCGATGGTTGATTCCCGGCCTTTATCATTTAAGTAGCCGTCTTTAAAGGCCGCAAAAACATAGTCGGTTTCAGGGTTCAGTTTGAGTTGAAACTGCCCTTTGTCAGCACGCATTTTCAGGTTGGTACCATCCGTTCCAATAATCCGGATGCGGGCACCATCCAGGCGCTGGTTGGTTTCTTTGTCATATATTTCACCTGAAACCCGGAAGATCTTTGGCGGCAGGTAAAAGGAGTAAATATCATCGCTGCGCGAACCTTTGCGGTTAGAGGCAAACAGTCCACGGGTTTCTTCGCCTTCAATAAAAGCCATCCCAAAATCGTCGCCTGTTGAGTTGATGGGTGATTTCAAATTTTGAATGTGCCATTCGCCATCTTTCTTGCGGGTGGCTTTAAAAATGTCGAGTCCGCCCATGCCCATGTGGTAATCCGAGGAGAAGTACAGCTCTCCGTTGGAGCGAATGGTTGGGAAAACTTCATTCCCCGGCGTATTGATTTTAGGGCCCAAATTCACCGGCTTAGAGAAAGTGCCTCCGCTGGCTGTCGCCATCCAGATGTCTTTACCACCATAGCCTCCGGGTTTATCGGAAACAAAATACAGGGTATCGCCATTGGCCGACAGGGACGGGTGAGCGGCAATCAGACTATCACCAACCAAGTCCAGTTTCGTGGGTTCTGACCAATTGCCACGAGACATTTTTACCCGGTATAGTTCGGCACCCAAGTCTGTTTGCTTATCATAGCGGGCTCGGGTGAAAATCATTTCATCGCCGTTTTCGGATAGGGTGACGGCTCCTTCCTCGTCGGGCGAGTTGATCAAGCCTGATTCATCCACCAGAACCGGCGCGCCCCATTTTTGCCGTTGAACCAAGTATTCTACGCGGAAAATATCAGCAAAATAAGCACCGGAGATGGCGCTTTGTTTCTTCCCTACCGTATTTTCACGGGTCGAGGTCAGCAAAATCTCATTTTCGCGGCCGCCCACAAAAACAGGTGCATAGTCGCTGTACTTTGAGTTGAGCTCGCGAACCGAATTGACGACATAGCGGGTGGGATTTTCCTCCCAGTCACGGGTATAGCGGCAGGCATCCAACCCGTTGATTGCTTGCACATCATTGGGAACGGAGTCGAGGTATTGCTGGTAAGCTTCAATGGCCTGATCGTATTTTTGGGTGGCGCGCAAACAGTCAGCGTAGTAGAGTACCGCCTTAAAATCGGGGTGCTGCCGGCGGATGGCATTTTTGTACCAGATGGCCGCTTTCCCATATTCGCCTGTAGTGCGGTAAGCTTCGGCCATGTTGTAGGCCATGTTCATCTTGTGTTGCAGATTATCATCCTTGCGGTATGCTTTGCGGTATTTTTCGGTAGCCCGGTAATATTCGCCAATCTCATAGGAAAGTGAGCCTAAGCGATAGTATTTTTGAGATGAACAGGATCCCAAAAGGAGCAGGGCTAAAAAGAGAATACTAATTAAATAGGTCCGCTTCATGAATCAAGGCTGATTAAGGCAATAAAAGTAACCAAATTTGTTCGTTATGGAAAAACGTAAAATGAAAAGATAAAGTATTCCAATTTCAGGGTTCGTGAATATTTTAGTTCTTTTGTCACAATTTTACCAACCATTCTGGATATGAATAGAGGCTCCATTCACATGACGCTTGCCTGGAAACGCATGAAAGCTGGTGATAAAGCCGCTTTAGCGGAAATATTCGATCATTTTTACTCGGACTTGTATCACTATGGACTGAAAATTAGCTATGAGCCCGACTTGGTGAAAGATTCGGTGCAAGATGTCTTTCTTCGGATTTGGGAAAAACGCGCTACGCTTGGTGATGTTAAGAATGCGAAAGCTTATCTTTTATCTTCGGTGCGGCGCAGGGTGCTCGATAACAAAGAACTTTATGGGGAAACAAAGAGCGAGGAAAGTGTTGACGGGGAGTCACAAGCTTTTTCTTTTTCATCGGCCGAATTTATGGAGGTCGAAGAAATCTCCAAACAACTTCGGGCCTCTATTGTTCAGGCTATTAATAGTTTGCCCGACCGGCAGCGGGAATTGATTTACCTGCGTTTCTATTTTAATCTCCCCTATGCTGAAATTGCCCGGATCATGAGCGTCAAGGAGCAGACAATCAAAAATATGATGCAACGGGCAATTGCCAATCTTCGAGATAAAATTGACCCTCAATTATGGGAGGACATTGACTACATTGACGACCTTTTCATGACTTTCTTTCTGCTATTTCAAAAAAAAGGTTGATTTAGGGTAGTACCTTTTTGCCTGTTTGTCCTCTATATACATAAACGGCAGGAAAGTTTTACTCATGGAGATTCAAAATAAACTAACAACATTACTGGCAGACGAAGTTTTTCAGGATTATATCCGAGACTTTGGAGACTTCTCAGCAGAAAAGCAAAAAGCATTCGCAGAGCAGTATGGTCTTTCTGAAAAAGAACTGGCCGATGCCCGAAGGTTTGTTTCCGGCATAGCATTTAAGCGAGCTGGCGTTGATGCTGGAGAACGGGATCAGGCATTAAAACGGCTGATGAGCCGAATTGCAAATACTTCTGATTCGGCCGAACGCAGATTAGGAACAGGTGGTTTAGTACAGTGGGTCTCTCGTATCGCGGCTATTTTGTCTATTCCTTTACTGTTAACAAGCATCTATTTCTATCAGCAAGCATCAATTGGCACCTCGAACTTAAGTTCTTTGGCGGCGAGTCAGAAAACCTTCAATACGTTTCGGGCTCCCCTTGGCGCGAAAACACAGGTTGTTTTACCCGATGGCTCGCTGGTTTGGTTAAACTCGGGGAGCAGTCTTTCCTTTCCTTCGGTTTTTGATGGACATACCCGCGAAGTAAAGCTTAAAGGCGAAGCCTATTTTGAAGTCGTCAAAAATGAACAGGTTCCCATGTTGGTTTCTGCCGGTCAGCTAACCGTGAAGGTGTATGGTACGACCTTTAATGTGAATGCTTTTGCAGATAATGGATTGGTTGAGACCACTCTGGTTGAAGGGAAAGTAACACTGATTCCGAAAGAAAGTCATAAGGAATATTTGCTGGAGCCAGGTTATTCGGCTTCTTATGACTTACAAAATCAGGAAATACGAGCCATGGAAGTTTCGGAAATGGAAGCTTTTACCGGCTGGAAGGATGGCAAGCTGCTGTTTCATGACGAGCGTTTCGCAGCTATTGTCGATCAGCTGGAGCGCTGGTATAATGTGGATATTAAACTTGCTGATCCTTCGCTGGGAGAGTATACGTTATACGCCACCTTTGTTGATGAAAACATTGAGCAGGTATTGAGTATTTTATCCAATTCCATCCCAATCAATGTTAGGTATATTAAGCGTCATAAGCAGGCTGATGGCAGCTATTCGAAACGGAAAGTAGTAATCACACGAGATGTAAATAGAGTAATAAACTAATTATAATATTTTGAATAGCAATAATTTCTAAAAGATGAGTATATGATATAGTTACCAAACGTATCGCGTAAAAAAAAACAGGAAAGAGCGGCAACTCCTTCCTGTTTCAAATTTGAAAATTCAACGATTTATTAATTACTAACAAATCAATTCAAAAGTATGAAAAAAAACAGAGGAATTCATGCCGAAAACTTAACACTCAGGCATTCCTGGAAAATTCTATTGAAAATGAAAATTACAATCTTATTGGTGCTGCTGGCGATATTCCAATCGCTGGCATTCGATGGGTATTCTCAATCAACCAGGTTCTCTTTCGATCTTCAAAATGCGAAGGTAGTAGATGCCTTGCTTACCATTGAAGATCAAAGTGAGTTCTATTTTGTCTACAATAAGGAGGCAATTGACCTGGAACGTAAAGTTAAGATTGATGTGAAAAATCGTAGTATAGAAGACGTGCTGGATATTCTTTTTAAAAATACCGACGTCAATTATCAGATTTCGGGAAGACACATCATTTTGGCAACCTTGCAGCAAAATCAAGAAAACCGAACCCTCATAGGTAAGATTACCGATTCGTCAGGTGAGCCCCTTCCCGGAGTTACTGTTTTGGTAAAAGGAACGACCCATGGGACAATCACTAACTTTGATGGAAACTACACAATTTCGGATGTGCCAGCTAATGGAATTTTGGTGTTTTCGTTTGTTGGAATGAAAAGCCAAGAAGTCGTTGTAGGCAATCAATCGTCAATAAATTTAGTGATGGAGGAAGACGCCATCGGTATTGAAGAAGTGGTAGCTGTTGGGTATGGTACCCAGAAAAAAGCGAACCTAACCGGGGCGGTTCAGTCTGTATCTGCTTCTGAATTGAAGGACCGTCCGGTGGTTTCGGCTGTTTCTAGTTTGCAAGGGGCGATTCCGAACCTGAATATCTATGTCTCAGATGGACGAGCCAACAGCGTACCAACCTTAAATATTCGTGGTACGACAACCCTGTCGGGGGGAGGTGAACCACTAATTGTTATTGATGGAGTTCCTGCTACAGTAACCGAATTTTCACAGATGAATCCTTCGGATATTGAGAGTGTGTCATCTTTGATGGATGCAGCTTCTGCTGCTATATATGGTGCCCGGGCTGCTTTCGGAGTGGTGCTGGTAACTACAAAATCGGCCGGTAAAGAAGAAGTACAGGTTAGCTATAACACGAATATTTCGATGCGACGACCGGTAATTATTCCGGAATTTATTCGAGAGCAAAATACAGTAATGCGCGCTCGAGTTGAGGCTACGGGTGGTTGGTATACCTTAAAATATCTTTATGGAATTAACGATTGGGATTTTTTAGATCGGGTTACTGCAGGCGAGGAAGATGAAGTGGTTTTGAATCCGGAAGATCCGACTAGGTGGCTTATGGCTGGACGTACCAATTGGTACGAAGAAGCCATGAAAAACTTTAGTATGACGCAGAATCATAATGTTGCCATCTCTGGGCGTAATGATAAGACAAGTTATTATTTATCAAGTGGCTATTCGCGGCAGGATGGGATCTTTAGGTATGGTAATGATATCTTTGATAAGTATAACATGCGTGGAAAGATTGCCTTTGACGTTACAGATTGGCTGAATATTTCCAATAACACATCTTACAATTATGATGTTTACGATGAGCCTTCTCAAGGATTCAACTTCTCCGGCTTATACAACACATCAACCTTAGGTGTAATTAAGAATCCGGACGGATCGTGGTCAAGTGCCGGTGCTTCATTGTTGGGTGCTGCTGCTGAAGGGGGACGTTCCTATACTCGCAATGCGAGGTATTGGACATCTTTCACAGGTAAGGCAAGCCTAATTAAAGATATGCTTACGGTTACTGCCAAGGCTTCATTTATGCGTTCGGATAAGACTCGGAAAGTTTTTTGGCTACCTGTTGAGTATAAAATAGGACCGGATGAAATTCGGACAAACCACCCGGTTAAAGATGCCCAGCGAGATGCAGGAACTGCTCGCCAGAATGTTTTTGATATTTATGCAGACTTTGATAAAGACTTTCAAAAGCATCATGTTCATGTTCTTGTGGGTTACAACCAGGAGTACCGATATGATGATTGGTTTAAAGCATATCGAAAAGACTTGATCAGCACGAGTGTGCCGAGTATTAATAATGCCACCGGAGATAAAGAGCTTGATGAGTGGATCTCGGATTGGGCTACCCGAAGTGGGTTTTTCCGTGTGAATTATGATTTTGATGGAAAATACTTGTTTGAGGTGAATGGGCGCTACGATGGAACGTCAAGATTCCCTCAAGAAGACCGGTTTGTGTTTGTGCCTTCTGCTTCGTTGGGGTGGAACATACATAAAGAAAACTTCTTTATGCCTTTTTCGAGTATATTCAATACTCTAAAGCCTAGAATCTCTTATGGTCGTCTAGGAAATCAAAACGTAAGTGCTTATCACTACATAGCCAAAATGAACGATGGAAGAACCAGTTCAATTCTTGATGGTGGCGAATATGATCGGCAGCTGACACTATATGCACCTGGACTTGTTTCGGGGAATCTGACTTGGGAAAAAGTAGAGACAAAGAATATTGGTATCGATTTTGGATTACTCAATAATCGGCTCTCAGGAACTTTCGATTATTATCACCGGGCAACAATTGATATGCTTACGAAGGGTAAAAAGTTACCTGGTGTTTTAGGAACCGCCGTTCCGGATGAAAATGCTGCTGACCTTATTACCAAGGGATGGGAACTGGCTCTTAGTTGGAAAGATAATTTTAAACTAGGATCCGACCGATTTAACTACAGTGCTCGTTTTACGCTAGCTGACAGCCGTGCCTGGATCACGGATTTTGATAATCCCGAAGGTCGTTTGAATGATTACTATGAGGGCTATGAAATTGGAACGATTTGGGGGTATGAGGTAAATGGTCTTTTTCAGACTGGAGAAGAAATTGCCAACCATGCTAATCAAAGTGCATTTTGGACTTATCCAGGAAAAGTACCTCCAGGACCTGGCGATATGAAGTTTGAAGACCTTAATGGTGATGGGGAAATTAGAGGTGGTCAAACAATAAATGACTTGCAAGATCTCAAGAAAATTGGAAATAGCAAAGCTCGTTATCATACGAGTTTACGGATTGGAGCGGACTGGAAGGGCTTTGATTTTTCAGCATTTGCTCAGGGCGTTCTTAAGCAAGACTGGTATCCGACATCCTACTATTTTTGGGGGTTAAATGCAGGTCCATGGACAAATCTTCAAACGTGGCAGCATGAAAATTCGTGGACTCCTGATAATACAGAAGCCTACCTTCCCCGTTTGAAAGGATATGCAGCGACTTGGTGGAGTGGCGGAGAGATGATCCGACAGAATACCCGCTATCTGCAAAACAACGCATATATCAGATTAAAAAATGTAACAATGGGATATACCATCCCAAGCTCACTTACCCAAAGAATAAATGTTGCACAGTTACGCTTGTTTGTGGCAGGAGAGAACTTACTCACCTGGTCCGGAATCAAGAACCCGAATATCGACCCGGAAGCAAGCAATAGCAGTTATCCTATACAGAAAATGTTTACTTGTGGACTAAGTGTTAAATTCTAAAAAAAATACGGACAATGAAAAAAATAGGCATTTTATTCATATTGACGCTTCTGTTTGCTTGTAATGATGAGCACTTGGAGCGATTCCCTCAGTCCGATATTACTGAAAAAAACTTTTTCAGTAATGTGGATGACTTGAAGACTTACAGTTACCAGTTCTATGATTATATCAACCCCTCATACTGGGATCGGCCTTCAGATAATACAACTGTTGAGAAAGGAAGCATTAAAAGCCTAATGCTGGGAGCCGTAACATCCGACAATATTGGCGGTTGGGGTTGGGGACAGTTACGTTCTATCAATTACTTTCTGGACAATTACAAGAATGCAGAAGGACTGCCAGAGGAAATTAGCAAATACGGTGCGATGGGGCATTTTGCCCGGGCGCGTTTCTATATTGGTATGGTAAAAACATATAGTGATGTCCCTTGGTACTCGCATGTGTTGAATACCAATGACGAAGAGGAACTTTATAAAGGACGTGATACCCGCGAAATGGTGGTTGATTCCATTATTGCAGATCTGGATTTTGCAACTCAAAACCTCACCAATGAAGAGAGCAAGGTTATGCTTTCAAAGTGGGTGGCCTATGCTCAACTGGCTCGCTTTTGTCTTTATGAAGGAACTTATCGGAAGTACCATGCCGGCGAAACCGACCTGCATGTCACTAAGGAACCTGCTTATTTCTTGAATAAAGCCGTTGAAGCTGCAAATGCGATTATGCAAAGTGGGGAATTCGCTATTAGTACAGTTGGCGGACCTGACGAATCGTATGCAAATCTTTTTAATGGAGGTGCGAACCTGGCTGAGAACCCGGAAATGATCATGTTTAAAGAGTATGAAGATGATAAAAAAGAACATGGTGCGGAACTGGTACTTGATTTCGAGAATGGAATTAGCCGAAGTATGGCCGATAGCTACCTAAAACTAGATGGTACATTTGTTCCTAAAGCTGAAACTGAGATTACTCCGCTGAACGATATCTTTACAGATCGCGATCCGCGTATGAAACAATCTTTAATGATGCCGGGCTATACTTTGCCAGGACGTAACTCTCCCTACAAACTTTCTCTGGGAAAAACCGGAGGCTACGGGCAGATTAAGTTTATGCCTAAAGAAGAAGATACGCACTGGGATGGTTACATGACTGTACATACTGACCTGCCTTTGTATCGATATGCTGAAGTATTATTGATTTATGCTGAAGCAAAAGCTGAATTGGAGACGCTTACACAAAATGATTTGGATTTGACGATCAATCTGCTACGTGATCGCGTTGGAGTTGGGCATTTGAGTCTTAACCCACCGGTCGACCCAGTACTGGACGCACAGAATCCGGGCATCACTACTTCGCAGAAAGCAGAATTACTGGAGATTCGTCGTGAAAGACGTGTGGAGTTGTTTGCTGAAGGATTCCGCTATACCGATATGATGCGTTGGAAACAGGGAACAGTATTTGAAAAAGCACAGCAAGGAATTTATGTCCCTTCTACTGGATTAGTGGATATTACAGGAGATGGGGAAGCCGACTACTTTATTAGTGACGATGGCTCTAATCAACCTGCAAACCTTCCTGCTGGAGTAACTATCTTGCTTGCCAACTCGGATGATTCACCGTTGTACTTGGAGAATGGAAAATCGGGGCATATCATGTTTAAGATTGAGCAAAATGGTTTAGGAACATTCCAGGAACCTCAATATTATTATCGTCCTGTGCCTTCAAGTGAAGTATTGTTGAATCCAAATTTAGAGCAAATATTTGGGTGGAATTAATTCTAAAAAGATAAGAAAATGAAAAAAATAATATTTATAAATCTGATACTAACGATGCTGTTGTCCGGGTGTATGCAGCCGGTTGATGTGAACGTTGATGTGTTGCCAGATAATCCAGATATATCGTCCATCAAGGTTGGATTAATGAGCGAGACTGGCCTTTTTCAAACACTCCCTGTAACATTAGAGGAGATAAATACAGAGGATAAAACGATAACAGTCTATCTTAAAACATTCATGAGTATGGAGCGGATATGGGTGAGTACCCGTACTGAAGATGGATGTCAGATAACTCCGCTTGGAGAAGCTCCTGAGCTTGGTACTTATGGAGACTATACCAGTCCTCGGAAGTACCGGGTGACAGCGCCATCGGGAAATTCTGCAGAATGGACTATTTCTATTATGCAAGATCCCAACCTACCTGATATCAGCTGCCTGGCCAATTTATGGACGGGTGCTGATTTGGCTTGTGATGATGAACCTTTTCCTAGTTATAGCCCAACTATAGTTACTGGCGAACAGCTGGATGGCGACTGCAATAAAATTAAATTAACCCTTAATTTCTGGGCAGATGGGAATGCTGTGATCGAGCTGGAGCTTGAGTTAGGCGCATTTGATGAATCAACCTTTATCGGAGAGGTTACCTTATTGAAAACCGTTAGTTTCTCATCTTATGGTTCGAATATGACATACGAGGCAGGCCCGGCTGGGACTTATAACCTGAACTCGCTCGAGCTGAATTTTGATGCTGCATTTTCTGGTTACAGTGGTTGGGATAGCTATCCGTTATCTTTTTATAAAAAATAGGGTTTAATCTTGAATAGATAAATCTGAATTTAAGCAGGTCCGTCTCTGACGGATCTGTTTTTCAATTTTAGATATATAGCACACCATTTTTATCGGACAACTGATGATTTGGAAAGGGAGTTCGATCGTAATACAAATAAGCATAAAACTATGAAGAATATTCTTTTAATTACAACTCTGCTATTCCTTGTTTTTAGCGCCAATACAGAAGCTTCAAATGGGAATAAAAGAAATGGAAAATTTAAGTTTGCCTTTTTTACTGACATACATCTGAATAAAGGTGATAACAATTGTTTCCAGGGTTTGGAAAAAGCGATCAATGCTGCAAAATCAAAAGGCGTTGATTTTATTATTACAGGTGGAGATCAAGTGGATGTGGATGGATTAGGAAAGGATGCCGAAACGGCATTTGAGTTATATGATCGTTATAGTAAAGTCACTTCGGCTGTTGGGCTCGATTATTATGCTGCAATTGGAAATCATGATCGTTTTTGGGGGTGTGATAAAAATGATCCGTTATATAACGAAGGGCTCTTTGAGCAGTACCTGAATAAAAGCTATTATTCGTTTGATCATAAGGGGTGGCACTTTGTTGTGTTGAATACCAGTAACTCGGTTGTCGGTGACAAACAAAAAGAATGGCTTGCTGAAGATTTGAAGCAAGTTGATCAGGAAACGCCTATTGTTGTTGTAGCCCATGTCCCTTTTATATCGTTGTACTATGTAGCGCTTCAAGGTCGATATACCAGTGCCGATACATTTTCAAATTCGAAAGAGATCTTGGACATGTTTAAAGAACGAAATCTAAAGCTGGTTCTTCAGGGGCATCAGCACCTTTATGAGGAGATCAAAATATTAGGTATCCAATTTATTACTGCCGGTGCTGTTTCTGCAAGCTGGTGGGGAGGCGATTACCATGGTACAGAAGAAGGATTTTTACAGGTTGAATGCAAAAGCAATGAATTTAGCTGGGAATATGTTGATTACGGTTGGGAGGTAAGTAAATAAGTGGCCCATGTTTTTCTGAAGAAAAACAGAGTAAAATGATCTTCTTTCGGTTGATCGTTTTTCTGAAAATGTAATTCAATACTGTTTTTTGCTAGTTTTTTAGTGTATTTTAGATTTGTTGTTTCATAGACTGGACGGTAACGTAGGAGGAAGATGTTTTGATAAATCGAAGTTTGGATAAAATCAAGGATGGGAATAAATTGAGCAATGAGTGTTTAGGCTTAAATAACTGATTGGATAACCACAAGGACGGATGATTGAAATTTCCATTCGTCCTTCATAATTTATAACGATGAAGATAAAATTCCTTTTCTCAATTTTTGTGATGCTGGCTTTTGCCGCATGTACCGGTAAACAAACTACTTCGAATGCTAATCAGCCAGACCCTGAGCTGGTTATTGCGACCTTCAACCTTCGTTACAACAACCCCAATGATGGTGAAAATGCCTGGCCCAACCGGAAGGAACAGGTGAAAGCGCTGATTCGCTATCACGAGTTTGATATTTTTGGTACCCAAGAGGGATTGATTGGCCAGTTAAACGACCTTTCGGAGATGTCGGAGTTCGCGTTTACGGGTGTGGGGCGTGACGATGGCAAGCAAGACGGAGAACATTCGGCAATCTTCTATAAAAAATCGCGGTTTGACTTGCTTGGCAATGGTGATTTTTGGCTGAGTGAAACGCCTGATGAACCGTCTTACGGCTGGGAAGCCAAGCATCGACGTATTTGTTCATGGGGAAAGTTCAAAGACAAACTGACGGCAAAAACGTTTTTTATTTTTAATGCACATTTTGATCATCAGGCTGTTGAGGCACAGCGTCAATCCGGTATTTTGGTTGTTGAGAAGATGAAGGAAATCGCAGGAGATGGACCCGTTGTTTTCATGGGCGATTTAAATTCGACACCCGAAACAGAACAAATTCAGACCATTAGTGGCTTTTTGAACGATTCCTACAAGGCAACAAAAATGCCTCCCTATGGCCCTGAAGGAACGTTCAATAGTTTCAATTTTAATGCGCCAATGGACAAACGGATTGATTATGTTTTTGTTAGCAAGGATGTTACGGTGTCGTCTTACGGTGTTTTAACGGATAGTTACGATCAAAAATACCCGTCCGATCACCAACCTGTTGTTGCCAAAGTGGTGATTGATTAATAGAACACGAAATCAAATAAATAGAGAAACCGCCCTTCTAAAGAGGCGGTTTTTTGTTACAACGGTCTATGTGCCGCGTTGAGGGGCATTGCACCAACTTTCCTGTTAATTTGTGCAACAGTAGTATCTTTTGCTAATGGCAAGCACAATCGATATTTAGCTTCAACGAGAGCGAAGAGCATTTAAAGTATCCGTTCCGCACACAGGACAAGCAGCTAAATGGGGAGATAAACATACGTTCGGTTCCAAGCAATTCGCTCTCGTTGTCTCCTCAGATGATGGCATTGTTCTAACACAATCAGCTACGGAAAAAGTAGACAATCTCGGTTGGAATAAATTGTTCAATCGTCATTAAGAATCCTCTTTACACAAAGATATTGTTTCGTTAAAATGAGGTCAACAAATATACACTATATGGTTTAGGCAGGTTAGCCAGAGCCATCTTCCTCCCAAGTCTTTTCTACTCATTGCATTGTCATTTCAGTTGATACAGTGTTGTTTGAACCCTCTGCTTACTGGTAATAACCAGATTTGACATTGCCTTAAGCTTAAGGCAAACTTCAACACTTAGTTTTGAGTCATTCTTTGTTTGTGCGCTGTTTGTTTCATGAAACTATAATAAATACAGAAAAAAACAGGTACCTTAACCATGAATTCAACAATGCAGCGAATAGGCTTGTTAAAAAACAGGAAGGGAAGAAAATATTTTTCATAGTTTTGTAAAGATTGCTTGCTATATGGCTACCAAAAAACTAAAACCTCTTCAGAAAAATGAGTTTGAAACGATATACAACCGTTTCTTTCACATTTACTATGACATTGCCCAACGTTTCCTTTATCATGAGGAGGATGCCAAGAGTGTCGTTCAGGATGCTTTCATCAAACTTTGGGAAAACGAAATCCATTTGCAAAACGACGATGAGATTAAAAACTACCTTTTCATTCTCGTCCGCAATCGCAGTCTGAATGTCATTCGGCAACGAAAAAGACAATTTCAAACAACGGATCAACCAGAGTATATAATCAACTCAATTAGTCATAAACTGCTTGAAAAGACAGGTGAAGATATTTTGCTTTACCAGGAACTGTTTGAAAAAGTTCAACAAGCCATTCAGGCCTTGAGCCCAAAATGCAAGAAGGTATTCCAATTAAGTCGTTTTGAAGATTTGAGTAACAACGAAATTGCAGCCATATTGGATATTTCAGTTAAAGCTGTTGAAGCCAATATAACGCGTGCACTTAAGCAGCTTCGGGAAGAACTTGCTCCTTATTTAACATCGAAAGAAGCAGCACCTAAACTCCCCATTTTATTCTATTTAAGCCTGATCTAAAATAAATCTATTTTTTTTTCATCAATACATGTAGGGTTCAACTTCCTGTTGGTGTTTTTATAACAAACACATTCAACGAATGCGAAACATCCATGAAATCATGTCACGTTTTTGTCAACGGCAGGCCAAGCACGATGAGCTAAAGGAATTCGACCAGTGGCTTGACGATAACCAAAACGCACAAGAATTTGCTGATCTACATAAGCTCTGGTCTTGGTCAGGGCAGATAGTCGAAAAAAAACCGGCAGTCTCTTTTACAGATACCTGGGAAAAGATTCAGTCATCACCTACTGCAAGTAGTAGCCACTCCAAAAGACTTAATGCCTCTTTTATTTTTCGTTATGCCGTTATTGCTCTTCTGGTTTTAAACCTGGGATGGTGGGGAGCTCACTTCTTCTACCAAAAGCAAAATCAGACAGCCATGCAGGATTTTTCAATTAGTGCAACCCCCTACGCCAATTCAGTAATCACGCTTCCAGATCAAACTTTGGTTTACCTGCGTCCGGGATCTTCCCTGAACTACGATAATGGATTCAATGCCAACAAGCGGGAAGTGCTACTCAATGGAGAAGCTTATTTTGATGTTACCCGACAACCCGACAAACCATTTATTGTAAAAACAGACCTGGCTCAAATAAAAGTGCTTGGAACCAAATTTAACGTTTTGGCCCAAAATGGAGCTCCAATCTATCAAACGACCTTGGTTGAAGGACAGGTAGAATTTCAACCTAATTCAGGGGAAAAATACCTGTTAAATCCCAATCAAATGCTTGAGCTAAATACGCAAAAAAATACCGTCACGATAAGTGAAGTAAACACGAATCTTTATGTCGCCTGGAAAGATGGGAAAATAATTTTCAGGGACGAAACTCTTGGAGATATAACCAAGCAACTGGAAAAAATCTACCATGTCCAGTTTATTTATCAAAATTCAAAACTTGCCGATAGCTATCGTTTTTCTGGAACTATAAACCGAGAGACTTCTATTGGCGAAGTCATCAAAATGCTTAAAATTTCAATTCCAATGGGAGTTGAACGAAAAGAAAGGTTCCCGGAGCCCGACTTAATCTATTTGAAATAAAAACGGGCAATACTACCAATATTGCCCGCTGGAATAAGGGACTACCAATCCCTTGAGTTTTAATAAAAATAATAGGACAAAATTATGAAAAAAAAATCTGTATTCTACGGGTTAATATCCCGTTGTTACTTGAAAAAATGGTATCTCATGATGCGTTTAGTTGTCTTTTTAATTTTGATTTCAGCCATGTTGGCCAAAGCTAATACCGGCAGTTCACAAACCGCCAAACTAACTATGAGTTTTGAAAACGTTAGTCTGACGGAGGTTTTTGAAGAAATTGAGAATCAACTCAACATTGGTTTTCTTGTTCCCAGCAATCTCTTAAATGACGAACGGAATATTAATATTTCAGTGAGAAATGCGACCGTAGAAACAATATTGGACGAAGTTCTAAGCCCCAATGGCTACCAGTTTGAATTTGTTGGCAAGAATGTAGTCATCACTGAAAAAACAACCGTTCAACAACAAGCGGTAAAAGGTACGGTGACTAACAGTTCCGGAGAATCTATCCCCGGAGCAACCGTTATGGTCAAAGGCACGTCAAGCGGAACCATCACTGACGGGGAAGGCTTTTACGAATTACCCAATGTTCCGGTAGATGCTGTTTTGGTTTTCTCATTTGTGGGGATGCAATTGCAAGAAGTATCAGTAGCCGGACGCAGCACAATCAATGTTGTTTTACAAGACGAAACCATTGGCATTGAAGAAGTCGTTGCGATTGGCTATGGAACCGTTAAAAAAGCAGATTTAACAGGTGCTGTTTCAACCGTTGATGTTGAAGATTTGGCAGGAACACCGGTAGCCGGAGTTGATCAGATGCTTCAAGGCCGGATGGCTGGAGTTAATGTAGTTGGTGATTATGCTCCAGGTGGAGGCGTGTCAGTTCGGGTTCGGGGTTTTAGTACAATTCGGAACAATGATCCGCTGTATGTTATCGATGGAGTTCCTGTCGAATCCGGAATTAACATGATCAATCCTAATGACATCGAATCACTTCAGATTTTGAAAGATGCTTCTTCAGCATCTATTTATGGTTCGCGGGCTGCCAATGGGGTGATCATCATCACGACTAAAAAAGGAGAAAAAGGAGATGCTCGCGTTAGCTTCGATGCTTACTGGGGCGTGCAAGCATCGGCCAAGCAACTTAACCCACTGAATGCAAAAGACTATGGCGACCTGTTATGGAAAGCCCACGAGAATGATGGAAAAACACCTGTAAGTGACATTTACGGAACAAGTGCCACCCCAACAATCCCTGCGTTCTTGGATGAAAACAGCCGAGTGCCATCAACCGATTTAAATTGGGTGGACCAAATTCAGCAAAATGCACTGGTTCAATCCTATAACCTAAGTATTTCCAACGGAAGAGATAATTCCAACCAATCATTCTCATTGGGTTATTTCGATCAGGAAGGGGTTATTAAATTCACCGATTTTAAACGGATAAACGCACGCTACAATTCTGAATACAGGTTCTTTGACCGTTTGACTATTGGCGAAAACCTTTCACTGTCGCACTCGTGGTCTAACGAAGCGCAAACAAATAGTGTTTTGGGAAGCGTGGTTTATGATGCTTATAAGTATCCATCAATTGCTCCTGTTTACGATCTGGATGGCAACTTTGCCGGAGCCTTTTTAAGCGATATCCGAAATCCTTATGCCAAGCTTTTCCACAACCAGGACAATACTCACAAACGACTCAAATTTTTTGGAAATATTTATGCTGAGCTGGAAATAATCAAAGGTCTGAAGTTAAAAACAAACTTTGGAGCCGACTACTCCAATTATTACAGAAGAAATTTCAGTCCTAAATTTCAGGAAACTGGTGCACATAACCCTAGTACTATTAGCACCTTGTCAACAACCAATAGCTGGAAGTTTGATTGGATTTGGACTAATACGGTTGCCTATAGCACCCGGATTAATGACAAGCACCAGATTGATCTTTTAGGGGGTATGGAAGCAATCGAATCAACTTATGAAATAAACAGTGCTTCGCGTGAGGGCTTTCCGTATGAAGAAGAAAACTTCCGCTACCTGGATGCCGGAGATGGTGGAACTCAGAAGAACTCGGGCAGTGGCTTAAACTCCTCACTGACTTCTTATTTCGGAAAAGCCGATTATGCATACGACAGTCGTTACCTTTTCTCATTCACCTTCCGTCGTGATGGCTCTTCAAAATTGGGCAACAACAAGTGGGGCAACTTCCCTGCTCTTTCTGCCGGATGGCGAATTAGCGAAGAAGCTTTTTTCACTAAAGGCATTATCAATAACCTGAAGTTACGTTTAGGTTGGGGACAAAACGGGAATCAGGATGTTCCTCCTTACGCCACAATTGAAAGTTATTACACCAACGCCTACCATTCGAACTACGCGATTGACGGTGCTCAAAGCTCTGTTTACAATGGCTTCACTCAAAGTCGGAATGGAAATGCCGATCTGAAATGGGAAACAACAACTCAGACCAACATTGGATTGGATTTAGGATTCTTTGATAACCGGTTAAGTGTTACTGCCGATTACTTTTTCAAGAAAACCAAAGACCTACTTCTGGAGCGTCCGCTTCCTCCGGTAGCTGGAGGTACTAACCAAACGGTATGGGACAATGTGGGAGAGATGGAAAACAAAGGTATTGAGTTGCTGATCGACTACCAAAGTGTTCGCAAAGGGGATTTCTCCTGGAATGCCAGCTTAAATGTAGCTCACATTAAAAATGAATTGACCAGTCTGCCTGACGATATTGATTTCATCGCTTTGCCAGGCTCTTACCTGCATAGTGTCAACTTCGACCAGGAAACTTCCCGCTCAGAGGTTGGGCAACCAATTTCTTCATTTTATGGCTATCATAGCCTGGGCATTTTCCAAAGCCAAGCAGAAATTGATGCGCATAAAGTTCAGCCGAATGCCAAACCCGGAGACCTTAAATTTGAAGACTCCGATAAAGATGGTATTTTAGATGGTGATGATCGTGGCTTCATTGGAAACCCACATCCTGATTTTACTTTGGGGTTGAATCTTGGCTTCCAGTATAAAAATCTGGATGCTGCTTTGTTCTTCAATGGTAGCTTTGGCAACGAAGTTTGGGATCTGACTCGTTACTACGGAGATTTCTTCAACCTTTCGGCTTACAACAAGCTTGACCATGTGCACGATGCCTGGAGTACAGATAACACAGGGGGAACAGTTCCGCGTTTATCCTTGGATGATACCAACAACAATATCCGCCCTTCATCCTATTACATTTCTGATGCTTCGTATGTGCGCCTCAAAAACCTAACTATCGGTTACTCACTTGACAAACTGGCATCACGCATTCACAGCAATAAACTTCGTGTTTACGTTCAAATCCAAAATTTATTTACCATCACCGGCTACGATGGACTGGATCCGGAAGTTGGCTTACAGAACTACAGCTCGGAACACCGCAACCTGGATATTGGTGTTGACCGTGGATTATATCCTCCTTCCCGAACATTCACCTTTGGTGTAAACCTTGGATTTTAATCTTTAATCAGTGAACCATAAAAAAGAAATTATCATGAAACGAATTATATATTTTCTGATTCTAAGCGTATTCCTTGTAAGTAGTTGTAGTGATAGCTTCCTGGAGGAAAGCCCAATTGGAGAGCTTTCACCCGATCAGATTTTAAAACCTGAAAATGTTGAAAAGATCGTTATTTCAGCTTATTCTGTATTGAATGGTCAATTCGACGAAGCATCCAATGCCTATAATTCTCCAGCTTCGAACTGGAGTTTTGGCGATGTTGTTTCCGATGATGCTTACAAAGGTGGTGGAGGTACGGGAGACCAAAATCAAATTCATCTGATGGAGATCTTTGCCACTGATCCAACCATAAAAGATGTGGAACGTAAATGGCTGGCTTTATATGAAGGAATTCGTCGTGCAAACCTTGCCATTCGCCTGCTCAACGATAGCGAAGAATTTGACGCGTCATTAAAAGAACAGCGTCTTGCTGAAATGCGTTTTCTACGCGGGCATTATCATTTTGAAGCCAAAAAAATCTATGGCAATATTTGCTACATTGACGAAACAATTGTTACGAAGGAAGACTTCTACGATCTTTCGAATTCCGATTTAACGAACGAGCAACAATGGGCAAAAATTGAAGATGATTTTAAAGCTGCGGCTCAAGTACTTCCCGGAGATCAAACAGAACCTGGACGCCCGGTTAAATGGGCAGCAAAGGCTTACCTGGCCAAATGCTACCTCTTTCAGAAAAAATGGGATGATGTCATTACCGAAACCGATGCGGTTATTACATCTCAAAAATACAGTTTGATGGCCAACTTCAGCGATGTCTTTTTACCAGACAATGACAATGGTTCAGAGATTGTATTTGCCGTACAGCATTCGATTAATGATGGATCGCCCAGCAATTACAATGGTTCCATTGGTGACCGCTTGATGTCGCCCGGAGGTCCTTATGCAGGCTATGGATTCCTTCGTCCATCACAAAACCTGGTCAATGCCTTTAAAACTGATGCCAATGGTTTGCCAGCTCACGATAATGCCATGCTTGAAGACTCTGATCCGATAGACCCACGCCTCGACCATACATTGGGACGCCACGGTATTCCATTCCTCGATATTCAGGTTTATGACTGGACACCACGCGAAGCTTCGGTATATGGGCCGCACATCACCAAGAAAAGGCTGTTATCAACCAATTCGCCAGACTACCTTGCGGTATGGCCATACATTACTGCGTTGAACTACTACATCATTCGTTACGCTGATGTACTCCTTTGGCGTGCTGAAGCGGCTATTGAAACCAATGACCTTGAAACAGGCCGTACTTACATCAATATGGTTCGGGAACGTGCCCGCGATGGTGTTTATGTAAAAACCATGGATGGCACTGCTGATGCAGCTAACTATACAATTGACCGCTATCAAACAGCATTTGGATCAAAAGATGCAGCTCTAACAGCCTTGCGTGCTGAGCGTCGCCTTGAGTTTGCACACGAAGGACATCGGTTCTTTGACCTTGTTCGGTGGGGCATCGCAGATGAAGTGATGAATAGCTATTTTGAAAGCGAAAAACAACTTCGTTCCCACTTGGTCAATGCTAAGTTTGTTGCAGGGAAACACGAATATCAGCCTATTCCCCAGACGCAGATGGATCTGAGTCAGGGGGCTATGACTCAAAATTCAGGTTATTGATCATAGATTCGTGTTAATAGACAGTTATGATCAGAAATACCATTTGGATCATCAGCCGGTGGTTGCCAAAGTAGTGCTCAATTGATCCATGTGTTTATAAAATCCAAAGAAACGGAAAACCGCCTTTTTTACAGAGGCGGTTTTTTTGTTGGCAATGTTTTGGGGTCTAAATTCTAAAGGTTATCAAGTCGGGTAGGAATGAGTTTGCAGAATAAATGTAGAATTTTTTTGTGAGGTGCTTGGAATTCTCACGTGAGAACTGCAGTTTTGTTATCTTGATACCAGCGCATGAAAAAGACCATTACCATTAAAGATATCGCTCATGAATTAGGCGTACATCACACCACTGTTTCGCTGGCCTTGCGCAACAGTAAGTCCATTCGCGAAGAAACCCGCAAAAAGGTTTGGGATAAAGCGGCAGAGATGGGCTATCGACCCAATCGTTTGGCGCAGGGATTTCGAAACAGACGGAGCAATACCATAGGCGTATTGGTACCCAATATTCAGCACCATTTTTTTGCCAAATTTATCTCCGAGGTGTCCGAAAGAGCCAGCCAGTCAGGATATTCCGTTATGGTTTTTCAGTCCAATGAGCAAGAAGCCACCGAGAAGCGAAATGTTGAAGCCTTAATTGACAACCGGGTGGCCGGAGTAATGGCCTCTGTGTCGAAGGAAACCACTACAGGAGCACATTTTGACGCCTTCAAACAAGAGGATATTCCTTTGGTGTTTTTCGACCGGGTACCTGCTCAGGAAGCGGTTCCAAAGGTTGTTGTTGATAACCATCAGGGGGCTTACGAAGCGGTAAAGCTCATAAGCAGCAAGAATAAAAAGCGAATTGCATTCATTACTGGCTCCATTGAACTCAATGTTTATCAGGAGCGTCTGGAAGGCTACAAACAAGCGTTGCTTGATGTTGGTCTGGAATTTCAGGAAGAGCTATTGGTTCGCGGCGATTTTTTCATGAAAGATGGAATGGACGGAGCGAAAAAGTTGATGGCATTATCCCGAAAGCCGGATGCTATTTTGGCTGTTGGTGATGACGTTGGCATTGGAGCGATTAAATACTTGAAAGGCGCCGGATTCAGGGTTCCTGAAGATGTGGCTGTGGTGGGCTTTGATAATGATCCAATGGGAGTTGCCATTGATCCGGAGTTGACTACGGTGAGCCAGCCGATTGAGCTGATGGCAGACGTTTCGTGGCAAATGTTGCTGGCGAAAATCGACGCTTCAGAAACGCGAGTGGAAGAACAAATTTTACCGGCATCCATTTTAAGAAGACAATCGTGTTAAACGAAATCTAAAATAGAAACTATTAATCGAGAAACTCACTAAATAAAACTATGAAAATCAATCACCTGCTTATTGTGTTGCTCCTTCTGAGCTCTTGTGTACAACAAATTGATCCTCCTAAACCCTATGGGCCTGTGCCAAGCAAGGGACAGTTGCAATGGCATGAAATGGAATATTTCAGCCTTGTTTGTTATGGACTGAATACCTATACTGAAGAGGAATGGGCCTATGGCGATGTCGATCCCCAGATGTTTAATCCTTCAGACCTGGATACCGACCAGTGGGCCCGGGTAGCCAGTGAGGCAGGCATGAAAGGACTGATTTTAGTGGCTAAACATCACGATGGTTTTTGTTTGTGGCCCAGCAAGTATACCGACTATTCCGTGAAAGCCACCCCTTGGAAAGACGGCAAAGGCGATGTGCTGGACGACTTGTCAAAATCATGTAAAAAGTATGGATTAAAACTGGGGGTTTACCTGTCTCCTTGGGATCGAAATCATGCAGAATACGGGCGTCCGGAGTATGTTCACTATTTTTACAGGCAGCTGGAAGAACTGATGACTGAATATGGAGAGATCTTCGAGTTCTGGATTGACGGCGCCAGTGGTGGTACCGGCTATTACGGTGGAGCCAACGAACTGCGAAACATCGATCGTAGAACCTATTATGGCTACGATAGTATCTTTTCCATTGTTCAGAAACACCAGCCGAATGCGGTAATCTTTAGCGATGTGGGCCCGGGAGTTCGCTGGGTTGGAAACGAAGCGGGCATCGGTAGCGAAACCAACTGGAATACAATTAGCACAGCAGGTAAATTTCCCGGAGAGGGAAATCAGGAGTATACGAAAAAGCTGGGAACAGGTGATCCCGACGGAAACGAGTGGATTCCGGCAGAGGTGAACACCACTTTGCTGTGGCCCAAAGCATGGTATTTTCACACCGGACATCAGCCAAGAAGTTTAGCCAATTTGATGGATTTGTACTATACCTCCATTGGTCGGGGGTCGTCTTTGGATTTAGGATTGGCAATTGCACCAACCGGGCAAATTCGAGATGTTGATGCGCAAGCTTTACTGAAATTCAGGGAGCAGGTCAACCGGGAATTTGCGGTTAACCTGGCTGAAAATGCTACCCTTACTGCAAGTGACCACCGGGGAGGACAGGCCGAATTTGCAGCTGACCGATGTGTGGACGAGAGTACCGAGAGCTACTGGGCAACCAATGATAGCATCCAACAAGCTACACTTACCATTGATTTTGGGCAGGAAACAACCCTGAACCGGTTATTGCTTCAGGAGTATATCCGCCTGGGGCAACGGGTATGTGCATTCACGGTGGAGTATGAAGACAATGGGAACTACAAGCCTTTGACACAGGGAACAACCATTGGCTATAAGCGGATTCTGCGTTTTGATGATGTAACAACATCCAGGCTGCGCTTGACTTTGGAAACGGAAGCTCCTTGCTTAACCCTTTCCAATTTGGGAATTTACTGCGCCCCTCGTTTGGTTGCCGATCCTGTGGCACGGTTCGATATTCAGGGAAACCTGAGTTTTGAAGCCGTTGAAGGAATTTCTGTTTTTTATGCGCTTGGAGAAGAACCCCAATCAACGGATTTTCAAAAATACGAAGGCCCGGTAAAGCTGCCTTTAGGAGGAAAAGTACATGCTTATGCCCAGGATGAAGCCACCGGTTTCAAAACGGATTTAATGATCACCGAATTTGGGGTGCCTAAAGCACAGTGGAACGTGGTTTCTGTGGACGGCCGGAAGGAGGCCAGTTCGGCAAAAGCGATTGATAATGATTCCAAAACCTTTTGGTTAGCTGAAAGTAAACATGCTCATCCGCATGGAATTGTATTGGATTTAGGAACGAATTTAACGCTGGATGGCTTTTCCTATTTACCCCGTCAGGATGGTGAAAAGGCTGGGATTATTTATGAATATGCTTGCTATGTAAGCACGGATGGCAAAAGCTGGGGAGAACCGAAGGCAATCGGAACATTCAGTAATATTGAAAATAACCCCATTCGTCGGCGGATAAAATTTAAGCATGCCATTGAAGGACGATTTGTTAAACTGGTATCCAGATCGGATGTCCGGCAAACTGGCCTGGCTTCCTTTGCTGAAGTTGAGGTATTTGTTATTGGTACCAAATCATAAACAAAAAACGATGAAATCACGAAGTGTATTTTCTTTATTAATGGCCGGATTAATCTTGTTGGGATGTGGTGGCAGTTCTACTTCAGACTACTCCCAAAGGATTGACGATAGTGTTAGAGCAGAACAAATTAAAGAGATGAAGTTCGGCATGTTTATCTGCTGGTCGTTCAGTACCTTTTATGGAAGTGAGTGGACACCAACATTGGATAAAGATGCTTCTTTTTTTCAAGCTTCGGGCTGTGACACCGACCAGTGGTGTAAGGTAGCTAAAGAAGCCGGAATGGGATATATCCTTTTTCTGGCTAAGCATCATGATGGATTTTGTTTGTGGGATACAGAAACCACGGATAAAAAAGTGACCAACAGTCCGCTGGGGGTTGATGTGTTGGCTAAACTTCAAAAATCGTGTGATAAATACGGCATACAACTGGCACTCTATTTTTCTGAAGGTGACTGGAACTGGCCCGGAGCCGAAGATGGAGGCTGGATGAAAGGTGGTACTAACCCGGAAATGAAAAAGGCACAATTGAAAGAGCTTTGTACTCAATATGGCCCCATCGAGTTTTTCTGGATGGATCATGCCGTTGGAGATGGAGGCTTATCGCACAAAGAAACTGTTGATTTTATTCATCAGTTTCAACCCAACTGCTTCATTGGTTTTAATACTGGAGAAACCGCCGGCCGTTTAAACCTTCGTGAGCGTGGAAAACCAGGAGTTATCGGAGACAAATCGACGGTATGGAATGAGCACCACCTCAAAGATAGTTATGACGATTTTTTAGTGGCTGAATTTACCTATCCCATCCTTCCCAAGCATCAAGGTGGGGCCGACTGGTTTTATTCCTTGCCCAAGCATGATAAGCTATGCAAGCCAGCTGAAGATCTGTATGAAGACTATAGGGGAGCTGTTGAATATGGAAATATCTTTTCCATTAATGTTGGGCCAAACTATGAAGGAAAGATTCGAGAAGTAGACGTTGAAACACTTCAGAAAGTTGGAAAGTATATCTCTGGTGAACTAAAACTGTCGGAGAGAGACTAAGTTTAGCTATTCACAAGTTCTAGTTTTATGAGAAATGCATTTTGATGTCCTTGCGTTTGGTTTTTGGTGGAGCTTTCCGACCGATTATCAAAGGCAAGGATTTTTTATTTAATTTTGGATCTTAGCGAAATCGCTTGCCTTTGACCAGCATTTCGTAAACAAGCGTAAAAAAACACAATTAAACCATGATCAACCTCGTCAAACTAATTGCCGGAACATCCTTGTTGTTGTCGGGAAATCTCGTTCAAGCCAGGCAAGCTAAGCCTGAAAAGGCTGCAACTCCCAATATCGTATTCGTTATGTGCGATGATTTGGGGTGGGGAGATATAGGTTTTAACGGGAATGAAATAATAAAAACACCCAACCTGGATATGCTGGCTGGGAAAGGAATCACCTTTAATCGTTTTTATGCTGCTTCAGCGGTGTGTTCGCCAACGCGGGCGAGTTGTTTAACCGGCAGAAACCCATATCGTCTTGGAATTCCAAATGCAAACTCAGGACATCTAAAAACAGAAGAAATTACATTGCCCGAGCTGCTTAAGCAGAAAGGCTATGCAACCGGCCACTTTGGGAAATGGCATTTAGGAACTTTAACGACTCAAGTGAAAGATGCTAATCGCGGCCGTCCCGGCGATTCAACGCATTATAGTATTCCCAGCATGCATGGTTACGATACTTATTTTGTAACCGAATCGAAGGTGCCAACCTACGATCCGATGTTAAAACCGGCCACTTTTGATACCGAAAAAGGAGAAAGTTTGCGGTATGGCTGGAAAGCAATTGAAGATAAAAGCACTGCAGAATTATTTGAAACATTTTACTGGATAGGCGAAGAGACCAGTGAAACGGAAAACCTGGATGGAGACGATTCAAAAATCATTGTTGACCGGGCGATCCCTTTTATTGAAAACTCCTTAGAAAAGGGGCAACCTTTCTTTTCGGTGATTTGGATACATACGCCGCACTTGCCGGTGGTGGCCAGCGAAGAAATAATGAACGAGTATGGTGCGTATTCCTACCGGGAACAACTGTATTATGCCACAATTTCCGCAATGGACCAACAGATGGGACGCTTGTGGGAAAAGCTGGAGGAGCTGGGAGAAGCCGAAAACACCCTGATTTGGTTTTGCAGTGATAATGGCCCCGAGCTGCGTACGCCCGGAAGTGCCGGACCTTATCGGGGGCGTAAGCGCGATTTGTACGAAGGAGGAGTTCGAGTACCCGCATTCTGTGTTTGGCCTCAGGGAATTGAAGCTGGACAAAAAACCGATTTTCCTTGTTTTACCAGCGATTACTTGCCAACTGTAGTCGACCTGCTGGAACTGAATTTTCCGGATGAAAGACCAATCGACGGAATAAGCCTGACAGAGGTCTTGAAAGGGAAGAAAGCAGAGCGCGAAAAGCCCATGGGATTTCGGTACCTGGAAAGATTGTCATGGGTAACGCAAGAGTACAAACTGATTAGTACCGACAATGGAAAAACCTTTGAGTTATATCATTTGCTGAATGACCCGGGAGAGCAGAATAATATTATGGCACAAAATTCAGAACTGGCAGCTCAAATGAAAGCCGACTTGATGGATTGGCTGGAATCTTGCCAAAAATCTGAGAATGGAGAAGATTACGAAATAGAGCCTGAGAAATAGGAAATGTGCCTGGGCTAAAGCATTCATACAGCAGCAGGATGATATTCCTTGCGAGTTCAGAGAAAACGATTGAAAAATAAAACGATAAACGAATGAGATTCAGATTTGATCTAATGGCTGCTGCGCTCGGTGTTCTTTCGGCTTGCACCGGAAAGCAAGTGCCAGAAGAAAAGCCCAACATTCTTTTTATTTTAAGTGATGACCATACTTCACAGGCGTGGGGTATTTACGGCGGAATTTTAAAGGATTATGTGCATGCGCCCAATATCGGCAGGCTGGCAAATGAAGGTGTGGTGCTTGACAATTGCTTTTGCACCAACTCCATTTGCACACCAAGTCGTGCCACCATTTTAACCGGACAGTACAGTCATCATAACGGAGTTTATACGCTCGCCAATGCCTTGAATCCGGACAGTATGAACATTGCCAAAGTGTTGCAAGGAAATGGCTACCAAACGGCCATTATTGGGAAGTGGCACCTGAAAAAACAACCGGCCGGCTTTGACTATTTTAATGTTTTGCCAGGGCAGGGAAGGTACTGGAACCCGATTCTGAAAACCAAGGATAACTGGGAAGACGGCTATGGTGGCGGGAAAGAGTATGAAGGATTTTCGACCGATGTGATTGCTGATTTGAGTATCGACTGGATGAAAAAGAGGGACAAGACCAAGCCCTTTATGATGATGTGTCACTTTAAAGCAACGCACGAACCTTTTGATTTTCCCGATCGCTATAAAAATCTGCTGGATGGTGTTGAACTGCCGGAGCCGGAGAGCCTTTACGATTCAGGGCCTGAAACCACAGGCCGAACATTCAAAGGACAGGTTCTGGAAAACCTTCGAGATCGTTACCTCGATAATACCAAAAATCCCAACTACTGGGCGCAGTATCCAGAGTTGCCATTTTCGGTGGATGGCCTGGATGCCAGGGAACAACGCAAAAAGACCTATCAGAAGTTAGTGAAAGACTTCATTCGCAGTGGTGCCGCCATTGATGACAACATTGGCAAGCTGCTCGACTTCCTTGAAGAAGAAGGGATTGCAGACAATACGGTTGTTATCTACACGGCCGATCAGGGCTACTTTTTGGGAGAGCATGGTTTCTTTGATAAACGACTGATTTATGAGGAATCCCTGCGAATGCCTTTTGTAATTCGTTACCCCAAAGAATTTAATGGCGGTCGACGCATTGATGATATTATTTTGAACATTGATTTTGCGGCTTTGCTGGCCGATTATGCTAATGTTGAAAAGCCTGATTTTATTGAAGGAAGAAGTTTCCGGAACAACCTGAAAGGGGAGACTCCTGAAGACTGGCGAAAATCGATGTATTACCGGTACTGGTTGCATCTGGTGGATCGTCCCGGACATTTCGGTATTCGGAATGAGCGGTATAAGCTGGCCTTTTTCTATGGTCAACCGCTGGACATGGCGGGAGCGCAGCAAGAAACGACAGAACCGGCCTGGGAGTTTTACGATCTTCAGAAAGATCCGCATGAAAACGACAATGCCTACCATGATCCTGCTTATGCCGGAATTATAAAGGAAATGAAAGAGGAGCTTATTTTGCTTCGGAAAGAAGTTGGCGACTCGGATGAGTCTTATCCTGTAATGAGGGAGCTTGTAGAAACACACTGGAATAATTAAAATTCACGCCTTATTCCGAAGACATTATCCTAAGGTAGCAGGCCGAAGCGATGAAGAGTTGCCGGTTGCTAAATGTAGAATATTTAAATAGATACGATTTCTAGTTTAAACCAATAAACAGTTAATGATGAATATAAACCTTAGCCAATCAATTGGTCTTTTTTCGATTGCCGGACTGGGGCTGGCAGCTTGCAGCCAACCGGCCGCAGAGAAACCCAAGACCAAGCCGAATATTGTGTACATTATGAGTGATGATCATGCCTATCAAGCCATCAGCGCATACGGGCATGGGCTCAATAAAACGCCGAACATTGACCGGATTGCAGAGCAGGGAGCCATTTTTACCCGGGGGTTTGTCTCCAACTCCATTTGTGCGCCGAGCCGGGCGGTTATGCTTACCGGCAAGCACAGTTTTGTCAACGGAAAGGTGGACAATGTGCAGCCATTCGATTGGAACCAGATGAGCTTCCCGAAATTGTTGCAACAAAATGGTTATCAAACGGCTCTGATTGGAAAAATTCACCTGGATGGATTGCCGCAGGGCTTTGATTATTCGGCGGTGTTGCCGGGGCAGGGCCATTATTACAATCCGGATTTCATCATTAATGGTGAGAAAAAACGCCTGGATGGCTATGTGACGGATTTAACCACCGAAATGTCGTTGAAATGGCTGAAAGAGCGCGATCCGGAAAAACCCTTCTGCTTGCTCTACCATCAAAAGGCCCCGCATCGCGAGTGGTTGCCGGCCGAGCGTCACTACAAGGAATACACTGGGATGACCTTTAAGGAGCCCGAAACGCTTTTTGATGATTACAAAGGGCGTGGAACGGCTGCCAAAGAGCAGGAAATGAATGTGCTGAAGGATATGAACTGGGCCGGCGACTCCAAAATACGGCCCGAGGTGATGGATGAGCTGGGCATTCCTCAGACCCTGACCTGGGACAAAGCGGCTTATACCAACAATCTGGGCCGAATGGATGAGCAGCAACGGGCTGCCTGGGATGCAGTGTACGATCCGATTGTGGAAGACTTTGCCCGCAAATATCCAAGCATGAATGAAAAGGAGCTGATGCAATGGCGCTTTCAGCGATACATGCAGGATTACCTGGGGTGTATTGCATCAGTGGATGAGGGAGTTGGCCAGTTGCTCGATTTTCTGGAAGAAAACGGATTGGCTGAAAATACCATTGTGGTGTACACCTCCGATCAGGGCTTTTACCTGGGCGAGCATGGCTGGTTCGACAAGCGGTTTATGTACGAAGAATCGTTTCGGACGCCTTTGCTGATGATGTATCCTCCGGAAATTGAGCCGGGCACCGTGGTGGACGAGTTGGTTCAGAACATTGATTTTGCCCCAACATTTCTGGATTATGCCGGTGTTGATATTCCGCAGGATGTGCAAGGTGAATCCTTCCGCAGGTTGGTTAGTGGCGAAAGCTCGGTATGGCGCGATGCCATTTATTACACCTATTACGAATACCCTTCCATTCATATGGTGAAACGCCATTATGGGGTGCGGACCGACCGGTACAAACTGATTCATTTTTACTATGATATTGATGAGTGGGAATTGTATGACCTCGAAAACGATCCGCAGGAAATGACCAATGTTTATGACGATCCGGCCTATGCCGATGTGAAGCAGATGATGCATGAACGCTTAACCGAACTGCGCGAAAAATATGGCGACAGCGATGCCAATGATCAGCGTTTCCTGAAAGCGTACCTCGATGTGGTGAACAACTAACCGGAACCCTGCGGCTTGGAGGTGAGCAGACTCGGAAACGTCCTCCACGCAGGCGGAAACCTCCAAGTCAGAGGCGGAAGGTTTCTCCATGCAGGCGGAAGCATTTCTAATAGTACAAAAAAGAGGCTGCTCACCTAAAGTTGTGAGCAGCCTCTTTGGTATGTATTGGCTTGCGTTTGTTAGCGTACAAACAGTAGTTCGCGGTACTTGGGCAGTGGCCAAAGCTCATTGTCTACGGTTAGTTCCAGCTTGTCAATATGATACCGAATGTCATTGAGGTAAGGGCGTACGGTATTGTCATAAGCCTTAGCTTTGTCAACGCTATTTTCAATCACATTGGCAACTTTGCGGGCTTCCACCATCTCTTTCACCTTGGCTTTAATGGCCGATATGTGACCCCCAATTTCCCGGATCAGTTCTTTGCGGGCATGAGCAAGCTCCTCAAATTCTTCAGGAGAAAAAACGTCCTTTAGGTTCTTGACGTTCTTAAGCAACGTGGTTTGGTACTGAACGGCTGTTGGTACAATGTGGTTGATGGCCAGATCGCCCAGCACACGTGCTTCAATCTGCACTTTCATGGTAAACTTTTCGTATTCCACCTCGGTACGCCCTTCCAGTTCTTTTTTCGAAAGAACTTCCTGCGAGGCAAACAGCTGTTTGGTCTGTTTGGACAGGTAAGCCGCTAGGGCTTCGGGTACGCTGTTGATATTGGTTAAGCCACGTTTTTTGGCTTCAGCTAGCCAGTTATCACTGTAGCCATCGCCACCAAAACGAATGGGTTTCGATTCAATAATTAGCTTTTTCAGAACCTGAAAGATGGCTTCATCTTTTTTGATCCCTTTTTCGATGAGGGTATCCACCTCTGTTTTGAATTTCTCAAGTTGGGCAGCCACAGCGGTGTTGAGGGCAATTAACGATGAGGCACAATTGGCCGATGAGCCAACAGCCCGGAACTCAAATCGGTTACCGGTAAAGGCGAAGGGCGAGGTGCGGTTGCGGTCGGTGTTGTCCAGAATAATTTCTGGAATCCGGCCAATGTTCAGCTTCAAGGCTGTTTTTTCGTCTGGTGTCATTTTGCGGTCAACAACGGCTTCTTCCATCAAGTCAAGCATCTTGCTCACTTCTGTTCCCAGAAAAACGGAGAGAATGGAAGGAGGTGCTTCGTTGGCTCCCAGCCGGTGCGAGTTGGAATCAGACACGATGCTGGCACGGAACAAATCCTGATGATCATACACGGCTTTCATGGCATTAACCACAAAGGTGAGGAACTGCAGGTTGCTCTTCGGATTTTTCCCCGGAGAGTATAAGTTAACACCCGTATCGGTAGTTAGCGACCAGTTGTTGTGTTTGCCCGAACCATTGATTCCTGCAAATGGTTTTTCATGGAATAAGACCTTGAAACTGTGGCGACGGGCTACCTTTTTCATAATGTCCATCAGCAGTTGGTTGTGGTCGTTTGCCAAATTCGCTTCTTCGTAGATGGGAGCTGCCTCGAATTGGTTAGGTGCCACCTCATTGTGACGGGTTTTTAGTGGAATGCCGAGCTTGTAAGCTTCGTTTTCCAGGTCTTCCATGTAGCGGTAAACCCGGGTTGGAATCGAACCAAAATAGTGGTCGTCCAGTTGTTGATCTTTTGAAGATGCATGTCCCATGAGGGTTCGTCCGGTTAAAACAAGGTCGGGGCGGGCAGCGAAGAGCGCTTCATCGATTAAGAAATACTCTTGCTCGCATCCCAGGTTGGCATTTACCCTGGTTACATTCTTGTCAAAGTACTGACAAACAGCTGTAGCCGTTTTGTCAATCGCAAGTAATGACTTGAGTAAAGGGGTTTTGTAGTCGAGTGCCTCGCCGGTGAATGAGATAAAGACTGTTGGGATACACAAGGTGCCATCAACAATAAATGCGGGCGATGAAGCATCCCAGGCGGTGTAGCCTCGTGCTTCAAATGTTTGGCGAATTCCACCACTTGGAAAGGACGAAGCATCCGGTTCTTGCTGTGAGAGCAGCTTCCCGCTAAAAGCTTCGACCACGCCACCATCTTCTCCATGTACAATAAAGGCATCGTGCTTCTCTGCTGTGCCATCAGTCAGTGGGTGAAACCAGTGTGTATAGTGCGTGGCGCCATTTTCAGTAGCCCAGGCTTTCATCCCTTGAGCCACCTGGTCTGCCATTTTCCGGTCTACTGCCCGGCCATGATCGATGGCATCACTAACGGCTTTATAAGCTTCCTTGGAAAGGTATTTTTTCATTTTGGGTCGATCAAAAACATTCATCCCAAAAAAATCGGAAGTCAGGTTGTGTTCTCTGACTACGTTAACTGGTTGCCGTTCGATAACTTTTTGCAGCGCTTTAAATCTGAAATGTGCCATGGTGAAATTCGTTTAATTAATATAATGCTATAGAGGGGCTCTACTGTTTTAATGAAAATCAAAAATAAGGATTTTTCAGGTGAAAATATCGTTTTTTTGAAATTTTGATCTTAATTATCGGTGGTGTATGTGTGCCTTTTGTTATTTTTTGAGAATGAGCTTGCCTTAAATTGGATGTTGTTCTGAAATAATTAATTTTTAGAGTTGATTTGATCCGGCAGCGGGAAGGCTCTTTTTTGTAGTGTGAGAGTTTCTGATATTCATAATTATTGATTTGTCGGCTCTTGTTATGCCTAGGGGTTGGCTTTGATGGTTGCTGGTCTGACGAGTTTTATTTTTGAAATGCCTTGCTTTGCATGTGGCAATATTTTTATTTTGGTGTATCATGCACCATTTAATACTTAAAGGGACTGATTGTTATGGGGAATAAAGAAGTAATTCAAAAGATAAAGGAAAGCCGGCATAATAAAATAAAATTTGCAGTGGCGGATATTGATGGGGTTTTGCGAGGGAAAACCATTAGCAAAGACAAGTTTCTGGAAGTGGCTGACGGAAAAATGGGCTTCTGCGATGTGGTTTTTGGTTGGGATTCCAGTGACAAAGTCTATGATAATGTGCAGACCACCGGTTGGCATACGGCCTATCCCGATGCGAAAGTTCAGCTCGATCTGGCGACTTACCGAACGGTTCCCTGGGATGGCGAGTTGCCTTTTCTTTTAGCCGATTTTAGTGGCGATCAAGGAGCAGGCAAAGCTGTTTGTCCGCGAAGCTTGTTGAGGCGGGTACAGCAAATGGCTTCCAACATGGGTTTTACGGGTGTTTTTTCCGAAGAATTTGAGTGGTTTAACTTTTTGGGAACGCCGAATGAGTTGGCAGCTAAGAAATATTCGGACTTACACCCTATTTCGCCTGGGATGTTTGGCTATTCCATGTTGCGTCCCAGTCAGTTTCAGTCTTACTTTAACGATTTGTTTAATGATTTGGAGCAATTTGATGTACCCTTGGAGAGTATTCATACCGAAACCGGGCCGGGCGTTTATGAAGCAGCTATTCGTTATGATAAAGTTTTGAAAGCAGCCGATAAGGCGGTTCTGTTTAAGAATAGCGTGAAGGAAATTGCTTATAGGCATGGAATTGTGGCCAGCTTTATGGCTAAGTGGAATGATGAACTTCCGGGATGTAGCGGACATATTCATCAAAGTTTATGGGATAGCGATCAGAAAAATAACCTGTTTTACTCCGGCAATCCAGAGGCACCCATGAGTGGGTTGATGGAAAGTTATCTGGCCGGGCAGCTGTATTGCATGCCTCTTCTTTTACCAATGTATGCGCCAACTGTGAATAGCTATAAGCGTTTGCGTGAAGGAGCCTGGGCTCCAATTACCGCAAGCTGGGGCTTCGACAACCGGACAACCGCTGTGCGGGTGATCAACGGGCAGGCGAAATCGACCCGGCTCGAAATGCGTTTGTCGGGATCCGATGCCAATCCGTATTTGGCCATGGCTGCATCATTGGCTTCCGGCTTGTATGGTATTCAGCATGAAATGAAATTAACTGCACCACCAACCACTGGCAATGAATATGCTCAGCATGAGCGGGAGCATTTACCTGCCAATTTGATGGATGCGACACGAGAAATGAAAGAGTCGGAGGTGGCCAATAGCTTGTTTGGCAGTGATTTCGTTGCTCACTTTACAGCAACTCGTGAGTGGGAGTGGCGTGAATTTATGCGTGCCGTAACCGATTGGGAAATAAAAAGGTATTTTGAAATTATCTAAAAACCCTGTTTCTGATTACTTTTGAGAAGTTCGGAAAAAAAGAAATGATTATGCAGACGCTCGATTATTTTCAAGTGATACGACGGGCATGGGAGGAATTTGATGACCGGCACGAAATCAAAGGGATTTTCGATGTCAGTGCCCATGTCTCGACCAACCAGGTGTATAAGATATCCTTTTATGAGAGGCAGCCTGTTTTTGCCAAGCTGACTGAATATGGGAATTTTGAACATTTTAAGGAAGATCATGTCATCATCAACAACCTGGCGAATAACCTGGAAGCTCCGTATGAGAACTTTTTAGCCCGGTCACTGGTCAAACGGAATGACCTGTATATTTACCGCTATTTTGAGCAGGATAAGTGCGCCTGGGTGGTTTTCTACAATCCCATTAAAATAAAATACAAGATGCCTCGCCGCTTGGAGGATAAGAATATTCGCAAGTTGGGGCGCGAGTTGGCCCGGTTTCATAAAGCCTGCTCCAATGTGAGTAACCAGTTGCCAAATGCATCGAAGACAGTCGTGACCGACATTCACCGTCTGATGCGGAATGTGGATACCGGCAAATTTTGTGGTAACGAACAACAAAAAGACCTGATTAAGCGGCAGTGTGATTTGTTTCTTTATCGGGCCGACAAGGTGAATTATTCAACGGAGATTGCAACCATTCCTGTTTTTGTTGATTGGAATATCGGGAATTTTTCGGTTAGTGGCGATGGCAAGTTTTATTCGCGTTGGGACTACGATTGGTTTAGGGAATCATCGCGCGTCATGGATTTCTACTTTTTCAGCCGGGTGGTCTCCGATGTGGGCGACCGCACTGTTTTTAGTTATAAAATTGATACGCTGATGGAGGATCGCTTCATTATGTTTTTGAAGGAATACCATCGTATTTTCCCGCTAAATGAGTCTGAGGTTCGTTTAATTAAAGAAGCGTACCGCTTTTTTATTCTGAATTATGTAGTCAAGGATGGAACCCATTTCTTCTTGCCCTCTTATGCTCGTAAATTGCAGAAAGAAGCCTATGACTTGTACATTCCGGCGATGGACGTAAACTACAGTGCGGATAAACTATTGAAAGCATTAAAACTATAAAGTTGTATGAAGACAAAAGATTTTAGAAGCGTTGTGACCAATTATAAAGCGGTCTTTTTTGATGCTTTCGGCGTTCTGAAAAATCATAAGGGGATTATTCCGGGAGTTGAGAATACCTTTGATTTTTTAGAAGAAAAAGGCATCGATTATTATGTGCTTACCAATGATGCTTCGCGAAGTCCGGAGGAGCTGGCCCGAATGTATCAAATAAATGGGATTCCGAGCATAACAACCGACAAAGTCATCTCATCGGGCATGTTGGCACACGACTGGCTGAAGCTGAAGATTAAAAAAGGAAGAGTTGCTTACCTGGGGACCGAGCAGTCGGCTCATTATATTGAGATGGCTGGTCTGAAAACCTTGCCGATCAGTCAGCTCGATCTGCAGGATGTGGATGATGTGAAATGCCTGGTTTTTCTGGATGATGAGGGGTTTGACTGGAATAACGACATTAATAAGGTGGTCAATTTACTACGGAAGAAAACCATGTCGGTGATTGTAGCCAATACCGATATTAATTACCCCTTAAACCGGACTGATATCGCGATAGCCATTGGTGGTATTTCCGATATGGTGGAGGAAATTCTGGGCCGGCACTTCATTCGGTTTGGAAAGCCCGATGCCCAGATGTTTATGTTTGCTTATGAAAAGGCTTGTAAAAAACAAGCGTTGAACCGCGATGATATCCTGATGGTTGGCGATACCCTGATAACAGATATTATGGGAGGCAATAAGTTCGGGATGGATACCATGTTGGTTTTGTCGGGAAATACCTTGCCGGAGAATGCTAAAATGAAAATACGCTCGACGGGAATTATCCCAACGTATGTGTGTGATTCGGTAGTCAGCTTCTAGTCCGAAATTAGTTTCTTGCAGATCTCATCCCTGTTTAAGCAGGCTGATGAAAGCGTTTAACTTTTCAAGGTACTAGTTGTTTAGGGCGTGGCCAGTTCGCACAAGGCGTCAACGAGCAACTGGTCTTTTTCCTGGCCTTGCGAAGCCACGCGAATATGGTATTGATCTAAGCCGACTTTGTTGCTACAGTCCCGCACATACAAGCCGTAGTCTTCAAGTAGCTTCATTTGAAGATCCAGCGCTTTTAGTCCAAATTCAATCTTTACCAGAATGAAATTGCTACCAGTGGGGTAGATTTTGTATCCGGTCAGGCTTTTAAGTTTTTGGTATAGCTTTTTAACATCTTGAATAACATGCATGCGGGTTTCGTGGTAAACTTCGTTTGTGTTTTTCAGTTGCAACAAGAAGTATTCGGCAATGGAGTTGATATTCCAAACCGGAAGGGCGTCCTTGATGGTTGTTAGAAAAAATGGGTTGGACGTGCAGATGTAGCCGAGGCGTAGGCCCGGAACACCGCAGTGTTTGCTCATGCTTCGCACGATGATCAGGTTGTTGAACTGGTCGGTCTCGTTTAGTAAGGTGGGGATCTTCTCATCGGCAAAGTCAATAAATGACTCATCCAGCAGGATTAGTTTCAGCTCCCTCATTTCGCATAAAAACCATCGGAGTTCTTCCAAACCCATGAGTTGCCCTGTCGGGTTTCCGGGATTGATGATCAGGGCTGAGCTGACTTTGTTTTCCTGAATCCAGCGGGCATAGTCGTGCAGGTCGAGCTGGTAGTCTTTCTTTGGATCTAACGGATAGAGTTTGGCGGAATCGGAACTGCGCAGCTTCTCAATATACTCACTAAAGGTTGGGATGGGAATGGCGATATCTTCGATCAGGTATTTTTCGATGATGGTGATTAGCTCGGTGGCTCCGTTTCCTAATAGTAGAGTTTCCGCGTTGAGTTGCAACACTTCGGCAAGGGTTTGTCGGGCTAGTTTGGGGTTGCTCGATGGGTAGGCCTTGATAATGTCGCTGAGTTTGGATTGCAGCTGGTTCAGCATTTCGTCGGTAGGGTAATAGGGATTGGCGATGAAACAGTAATCAATGACTTGACTGATCTGCTCTTCGCCAACAATATCGATTAAAGCTGGCGAATGACTCGTTTCTTCAAATAGCTGCCGGTTAATTTTTATTCGTTGTTGTTGCATGGTTTGAATTTTGAACCTCAAAAGTACGCAATCTGGTGTATGGTCGAAGCCCGGAAGCAAAAAAAAAAGCTGCCCGGGGAGGGCAGCTTTTTTTTGCGATTGTGTAAGCTTTACAGCTTGGCTACGGCTTTATGTGTTGTTTTGATGATGACAGCAGCAATTTTGTATGGATCACCGTTTGATGCAGGACGACGGTCTTCCAGGCGACCTTTCCAGCCATCTTCAACGGTTCCTACCGGAATACGAATTGAAGAGCCACGGTCAGAAACACCATAGCTGAAATCGGTAATGGCAGCTGTTTCGTGAAGGCCAGTTAAGCGTTGGTCGTTGTATGCTCCGTAAACATCAATGTGTTCTTTGATATGTTGTCCAAATTCTTCGCAAATGGCCATAAATATAGCTTTGTCGCCTTTGGTTCTCATGATACCGTTTGAGAAGTTTGCATGCATTCCTGAACCATTCCAATCCAGCTCTTTACCAAGTGGTTTTGGATGCCAGTCAACAACAATGCCATATTTCTCAGCTGTTCTTTCCAGGAAATAACGGGCAACCCAAATTTGATCGCCGGCATTGTGTGCTCCTTTAGCGAAAATCTGAAATTCCCACTGTCCGGCAGCAACTTCGGCATTGATTCCTTCTACATTCAACCCGGCTTCCAGGCAGATATCAAAGTGTTCCTCAACAATATCACGACCAAATGCTTTATCTCCTCCTACACCACAATAGTAAGGTCCTTGAGGAGCAGGATAACCATCAGCTGGGAATCCAAGTGGTTTGTTGGTTTTTGGATCCATTAAAAAATATTCTTGTTCGAAACCAAACCAAAAATCTTCGTCTTCTTCTTCGATATGAGCTCTACCATTGGATTCATGTGGGGTGCCATCAGGATTGAGCACCTCAGTCATTACAACATAAGCATTGTTGCGATCAGGGTCAGGAAAAATTGCAACTGGCTGTAATAGTAAGTCAGAGAGTCCGCCTGTTGCTTGCTGAGTTGATGATCCGTCAAACGACCATACAGGGCAGTCTTCCAATTTTCCACTGAAATTTTCTGCAATTCTCGTTTTGGCCCTTAAGCTCTGAGTTGGCTTGTATCCATCCAGCCAGATGTATTCCAATTTTGATTTCATCTTGTTACAATTTATAAGTTAACGATGTGTTTTTTCAATGATTTGATGTCAAAAGTAGAACGGGTAGTCAGAAATATAAATAAATGAGCAGCATTTTGTAAAAAAGTTAATATAAAGTTTACATAGGAGTTTGTTTTTTTAGGGATGCCCTGTTTTTGTCTAGGTGTTGTTTGAAAAAACAGCTATTTTATTCTGGAAGCTACCATTGAAATTGATATGTGGCTGTAAAAAATAGCTATGTTTCTGGGTGTGCACCCTCTGTGGTGAGGTGTTGGTGGTTGTTGTGGAAGTATGTCATACGCTTGGAGAGCAAAAAATATTTTGGTGATAGATAGTCCATTATTTCATCTCATTGCGTAATTTTAATTGTTTGTGCCGGACTGCTGGTGCAAGCTTACGGACAAATTTGTGTTAAATTGAAAGATGAAAACTTACAACTCGATAAATTTTATTCAAAATGAGAAACATTGACCGAAGAAAATTTTTGAAATCTTCCGGTTCGGCTGTCGCAGGAAGCATGTTGTTGCCTGCTTTTATTCAGTCGTGTCAGGGTAATCCCCTGTCGGATGAAATTCAGGCTTACCTGGATCATTTCGGAGTAGACCTTCATTTGTTGCAAAAAGTGACAGGCAAGGCGCTAAGCAAAGGCGGCGATTATGCCGACCTGTTTTTTGAGCACAAAACAATGAATGTTTTGGCTTTGGAGGACGGCAATGTGAACAGGGCTTTTTCCAATGTTGATTTTGGCGTAGGCATTCGGGTGTTGAAAGGCGATCAGACAGGTTTTGCCTATTCGGAAACCATTACTCCTGAAGCTTTGATGAAAGCAGCCAATACCGCGGCTAACATCGCCAGTGGGGCGAAGAATATTCCTGCTCAAGAGATTAGGGAGGCTTTCCCGGCCGATTATTATGCCATTAATCGCTCGTGGGAAGACGTTACCGTTCCGGAAAAAATTCCTTTTATTCAACGCTTAAACGGCCAGATATTTGAGTTGGATAGTCGTGTTTCCAAAGTGAATGCGAATTTGTCCGACGAGTCGGCCTATGTGTTATTTTATAGTTCAGAGGGCGTTATCAGCTATGATTATCGACCGCTGGTTAGCATCGGCGCTTTCTGTGTGATGGAGCAAAACGGGCAAATTGAAAATGGCTATAGCTCACGTTCGTTCCGCAAAGGATTCGAATTCTTGCAGGATGACTTGGTTGAGTTGGTGGCCAGGGAGGTGGTCGATCGTACCGCTTTGTTGTTTGAGGCTACCAAGCCCAAGGCCGGTGAAATGCCGGTGGTGATGGGCGCCGGTGGTTCTGGTATTTTGCTGCACGAAGCTATCGGACATACTTTTGAAGCGGACTTCAATCGTAAGGGGACTTCTATTTTTGCAGACAAAATGGGTAAGAAAGTGGCCGAAAGCTTTGTCAATATTATTGATGATGGCACTTTGCCTGAGAATCGCGGATCGCTTAATCGCGATGATGAGGGGAATCCTTCAGAAAAAACGTATCTGGTGAAAGACGGTGTTTTGAATAGTTATATCCACGATCGGATCAGTGCCCGGCATTACCAGGTAAATCCGACAGGAAATGGTCGACGGGAATCATTCCGACATGTTCCACTGCCTCGAATGCGGGCAACTTATATGGAAACGGGTCCTCATTCGCGCGAGGATATTATTACCAATGTGAAGCAGGGTATTTATGTGGATAACTTCAGTAACGGTCAGGTGAAAATTGGGGCTGGCGACTTTACCTTCTTTGTTAAATCGGGTTACCTGATTGAGAATGGTAAATTAACCCAGCCCATCAAGGATATCAATATCATCGGAAACGGGCCGCAAGCCTTGGCCGACATATCCATGTGTGCCGATGATTATTTGATTGACAACGGAACATGGACCTGCGGCAAAGGAGGACAATCGGTTCCGGTAACCTGCGGTCTGCCAACGGTTTTGGTTAATAAGTTAACGGTTGGTGGTATGAGTTAATGAAGTCGAATTCATAAGAAAAATGGTATAAAATGACACAAGAAGAAAAATATACACTGGCCAAGTGGGCCATGCAACACGCCTTGGATAGTGGTGCCGATGACGTCGGTATCATTATTTCAGAAAGTAAGAGCAGTAACGTCGATGTTCGGGAGCAAAAAATTGATACGCTAAAAGAAGCCATCCAAAGTAGTATGAGTGTGCGTTTGTTTGTCGAAAATAAGTACTCGGTGCACCGGACCAATCGGTTGGAAAAAAAAGAGCTGGCACGTTTTATCGAGCAAGCTATTGCCGGAACGAAATACTTGTCGCCTGATCCGTTTCGAAGCTTACCCGACCCGGAATTGTATTACAAAGGTGGAGAGCAGGATTTGAACACAGTTGATCCTTCTTATGACCAGCTTGATCCGAAGACCAAGGTGGAGCTGGCTTTTCAGGTGGAAAATGAAGTGTACAAAAAGGACGATCGGATTATATCTGTTACAGCAAGCTATTCGGATAGCACCAATAGCCGACTGATGATGACCAGCAATGGTTTTGAAGGAGAAACGGCCAACAGCAGTTTTAGCTTGTATGCTTCCGTGTCGGTTGATGGAGGTGATGCCCGCCCGAGTGAAGGCTGGAGCGAACGCGCGATCTTTTTCGATCAGCTGAAAAAATCGGAGGTGGGAACTACTGCGCTGAATCGGGCTTTGAAGAAAATAGGGCAGGAGAAAATTGCATCGGGGAAATACGACATGCTGGTTGAGAATCTGAGTGTGCCGCGTTTGTTTTCGCCCTTAATCAGTGCGTTGAATGGTTACAGTATTCAGCAGAAAAATTCTTTCTTGATTGACAAACTGGGCCAAAAAGTTGCATCGCCAAAGTTAACCCTGACCGATGATCCTTTCCTTCAGCGTGGACTGGGTTCTCACTTGTTTGATGGCGAAGGGCTGGCAGCGAAAAAACGACTGGTTTTTGATCAGGGAGTTTTGGGAACTTATTTTATTGATACCTATTACGCCAAGAAATTGGAAGTTGAGCCGACCACTGGCGAAACATCAAATTTAATTTTCGAGCAGGGCGATAAGAATTTGGATGAGCTGGTGAAAGGAACGAAAAAAGGAATTCTGGTTACCGGATTTAATGGCGGAAACACCAATGGATCAACGGGCGACTTCTCCTATGGAATTGATGGTTTCCTGGTTGAAGATGGCAAAATTGTTCGGCCGGTTTCTGAAATGAACATCAGTGGAAACATGAAAGATTTATGGGTGAGCCTGGCGGCAGTCGGCAACGATCCCAACCTGAATTCATCCTGGCAAACGCCATCTATGGTGTTTGAGGGGGTTGACTTTAGCGGAAGCTAAGTTTGCCCAAGGATTATAGAGTGAGTGAAATACCTTCTTCGTATAGCGCGGGGAAGGTATTCTTTTTTATTTTTGAAGAAAAACAAATTGTGGCAAAACGAGAGAAAAAAGGGAAAAGTAAAAGTTCAGCAGGGTATAACCAGAAAGTGGGAGAGGATTTCCTGGCGCTGAATGCGCAAAAGGAAGGTGTGGTAGAGACAGCAAGTGGCCTTCAGTATAAAATTGTGGAAGAGGTGGAAGGCGAAAAGCCGGATGAGCATAGCACACTTTTGATTCATCAGCGGGCCTTGCTCTTGAATGGAACCATTCTGGAAGATACTTACCGTAAAAATAAACCGGATGAGGTGAAAGTTGGAGAGCTGATTGAAGGCTTGCAGGAAGGCTTACAATTAATGGGGAAGGGTAGCCGTTATAAATTCTGGGTGCCGGCAGAACTGGCTTGGGGGCGCAAAGGAACCAGCAATAAAATTCCGCCCTTTGCGGTGCTGTCGTTCGATATCAGGTTGGTTGATCTTGGTGCTTAGTAGAAATAAATAGCCTCCTTTTGCGTTTTGGATTCAAGTTCTGGCATTAATCTTGTTTTGTTGGGAGCTTACAGGGAGTTAGAATAAAATAAACAATAAAAATTGAAGCGTATGAAAACAATTACACGACTTTTAATGATCCTTACTCTTGCTGTTTTTGCAGCTTGTGAAGGGCCAGTAGGTCCTCCCGGACCTCCGGGAGATGATGGGCTGGACGGCCTGAATGGTGAAAACGGCTATCTTTTTGAAATAGAAGGAAGCTTCTCTCCGGCCAATGAATACACCTTGTATTTTCCTTTTCCGGACGGTTTTACGACTTATGATACAGATATTGTGATGGTGTACATTTTGTGGGACCAGGTAGAGTCGGGCACAGGCGAATGGCTGGATGTGTGGCGTGCTTTGCCACAAACCGTTATTGTGAACGAGGGGGTGATTCAATACAATTTTGATTACACCGTGGCCGATGTCGAGATTTTTATTGAAGAGACGGTGGGCGAGCTTTTGCCGGAAGAAACGGATAATCAGGTATTCCGGATTGCCGTGCTGCCAGCTGAGCTGTTGACTAACAAATCGGTTGACATTAACAACTTGGATGCGGTAATGAAATCAATGGATATGAATGGCAAGGCCATTAAAAAAGTGAGCATGACGAAATAGCGAACAAAAGCTGAATAAAAAAAATGGCACTTCAATTCATTGAAGTGCCATTTTTTTTGAGTTAGCCTGAGCTTAATATTCTTTCACTGTTCCGGAGCCGACAATACCTTGGTCAACCAGCGGATTACCTTGGTAGATTACGTTTCCGGAGCCGGCAATACGGACATTCAGATTTTTGACGGCGAATACATCGGCATTTCCCGAACCGGATATTTTAACCATCACATCGGTTGATTCAAAGTTAATGCCCTTGAAATTGCTTGAGCCGGAGAGATTAACAGCGAGGTCGTCAGCAACGCCATCGCCTGCTATATTGATGTTTCCACTGCCCGAAACGGTTGCTTTAACGCGGTTGGCTTTCAAGTCGTCCAGTAAAATGTCGCCACTGCCACTCACCGACAGGTCAAGAATCCGACTTGCAATAGAGCCGTCGTTAATTATTTTACCTGATCCGGAAAGCGACAACGCATTAATTTCGGGTACGGTAATGTATACTTCAATTTTTCCGGGGGTGAATGATTTGAAGATGTAATTCTTGGCTGCAAAGCGAATGATCAGTTCTCGACCCTTCACTTCGGTAATGATTTCTTCCAGGGTTGATGATTTGGCAACCACCTCTACCGATTGTTCTTCACCATGCTCCACATAGACTGTAGCAGGAATCTTCACGGAGATTTCGGAGAATGAAGGTAGCTCTCGGGTTTCTTCGTCGGCCTTTGCTGTCAGGCCAATGCACAAACTAAAGATGGTAATTAAGCTTATTAATTTTGTTTTCATAGCAAGTCATTTTGGGTTTCTATTGATTGTTCACTTTATAAAGACACTCTGAAAAATGAAAGGTTGCATGGGGTGGATTTGGATGCTAGTCCAGGTCTAAAATTCCATCCGGGCATTGGATCACAATTGTCCGCTCGTTTTCATCCAGCTTGACCAGTAGTTCTTCGTTAAACGGAATCAGTACTTCTTTTCCTTGGTATTGAACCTGAAACAAGAGATTACCGCCAAAGTCTTCCACGCGTTCAATGGTTCCGATTTCACCAATTTGTGGATCTGACAACTTAAAGCTGATCAGCCGGTGCAGCGAAAATTCTTCCTCCGAATGAATGAGGTCCTCTTCTTTTAAAAAAACGGAAACACCGCTCAGCTTGCGGGCTTGTTCTTCATTCTCCACCCAATCGAGCTGGACGATGGCCGATTCGGCCGAACGAAAGCGAAGGCCTTCGTCTGCAAGAAAGTAGGGGACCAGCAGGCCATCCAGTTCTAGAAAAAGCGTAGGTTCTTCTTCCAGACTAAGGTCATACTGAGGCTCAAAAATTAATGAAAGTGCGCCTCTGATGCCATGAGGTTTCTGAAAATAGCCAATCTTCTGGCAAGTGTTTTTTTCAATCGTTTCCATGGCTCAAAAATAGGAAACAAGCTTGCTTGAAACAAGTCCGAATCTCAAATTAAATTTGCTAATTATCTTGCGGTTGTCTGCTACGGGTAGCGATGAGTTTGCTTGCTTTGGGTTGAAATTAGACTGTGCGAATCCTTGTCATAGCCAATGGTTTGCCTATTTTTGTAGCGATGAACAATCTTTTCGATATCCAGCAGTTTCAGCAGTTCGATAACATGGAGCTGATTGCCCGTGAAGTGGTGGAAGGTTTTATTACCGGACTTCACCGCAGTCCTTTTCATGGCTTTTCGGTTGAATTTGCGGAGCACCGGCAATACAATCAGGGCGAATCGACCAAGCATATCGACTGGAAATTGTTTGCCCGTTCTGATCGTTTGTATGTCAAGCAATATGAGGAAGAAACCAATTTGAGGTGTCAGCTGGTTATCGATACGTCCTCATCGATGTTGTTTCCTTATGAACAAGGGAAAAACAAGCGATTCAACAAGCTGGCGTTTTCGGCTTACAGCGCAGCTGCATTGATGTATTTAATGCGTCGGCAGCGCGACTCGGTTGGCTTGAGTTTGTTTTCCGATCATATTGAATACCACTCGGAGAATCGGTTGTCGTCGGTGCATGCCGAGCTGTTATACGGCAAGCTGGCGGGATTGCTGACCAAGGGAAAGGAAGATCTTCGAAAGACAACCAATGCCGTTGAGGCGCTTCATCAAATTGCTGAGCAAGTGCATAAGCGATCGCTGATTTTGATTTTTAGCGATATGATGGATGACAGCGAAGACGAGGAGTTGTTTTCGGCCTTGCAGCATTTGCGCTACAATAAGCATGAGGTCATTCTTTTTCATGTAACTGACCACAAACAGGAAAAGCAATTCAATTTTCAGAATCGGCCCTACCGATTTGTTGATCTCGAAAGTGGTCAGCAGTTGAAGTTTTCTCCACACGAATTGAAAGAGAACTACAAAAAAGCCGTTGCCCGGCATTTTGAGCAGCTGAAAGTGAAGTGCGGACAGTACCATATTGATTTGGTTGAAGCCGATATTAATGAAAATTTCAGTCAGGTGTTGCACCAGTTTCTGCGCAAGCGTAAAAAACTCTATTGATTCTTTTTAATTAAGGTGCAGCTGATGGGGTAGTGGTCTGAGTAGTCTACCTTATCCACCTTGAAATTATAGCTTTCATAGCTCGAACTGTGCAGGATGTAGTCAATCCTAAACGAAGGTAGTTTCCCCAGATAAGTGTTGGCAATACCCACTCCGGAACTAACAAAAGCATCGTCCAGTCCTTGTGCTACCGTGGCATAGGTGTAGGAAATGGGGGTGTCGTTAAAGTCGCCGCAAACGATTACTTCGTGTGGTGAATCAGTAATCAGCTGGTGTAGGGTTTCTGCCTGCTCAGTACGTTTAATAAAGGCTTTTTTGAGTTTCGAACCGGTGTATCGGACTTTGCGGTAGCTCTCTTCCTGCTTTTTAAATGAAATGGAATCGAGCGAGTTGATCTCGGCATCGGTAAACCGATAGCTTTCCAGGTGGCAGTTGAATAAACGAAGGGTGTCGTCAGCTGTTTTCAGATCTGAAATAAGAATCATGTTGGCCGAGCCTTCAAAGTGAACCTCTTCCTTGTGAATAATCGGAAAACGGGAATAATTCACCTGCGATCCGGATTTGCTGGCATGGGCATATTTCAAGTCTTTAGGATCAGGCAGTTTTCCTTTGGATGGTTTTTTTGTAAAGCTGTTTTGACCGGAAGGGCGGAACTCCTGCAAGCAAATAATATCGGCTTTTTGGGCTTGAAGGTGTTTTAAAACGTTTTCGGCAACATCGCTTTTTTTGCTGTGCATGTCGCCATAAAAATTCTTCACATTGTAACTGCAAACCACCAGTCCCTCTTCGGTGGTCTGTTTCCCGGTCAATTGGATGTAGTGGGTGAGGTGCGTGTAACCCAACGTGATGGCGAGCACGGATAAAATGGCAAAGCGAGTTTTGGAGAACAACCACAACAGGACAAAAAGAATGTTGAGGAAGAGGAAATAGGGGAAGGCCAAGCCGAAAAAGGCCGGAACCCACCAGTTTGCCGGACTAATATTGACAGCCAGGTAGCTCATTAATAGTCCCAAAATGGCTATCAGATTGAAAAAGAGAATGCTATTTCTGAAAAAGTTTTTCAAAGCGATGATTCATTTAAGCGGAACAGTTTCAACAAATATAAAGAAAAGCCCTTAGGTAAATCAACTGGAAGTTGACTTCAACATGTTACTGTCTGGTATTTTTAAGTACAATGCTGCGGATGTGCTCTTTGGCTTGTTCTGTTTTTCCGAAGCCGGCCTGTGCCGCCAGCCCAATATAAGGCAAGCTGTCGGGATCAATTCCCAGGCGTCGGGCGGTATATGCTTCGGCTGAAACAATATCCCTAGAAATGATCAGACTTTTGTAGTCCTGCACGCCTTGGGGAGTCGCTACCCGGTATGCATCCATGATGTTGAGGCTCGGTTTTTTGTAGTGCAGCAAGTCAAGCATGCTTTGGGCCTCCTCCTGTTGGTATTGGTCAGCATCCCATATCAGCCCTTTCAGGTTGTGGAAAGCTCCAAAATATTCATTGCTTGGGAGGATTTGCGCGGCCGGCACATTAATGATAAGGTCCACCTCCTGCACGAGCTCATGGATTTTTGGGTGTTTCATGACCCGGGCATTGGGGATGTCCACTTCCGGGTATAAAAAATCTTTGTTTCCCGGCAGTATTTTCGCGCCGGCATCTTTTACCATTCGTTCAATGCCGCTTGTTTTGTAGCATTTAGTCCATTTGTCCTGAGTTTGATCGACCAGAAAAACGCCGCGTGATCCTGCTTCGTAGCAGCGTCGAACCAAGCTGGCAAGCAATTCAGGGTTGGTGTTTTGTCCACTTTCAGGAGGCTGATTCCAGCGCATGGTTGGTTTCACCAGAATTTTTTGTCCGGGTTTGATAAACCGGCTCAAGTCGCCAAGGGCTTCCAGTCCCAGGTCAAGCATCTCGGCTGGGCTTCCGCCACGTAAAATAACCAATTCGGTGTTGTTTGCCGCGGCATAGGCTTTGGGAAGGCAGAATAACCCGCCGGTAGCCAATAGGCTCTGCGTTATAAATTGTCTTCGTTTCATAGGGCGTGCTTTACGATCGGAGTCGTTCCGCAAAGATCATGCGGTTTTTTCCGTTAATATCTTTTCTTAGCGTAACGTTTGAAAACCCACTTTCTTTCAATAGAGCCTCTGATTCTTTGCCAAAAGCTTCGTTGATCTCCAAGAATAACTGGCCGCCATCCCGAAGGTGTTTCAAGGCAAATGTGGCCAAGGCCTGGTAAAAAACAAGTGGGTCTTCATCGGGAACAAACAGGGCTCTTGCCGGTTCATTGTTCAAAACCAAATTGCTCATCACTTCTTTCTCCGACTCGGTTACATAAGGCGGATTACTAACCAGGATGTCAATTCCCCCGAAGGATTCGGGAAGGAGCGGGTTTAGTATATTCAGATGAAAAAAAGCGACTTCGGTCTTGTTTAAACCGGCATTCTCTCGGGCAACATCCAAGGCATCTTCCGAAATGTCGCAAGCCAGAATTTCAGCTTTGGGCCAATGTTTTTTCAGGCTGATGGGAATGCAGCCACTGCCGGTTCCTACATCAAGAATACGAGGGGCTGTTGTTTGGCGCGACTTCAGGATCCAGTCCACGAGCTCTTCCGTTTCGGGTCGGGGAATCAATACATTGGGGCTGACCTTAAAAGTTAAGCCATAGAATTCTGTTTCGCCTAAAATGTATTGAATGGGCTCCTGCTTCTTTAGTCGAGCCACAATTTGTTTTATTTCCTGACTTTCCCTTTCTGATAAAACGACGTTTTCTTTCAACATCAGGTCGCTCAGCGTGTAGTGCCGTAGCTTCTCAAAGATGATGCGGATCAGACTTTCAATTTCACCTTCGTGATAAAGCCCGTTTAATTCTTTTCGGATATACTTGATGCTTGCCTGCATTTATTTGTATTTTTGGCAAAGTTAAATTTTTTGGGATGAACACAGCTGAAAAATACATGAACCGGTGTTTGGAACTGGCCCGATTGGGTGCCGGAGATGTGGCGCCAAACCCGATGGTGGGCTGTGTCATTGTCTATCAGGGCAAAATTATTGGTGAAGGTTATCATCAAAAGTGTGGCGAAGCGCATGCCGAAGTGAATGCCATCCGGTCGGTGAAAGACAAGGATTTACTGCCATCGTCGACCCTATATGTGAGTCTGGAGCCTTGCGCTCATTTTGGAAAAACACCGCCCTGTTCCGACCTGATTATTGAACATCGTATTCCGAAAGTGATTGTTGGTTCGGTTGATCCGTTTGCCGAAGTGGCCGGAAAAGGCATCGAAAAAATGCGTAAAGCCGGCATTGAGGTTACGTTGGGAGTGCTGGAAAATGACTGCTTGTGGTTGAACCGGCGTTTTTTCACTTTTCATCAGAAAAAAAGACCTTACCTGATATTGAAATGGGCACAAACCATGGATGGGTTTCTGGATATTGATCGCTCACAAATTACCTTTGGAAAACCTACCTGGATTAGCAATGAGCTATCGCGCAGGCAGGTTCATAAGCAACGGACGGAAGAGTCTGCTATTTTAATCGGTACCAATACGGCGTTGAAAGATAATCCATCATTAACCGTTCGCGAGTGGGATGGCAAGCAGCCTTTGCGTTTGCTATTGGATCGAACCAATCACCTGTCGGAAAAGCTGAACCTGAAAAACGGCAGCTGTCCAACGGTGGTTTTCACCCAGGAAGCAGCCGAATCGAAGCCCAACCTGGAGTATGTGCAGGTTGACTTTCAAGCGAAGGTTATCCCTCAGATTTTAGCGTACTTATATGAGCGCGACATTCAGTCGGTGGTGGTGGAAGGTGGCCAGCATTTGCTGCAATCGTTTATCGATCAAGATTTGTGGGACGAAGCCTATGTCTATTATGGCAATACTTTTTTTGTAAAAGGGGTGCCTGCTCCTCGTTTGCCGGTAGCTCCGGCTAAGTCGGAAGAAATGCACGATACCTTGCTCAAATTCTTTGTTAATCCGGATTAGGGAGCAGTTGCCGGTGACTGGTTTGTTTTTGTTTGCACCCGTCCCGGCCCTGCGCGCGAGTGAGGGTAGCCTAGTGAGGCCGGCTCTCACTCAAATAGCCCGAGGTCCGTTTGCAATGATCCGAATTTTCAGCACTTGCTCAACATATTGAAAGTAGTAAAACAACTTGTGGTTGATCTCCAACCCGTAGTCTGTTTGCGAATCATAGTTGATCTGCCCATCCAGCAATTGCGAGTTGCGTCGCCAAATCGATTGGTAATTCCATGCATTCACATATTGCTGGTTCCAGTTTTCGTAATAGCTTTGAGAATGGTACCACGAGGGTTTGCTGTAGCTGATATACCACGTTTCGAACCCAGGGTCCAACACAATCAGTTCATAGCTAACACTGTCGTTTTCTTCCTTGTCGCTCACTTCATTGAGCTGAATGTTTTGCTGGGAGCTGCATGCGGCGAAAATCAGAATCAGAAGAATAAATATAAAATTTTTCATCACTGCTATTTTGTATTTTTATACGAATAAGGCTGGCAGTTTGTTTATCAGGTGAAAAATACAGAAATTTAGTTGATTGATTTAAAGCTGTCTTGAATGGTAGAATTTCTGAAGGGAATTTGGCACTACACGCCGGGAACCGTTACCCTACTGTATTTTATAACGGTTGTTTTCATTGCTGTTTTCATTGTTCTTGAAAATCGGAGTCCGCTAAAAACCATTAGCTGGGTTTTGGTTTTAGTGACCTTGCCGGTTGGTGGAATTATTATTTATCTGTTTTTTGGACAGGAATACCGGAAGAAGAAAATGTTTTCGAAAAAAGGCTTGTACTACCTTGAGAAATTGCGGAAGCAAATCCAGGATCAGTTGCGTCGGCTACCTCAGAATGAACATCTTTTTAATGAAAAGATCTTGGGTAAACGCCACCTGATGAACCTCTTGTTGTCCAACTCCAACGCTTTACTGTCGAACAATAATGATGTAACTGTGCTGAAAAATGGACACGAGACTTTCCCGGCTATTTTTCAGGCTATTGAAAAAGCAAAAAGCCATATTCACCTCGAATATTATATTGTAGAAAATGATGAATTGGGAGGTCAGCTTAAAGAATTACTCATCCGAAAAGCCGGTCAGGGGGTCGAAGTACGCTTTATTTATGATGATGTTGGTAGTTGGCGCTTACCGAAAAAGTATATCCGTGAACTCAAGGATGCCGGCGTGCAGATCGACTGTTTTATGCGGGTGCGCTTTCCCATGTTAACTTCCCGGGTAAACTACCGGAATCACCGTAAGATTATTATCATCGATGGGGAAGTGGGCTTTACCGGTGGACTTAATTTTGCTGATCGCTACATGCATGGGAGTTATGAGTTGGGCTTATGGCGCGATACGCATTTGATGGTGACTGGCGGCGCTGCAATCTCGTTGCAAATTATTTTTATGGCCGATTGGTTTTTCGTTTCCAAAGAAATATTGAAGGGTGAACGCTATTTTCGTGATCTTCCGGTTGGTGGTGGCAAACTTATGCAGGTGGTGTCAAGTGGTCCCGACTCCGATTGGGAAAGTATTGGGCAAGCTTATTTCTCGGCCATTGCTTCGGCTCGCGAGCGGGTGTTTTTGGCAACTCCCTACCTTATTCCAACCTCCGAAATTATTTATGCCATGAAAACGGCTGCACTTGGTGGAATCGATATCCGTGTGTTGCTGCCCGGAAAGTCGGATGCTTTTTTCCCTAAGTGGGGATCCGACTCCTACGTTGAGGAGTTGATGGAAGCCGGAGTGCGTGTTTATCATTATAAACCTGGTTTTACGCACAGTAAGATGATGGTGGTTGATGGCGTTTTTTCATCCATCGGAACCGCCAATATGGACTTTCGTAGCCTGGAGACTAATTTTGAAGTGAATGCAATGGTCTATGATGAAGAGTTGGCTCGCGAAGTGGAAGTTTTGTTTTTGGATGATTTGGAAAACAGTGAAGAATTAGTTCTTGAAGAATGGACGCAACGAAGCAGATACCGCAAAATAATGGAGTCGTTTGCCCGTATTTTAAGCCCGATGATGTAGCTTGTTTTTTTGCTGGTTTTTATCGTTTTGTTCAAATGGCTCAGGAGAATCTGGAAGAGTCGTTGTTTTTGGAAGTGAGCGAACACAATGCAGGGGACATTCAACTGTGCCGAAAAATCGGATTTCTGCTCACTGGTGAGCGAAAAAAAGATTACACAGATGGGAGTGATGCTTTAGTGATGAGTGCGGAGCTATCCTCGCTTGCTGAAGATTAATGAGAATACCTTCAAATTACTAATTTCAAAATCCCCTAAAAGTATTAACTTTGTGGCCTGAAAATACAGACTGATTTTATGAGCGATAACAGGTACATGGCGCGGGGCGTTTCCGCATCAAAAGAAGATGTCCATCAGGCCATTAAAAATATTGACAAGGGATTGTTTCCTAAAGCATTTTGCAAAATTATTCCCGACGTGCTGGGCGGCGATCCGGCTTGGTGTAACATTATGCACGCCGACGGTGCTGGTACCAAATCTTCCTTAGCGTATATGTACTGGCAAGAAACCGGCGATGTGTCGGTGTGGAAAGGCATCGCGCAGGATGCTCTGATCATGAATATTGACGACCTGCTGTGTGTGGGAGCAACCGACAATATCTTGTTATCGTCAACCATTGGTAGGAACAAAAATAAAATAACAGGCGAAGTTATTGCGGCCATCATCAACGGAACCGATGAGCTTTGCAAGGAATTGCAGGAGATGGGCGTAGGGGTTTACCCTACAGGTGGCGAAACCGCTGATGTGGGCGACTTGGTGCGTACCATCATTGTTGACTCTACCGTGACCTGCCGCATGAAACGCGAAGATGTGATTTCAGCCGATAATATTCAGGCGGGCGATGTGATTGTTGGACTAGCCTCTTTTGGCCAGGCTACTTACGAAAAGGAATATAATGGCGGGATGGGCAGCAATGGCTTGACTTCGGCGCGCCACGATGTGTTTGCCAACTACTTGGCCAAGAAATATCCGGAGAGTTTTGACTCGGAAGTTCCGGCAGAGTTGGTTTATTCCGGTAGCAAAAAGCTGACGGAAACCATTGAAGGACTTGGCTTGGATGCTGGCAAGCTGGTGCTTTCTCCAACACGGACCTATGCACCTGTAATCAAGAAAATGTTAGATGATCACAGGGCTGACATTCATGGAATGGTGCATTGCTCGGGCGGCGCACAAACGAAAGTTTTGCATTTTGTTGATCATGTGCATGTGATTAAAAATAACCTTTTCCCCGTTCCTCCGTTGTTTAAACTAATTCAGGAAGAATCGAAAACCGAGTGGTCCGAAATGTACAAAGTGTTTAACATGGGACATCGCATGGAAATCTACCTGAAACCTGAATTTGCGGAATCAATCATCGAAATTTCAAAATCATTTAACATCGATGCGCAAATTATTGGTCGGGTTGAAGCCTTTGACGGGAAGAAATTAACCATCGAATCTGAATTCGGCACATTCGAATATTAGCACCGATAGCCTTCAGTAAGAATGAGAGGGACAAAACTCAACGCAAGCTTGTGAGTATTATCTCTATTGGAATTTGGATTTTTAACTTGGAATTTGGAACATAAAATATGGCAGACCATTCAATATTAGAAAAATACGAAGCTATTCAGCACCGGCTGGATGAAGTTGGACAGCAAATTACCGATCCTTCGGTAATGGCTGACATGAAGCGATACGTGAAATTAAGCCAGGAATATAAGCGGTTGGAATCGTTGGTGAAAGCCTTTAAAGAGTACCGCAGCCTGGTTGAAAATATCGAGTCGGGTAAGGAAATGCTGGCACAGGAAACCGATGAGGAAATCCGTGAGATGGCCCGCGAGGAGATTGACGCCAGTGAAGAACAGCTTCCGGCCAAGGAAAAAGAAATTAAACTATTGCTGGTTCCGGCCGATCCGGAAGATAGCAAGAATGCCATTTTGGAAATTCGCGCTGGAGCAGGAGGCGATGAAGCCAGTATTTTTGCCGGAGACTTGTTTCGCATGTACTCGAAGTATTGCGAGAAAAAAGGCTGGCGCATGGAGGTCACTACCGTAAATGAAGGCACTTCGGGCGGATACAAGGAAATTGTAGCAACGGTTACCGGTGAGGGTGTTTATGGTGTGATGAAGTATGAATCAGGCGTACACCGGGTACAACGCGTACCTCAAACCGAAACACAGGGCCGGGTGCATACGTCGGCTGCTTCCGTAGCCGTACTTCCTGAAGCGGAAGAGTTCGATATTGAATTGCGCAACGAAGACATCCGTCGCGATGAGTTCTGTTCGTCAGGTCCTGGTGGGCAGTCGGTGAATACCACGTACTCGGCTATTCGTTTGACACACATCCCTACCGGGATTGTGGTGCAATGTCAGGATCAGAAATCGAAACTCAAAAACCTGGATAAGGCCATGGTTGAGCTGCGGACACGTATTTACAATATGGAACACCAGAAATACCTGGATGAAATTGCTTCGAAACGGAAAACCATGGTTTCAACCGGCGACCGTTCAGCAAAAATTCGTACCTATAACTGGCCGCAAGGTCGGGTGACTGATCATCGGATCAACCTCACGCTTTATAATTTGCAGGCGATTATCAATGGCGATGTCGATGAAATTATTGAAAAGCTGATGGTCGAGGAAAACTCAGAAAGACTGAAAGAAGCAGAAATTTAAAGATAAAAATTAGTGAAGGGGTGGCTTAAGTCACCCCTTTATTAAAACAGCATAAACATGAACCGCGAACAATTATTTGAACAGATCAAAAAAAAGAGGAGTTTTTTATGTGTAGGACTGGATTCTGATATCCTGAAAATACCGGCACATTTGAAAGAAACTTCTGACCCGATCTTTGCTTTCAACAAGGAAATTATTGATGCTACTCAAGACTTATGTGTAGCGTATAAACCCAACCTGGCTTTTTACGAAAGTCTGGGAGTTACGGGCTGGGAAAGCCTGGAGAAAACCGTGCATTACATTCGTGAAAAGTATCCCGAGCAATTTATTATTGCCGATGCTAAGCGTGGCGATATTGGAAATACGTCGAACTTGTATGCTCGGGCATTTTTCGATCGCATGGACTTTGACGCGGTAACCGTTGCGCCATACATGGGCGAAGATTCGGTTAAGCCATTTATGACTTACCTCGATAAATGGGTTATTCTGTTGGCTCTGACTTCGAATAAAGGCGCTTTCGATTTTCAGTACCTGAAGAATGAGGCTAATGGCGAAATGTTGTTTGAAACCGTTTTGAAAACTTCGCAGCAATGGGGCGACACCGACAATATGATGTATGTGGTAGGTGCTACTAAAGCAGAAAAATTGGAAGAAATCCGGGCTATCGTGCCTGATCATTTCTTGCTGGTTCCCGGTGTTGGCGCACAGGGTGGCAGCTTGGAAGAAGTAGCAAAATATGGCATGAATGGCCAGTGTGGTTTGTTGGTTAATTCGTCGCGTGGAATTATTTATGCTTCGAATGATACAGACTTTGCTGAAAAAGCCCGCGAAGCAGCGATGGAAGTACAAGTAGACATGGAAGAATTGTTGTTGGAAGCTGAGTTGCTGTAAAAACTTTACGCATAACATAAAACCAACCCGGAGTTCTGAATGAGCTTCGGGTTTTTTGTTGTATTAAAAAATCAGGCTGATCAACAGGTATTTCAGTAATAGACCGAGCAAGCTGTAAAAAAGCGTTTCTTTTATATTGTGCTTGAGCATGCCGGCGGCCAGTAAAATAACGGGGGAGGAAAGCGGCAGCAGGTTGAAAACAAAAATGGTGATGTTGCCGTATCTTCGGATTTCCTCTTTGGCTTTTTCGTAGCGTTGGCGCCCAATTAGCCTATCGATGATGTGGGTGCTGAAAAAGCGACCGATGTAATAATCAATTACCTGTGCGGCCAGCGCTGTAGTGATCGCCAGCAGATTCAGCAGGTACGCATCCATGCCCGATGTCAGGTAATAAATAAACGCCAGTTCTACTGGCATGACCAGAAAGAACAAATAGCCTGAAAAATTAACCACAGCAAACGAGAGCAGGGTGTGTTCGCGGTGTCCATATATCTCCTTCCCAACCGTAAGTGAAACAATGGTTACAGCCAGTGCTGCCAGAATGAGAAAGGGCAGTATTTGTTTCAATTTGAAGTAGGACTTGTTCATGATATTCATTTCCTTCCAGATTAAATTTACCAGCTTTTTGTCGTAAATACATGCTTGAGCCGGGTCTTTTCTTTGGAATGATGTTCCAAAAACGAATTTTCAGGAAAGGGCAGCTCATTTTTTTTGTGTGTCAGAAAAAGGAAAGAGACAATAGGAGTATTAGCAAACGGTTAAATTAGCTTGTTGATGGGCGCTTTAATACTAAAAATTGTAGCTTTGTGGTTTGTTCTTTTACGACGCTGTAATCCGTTCTCTTTTTAGTGTTTGAGTTACTTAAATAGAAAATAATAGGAAACAGCGATACGATTCTACTATTCATATTTAAACATAAAATATCGTGAGATTAATTATTCAAGAAACACACCAGGTTGCATCGCGTTGGACAGCCAACTACATTGCACGCAAAATTCAGTTGGCCAACGCTAGCGAAGAAAAGCCATTTGTGCTGGGTTTACCAACAGGATCATCTCCGCTGGAAACTTACAAGGAATTAATTGCATTGCACAAAGCAGGAAAAGTGAGCTTTAAAAATGTAATTACCTTCAATATGGATGAGTATGTGGGGATACCTAAAGATCACCCTCAAAGTTACCACTCATTTATGTGGGATAATTTCTTTTCGCATATCGATATTCAGGAAAAGAATGTTAACATTCTGAATGGCAATGTAACGGATGTGAAAGCGGAGTGCCAGCGCTACGAGGACAAGATTAAATCGGTTGGTGGAATTGATTTGTTTTTGGGCGGAATTGGTGCTGACGGACACATTGCTTTTAACGAACCCGGTTCGTCATTGGCATCGCGTACGCGCGATAAAGAACTGAATTACGACACCATGGTGGCCAATTCACGGTTTTTTGATAATGACGTGAATCAGGTGCCAAAAAGTTCACTAACAGTTGGCGTTGGAACCGTTTTAGATTCAAAAGAAGTGGTGATTATTGTCAACGGATTGTCGAAAGCCAGAGCTTTGCGCCATGCTGTTGAAGAAGGAGTGAACCACATGTGGACCATCAGCGCACTGCAACTGCACCCCAAAGGAATGATTGTTTGCGATGAGCAGGCAACTTATGAACTGAAAGTGGGAACTTACAAACACTTCAAATCAATTGAAATAGATAATCTGGACGCGGATAAATTAGCCGATTCAGATTTGGTTTGGTAGTTTGAGTCAGCTAAATAAAGCATTGAAAGGACGATTGCAATTACCCGGTTAAAGGGGTGGCAGTCGTCCTTTTTGTTTTGTACAACAGGCTGCCACCAGTTTGTGCTTTTCGGATCTTAGCTTTTGCTATGGTGTGAAACTTGAAATTTAAACAAAAAATAAGCACTATCTCATAAACTGTGTAAAGTCTAAAATACCGAGGGTTATCTCCCGGTATTTTCTTTTACTCAGTTCATGAGATAATGCGGTGTTTATCTAGCATAGTAATTAGTATCAATATGCTGTAAGTTTGATATTTTTTGAATGTAATTTTACCGATAAACCGGATTTACCCATTTTTCTTTAGGATGATACTTACTTTCTGCAGCCCAACGTATTCCGCGTTTTTGTATTTCCAGTGGTTCGCCCTTGAAGTCGGACATTACGTGTCCTAACGATGAGTAGAATATACGCCCCTTGCCAAAATATTTTTTCCAAATCACAGGAATAACACATTTGTCAATCCATGATGTATTGTCGCCCGAAAATTCAGTGATCGCAAGTACATTTACATTTGGATCTATATGCATATAGTATTGTTCTGAGTGCATTGAAAAATCCTTCAATCCTTTGGTAATTGGATCTTTGTGGTTTGTTATCTCAACCGAATAGTCGAGAACTCCGCCAGGGTGTGCTACCCATTGCCCGCCAACCATAAACTGGTATTCTACATTATTGCGGAACGAGTCGCCAATTCCACCGTGCCATCCAGTAAAGCCAACGCCTCTTTTGACAGCTGCCAACAAGGCTTTTTCCTGTTCTTTTGTAATTTCGCCCATCGTCCACATTTGGATGATCAGATCGAGCGAATTCATTAGCTTTTCATTCAGATAAGAGTCGAGTGTATCAGAGACCGTTACTTCAGCACCTTCTGATCTTAACCAGGGAACAAACACTTCAACCGATTCAGTTGGTTCGTGTCCTTTCCATCCACCATAGACATACAGTACTTTTTTCCCTTTTAATGAAGGTTGTTCTTTTTGTTTTGATGTCGCCAAGACGGCATTGGGAACTAACAATGCTCCTGTTCCGGCTGCTATCGTTGATTTTACGAAATTTCTTCTCGATAAAGATTTCATCTATTTAAATTTAGTTATTACGAAGTCGAATTTTGAGATAGTTAAAATCCCAGTGAATTGTAATTCACTGGGATTAAACTAAAACTACTAATTAACATCTACCAATCTAAGAATCAAATATTGTACTATAGTTTATACCCGTTTTCGTATTCACGGTGATAGAACTTTTCAGCTTCCGGATCATTTATGAAATACTGTTTTTCAGGAGACCAGGCAACTGGTCGTTTTAATTCATAGGCAATGTTTCCAAGTATACTGCAAGTAGCTGTTCTTTGTCCAATTTCAACCGGAACGATTGGGTCAATCCTAGCCCTAACAGCATCAATGAAGTTTTCTAGGTGTCCTGGACTTTTTTCATACAAGCCAGCTTCTACTTCACGCTTTTCGGGCAACAGCGATGGATCGGAAGCGGCTATACTACCGCGGCTAACTTCGATCCAGCCATCTTCACCCCAGAATTTTACTCCACGTGTTTCTTTGTCATCATACGCTTCGTTGGTCATGGTAATACCATTGTCGTATACATAAGTAAGATATTTAGTGTCTTTGTAACCCGGAGGAATAACTTCTACAGGTCCACTGTGATCTTTTTTCAATCCCCACTGGCCAATGTCGAAATTATGTGCACCCCAGTCGCATGTAAAACCGCCGCCAAGTCCCTTGTAGTAGCGCCATCGGGCCCAAAAAGTTTCTTTTGTCGGTGGATTAATTGTTATTGGAGGATTTAATGCTGAATTGTAATGAACAGATGGCATGGGACCTAGCCATTGTTTCCAATCCAAATCTGCAGGAATTTGTTCTTCTGGTAAATCGTAAATGGATGGACCTGGACCTACGAAAGCATTCACTTTCGTCAACTTACCAAATTCTTCGCGATGAACCATATTTACAGCATGTTGGTAATTGCTATCAGAACGTTGTTGGCTCCCGGTAGCAAAAATTATATTATTTCGGCGAACAGCAGCTGCAACCTTAATACTTTCCTTGATGGTATAAGTAATTGGTTTCTCTTGGTAGATATCTTTTCCTGCATTACAGGCATCAATAGCAATAAGTGCATGCCAATGGTCGGGCGTTGCTATTACAACAGCATCAATATCTTTTCTGTCAATTATTTTTCTGTAATCTTTGTATGTTTCTACTTCAACTTTCGTATTTCTTGCGTTATAAAACTCGTTAACTTTCAATTTAAAACGCTCTCTTTTGATTCCGTAGACATCGGCACCTGCAACAATTTTAACACCTTTTATTCTGCTGAAACCATTCAACAGGTTCATCGCTTGCTGGCCAAGACCGATAAATCCAATTCGGATCGTGTCATTGGCTCCCATTCCAAAACTTTTGGTATAAGGCAGCAAAGTTACACCAGCTGCACCAACCAACGAGTTTTGAAGAAATCTTCTTCTTGAAAAATTACTCATTTTGAAATTTTTAATTCATTTGTAAGATCTATTCTATAGTTTATTGCTTGAGTAGATTACTGTTGCTCTTTTTGAGCGTCATAACAAATGTTTGCAATCTATTCAATATCAATTATATCTACTTTAAGTGAAATTGTAACAAAGAAATACAACATCGTTCCGCATCAATGTCCGTTATGTTCTGCTCTGTTCTGGTTCAAATATATAGATATTTATCTGCATTGCAAATGTTTAACAACATAACGAACACTAACGTACTGTTTCGAACACCGTACTTAAATGTAACAAGAAACAACGTTATCTGATCATTGATGATAATGATGTTTCTAATTATTGTATTTTTTGTAATACGCACTTGTAAAAAGAATCTGTTAAGATATACTCCCTATCTGCTCACAAATACTTGTATTCTAAGGCAAGCCCGATCCATGTAACTATAAGGAGGCGGAGTGAAGCCTTGACTTTTTAATGTTTTGCGACCAGGCTTTTGCTTTTTCTTGACTGACCTGAAGCTACCAGACAATGGATTTATTTCCAATTTCTTGTTGGAACAAAAGGATTAATTGTTTGATCTGTTTCATGCGTTTGAGTTTTTCTTCTTTCTGAATCATTGCTACTAGTGAACTAATAGAAATATAGGAGAAAGTCAGGACTTTATTCCGGCAAAGCCAAGTGGCATTATGGGATAATTGACCACTTTTTTGTTTTGTACAACAGGCTGCCATCAACTGATATTTTCCATAACTTTAATGGAAAATAAGTCATTATGAACGAGGTATTTCTTCAGTTTGTATGGAAACACCGACTGTTTAATGCAACTAGCCTGAAAACCGAAGACGGGGAAGTGGTTGAGGTGGTTCATCCCGGACAGTCCAATACCGATGCGGGCCCCGACTTTTTCAATTCCCGCATTAAGATTGGTGATACCACCTGGGCTGGCAATGTCGAGATTCATCAAAAAGCGTCGGACTGGTACGTACACCAGCATGAGCAGGATGCGGCCTATGATAATGTGGTGTTGCATGTGGTGCGTGAAAACGATGCTGAGGTGAAAACAACAGGGGGCGAAGTCGTTCCTGCGGTGGTACTCCATTATCCGGTTCATTTGGAAGAAAATTATCACAAGTTGTTGCAGTCGGACCGATGGATTGCTTGCGCCGATCGTTTTCATGAAGCTGATCCTATGGCTTTGCAGATTCGGTTTCATGGCTTGATGGTGGAGCGATTGCAGCAAAAAACACAGGCCATTGTTGATCAGTTGCAGCAAAATAAGAACGACTGGAACGAAACCTTTTACCAGTTTTTGGCTCGTAACTTTGGCTTGAAAACCAATGCTCTTCCGTTCGAACTGTTGGCAAGGGCTTTACCCATTCAAATTTTGGCGAAGCACAAGAATGATCTGTTTCAGCTTGAAGCTTTGCTTTTTGGAACGGCCGGCTTGTTAAACGAGCAGTTGTTGGGTGATGACTATTTCCTGTCACTTCGGAAAGAATACGTATTTTTGTATAAAAAATATCGGTTAAAGCCTATTGAAGCCTATCTTTGGAAGTTTCTGCGCCTGCGTCCTGTCAATTTTCCTACTGTTCGGCTGGCACAGTTTGCAGCCCTGGTGCATCACTCTTCCGCCTTGTTTTCCAATTTGGTGGAAAAAGATAATATGAGTGAAATCCGCGAATTGTTTCGGGTTCAAGCGTCTGATTATTGGGATACTCATTACCGTTTCAACAAAGCTTCGGGCAAACGACCCAAAGTGTTGGGCGATGTTGCTTTTCAGAATATTTTAATCAATACGGTCGTGCCTTTTTTGTTTGTCTATGGCGAATATCATAATCAGCAACAGTTAAAAGATAAGGCTTTGATGTTTTTGGAGAAATTACCGGCAGAGAACAATTCCATTATTTCGAATTGGAAAGAACTGGGGGTATCGGTTCGCTCTGCTTTTGACAGCCAGGCTTTGATTCAATTGAAAAATAGCTATTGCACACCGAAGAAATGCCTGCAATGCCATTTGGGGGTGAAGCTCATTAACCATACGCTTGAAAATGGGAATGAGCTAAATCCTCAAAGATTGTGAGGATTTGGCTCATTCCTATTGCTGGCTGCTTGTCCGTTTATTTATTCTAGCGAACAATGGGATCATTCGCAGGTGTTAAATGTAGAATTAATACACTTCCAGGTTTGAGAGAACCGGACAGGCTTTAGAATCGAGGATTCGGATGCGAAGCTGACTTGTTTTCACCTCATCGACCGGAACAATACGCTTGTAGCCAATGGTAGTTGCCTCGCCAATCTTTTTCCACGTACCGTTGATGTTGGCTTCCAGGCTAAAAGCTTTCACCCGCTGTCCCAGTTGGATGTATTCCTGCAATAGCACGTAACTGATGGTTTGCTCTTGTCCCAGCTCTACAAGCAGTTCGGCTGTTTGCTGATTGTCGTCCGTTGTCCAGTAAGTTTCAGGCTTGCTGTCAGTCAGGTTTTGTGCCCCATAAACCGCAGCTTCTCCTCGTGTTGCCGATGCTTTTACCGGAGCATTGGCCGCCAGGTTGTTGGCAAAAGCTTCATCCAGCATGGCTTTCCACTTCCGCAGCGATGCCACATCGTTTTCATGAATCAGGCCGCGTCGGTCGGGTGGCAGGTTCAGGAGTAAATTGGAACCGCGTCCGACAGATTCCAGATAAATCTTAAACAGGTTTTCAGCTGAGCGAACCTTGTCGTCTTCATGCGCATGGTAAAACCAGCCCGGGCGGATCGAGACATCCACTTCAGCGGGTACCCAGTTTGTTCCATCTTCTGAGCCGCGATTGAGCAGTTCGGTAATTCCCGGTTTTCCGGCATACAAGGTGTCCGTACTGATGGTGTTCCAGTTGGTTTCGCCAACGAAGCCGCGCTCGTTGCCACACCAGCGGATATCCGGACCTGCATCGCTGAAGAAAATAACTTCAGGTTCAATTTCGCGAATCATTTTCAGTGTTGTTGGCCAGTCGTAATAAGTTGCTCCTTCAATTTTGCGTTTCTCGTTTGCCCCGCCATAATAGCCATCGCCGCCATTCGCTCCGTCGAACCACATTTCGAAAACCGGTCCGTAGGCGTGAAACAGTTCTTTTAGTTGGTTCCGATAGTATTCAACATAGGCGGGAGTGCCGTAGTCCGGATGATTGCGATCCCAAGGTGACAGGTACACGCCAAACTTTAATCCGTACTTTTTGCAAGCCTGGTAAACTTCTTCTACTACGTTGCCTTTTCCATTTTTGTAAGGACTGTTGGCAATGTCGTGTTCTGTGTACTCGCTGGGCCACAGGCAAAAACCGTCATGATGCTTGCAGGTTAGGATAATCCCTTTAAGCCCGGCTTCCTGGATTGTTTTAGCCCATTGCTCGGGATCCAGATTGGTGGGATTGAAAACGGTTGGGCTTTCATCGCCAAATCCCCACTCCTTACCGGTAAAGGTGTTGGTGGTGAAATGGATAAAGGCATATTGTTCCAGTTTGTGCCATTCGAGTTGGCGGGCTGTGGGAGTGGGGCCCACGGCGGCAGGAGGGGGAGGAACTTGCTGTGTGCAGCCGGAAAAGCTGATCGCAAGTAACATGAGTCCGATTAACAGATTGATTCCGGCGGTTTTGCTTGGTTTGCTTAATGTGGCCACAATGCATGGCGTCAATTTGGATGTTTTAAAAATCATAGTATTCAGGTTTAATGAGTTGTGTTAAAATTAATAAAAAGAATAGCTTATTTGTGCTGTCCTGTGCTGAATTTGGGGAAATATTTCAAAGGATTCAAAATGAGGCACTTTTTTAGCTGGAAAATCAAAGGTTGAGATTGAAAATCAAAGAATATTCATTACTTTTGCGGAAGTTTTTTGAAATTAATTTTAAGCGGTTGTTATTGAAAGCGATGCAGCGGCTTAAGAATTGTATCACCATTTAAAAAGAAAAAAATGTATTTAACTTCTGAAACGAAAAAAGAGTTTTTTGAAAAGTTTGGTAAAAATGCAGAGGATACCGGTACTGCTGAAGGACAAATTGCTTTGTTCTCTTTTCGTATTTCTCACCTCACTGAACACCTGAAGAAAAACAAAAAGGACTATAGCACACAGCGTGCCTTGGTTCGTTTGGTAGGTAAGCGTCGTAACTTGCTTGACTACTTGAAAGATAAGGATATCGAGAGATACCGTGCGATTATTAAAGAATTGAAATTACGTCGATAATTTTTATAGCGAAAGGGCAATAGTTTTATTGCCTTTTCTTATTTTTGAAATCCCCACCACCATTCGACTTAGTTCGTATTGTTAAATTTTATCTCAAAAATTGATTATGAATCAAATTATTAAAACAATTGACCTTGGCAATGGCCGGACCATTACGATTGAAACCGGTCGTTTGGCAAAGCAAGCTGATGGTGCAGTTGTCGTTAGAATGGGTGACACCATGTTGCTGGCCACGGTGGTTTCGGCAAAGGAAGCCAGAGAAGATGTTGACTTCATGCCCGTATCGGTTGATTACCGCGAAAAATTTTCGGCTGCAGGTCGTTTTCCCGGTGGATTTCTAAAACGCGAAGCTCGCCCAAGTGACGATGAAATTTTGGTTGCCCGTTTGGTTGACCGTGCTCTTCGTCCTCTTTTTCCCGCTGATTACCACGCTGAAACAGCAGTGATGATCAGTCTGATCTCCTACGATGAAAACGTCATGGCCGATTCATTGGCCGGATTGGCAGCCTCTGCTGCTATTGCCGTTTCTGATGTGCCATTTGAAGCGCCAATCTCTGAAGTGCGCGTAGGTCGTGTTGCTGGTGAAATGATTGTGAATCCAAGCAGTGCTCAATTGGCTGAAGCTGATATCGATATTATGGTGGCAGCCACTTATGATAACATCATGATGGTTGAAGGTGAAATGGATGAAGTATCGGAAGAAGAGATGCTGGAGGCCATTAAGGTTGCACACGATGCCATTAAAATTCATTGTAAAATACAGGAAGAATTAGCCGCTGAAGTAGGTGTTGTGAAGCGTGAATATTGTCACGAAGTGAACAACGAAGAACTGAAAGCAAAAGTAGAGGCTGACTTGTTCCCTGCTTGTTACGATGTTGCTAAGCAGCAAATAAAAGACAAACAACTTCGTATTGAGTCATTCGGTAAAATCGTGGATGACTATGTCGTGGCTTATTTGGAAGCCAATGCCGAAAACGAAGAAATGGACCTTGTTCAGGATGAAAAACTAATCCGTCGCTATTTCCACAAAGTGGAAGGTGAAGCCATGCGTCGCATGATTTTGGATGAAGGTATTCGTCTGGATGGTCGTAAAACAGACGAAATCCGCCCAATCTGGGGTGAAGTGGATTATTTGCCGGGTGCGCATGGTTCTGCCATCTTCACTCGTGGTGAAACCCAATCGCTTTCATCCATTACGTTGGGTACCAAAATGGATATTAAAAAGATTGATAATGTGACTTTCCAGGGAACTGAGAAATTCCTGTTGCATTACAACTTTCCCCCCTTCTGTGTGGGCGAACCAAAAACACCACGCGGCTTAGGTCGTCGTGAAATTGGTCATGGTAACCTGGCTTTCCGTGCGCTGAAACGCATGATTCCTCAGGACTTCCCTTACGTGGTGCGCGTTGTTTCCGATATCTTGGAATCAAACGGATCATCGTCAATGGCAACTGTTTGTGCCGGAACGATGTGTATGATGGATGCCGGTATGAATATGAAACGTCCGGTTTCGGGTATCGCTATGGGATTAATCTCTGATAAGGAATCGGGTAAATTTGCCGTTCTTTCTGACATCTTGGGTGATGAAGATCACTTGGGGGATATGGACTTCAAAGTAACCGGAACCGAAAAAGGGATTACCGCTACTCAAATGGATATCAAAGTAGACGGACTATCTTATGAAGTACTGACACAAGCTTTGCATCAGGCGAAAGAAGGCCGTCAGCACATTCTTGGAAAAATCCTTGAAGTAATTCCTGAGCCTCGTGTTGAATATAAACCAAACGTGCCACGCGTTGAAACCATTCAGATTCCGAAGGATATGATTGGACCAATCATTGGCCCTGGAGGTAAGAATATTCAGCAAATGCAGGAAGAAACCAATACCGTGATCGTGATCGAAGAACGCGATAATTTTGGTTGGGTTGAAATTTCGGGCTTGAACAAAGAAGCTATGGATGCAGCCAAAGAACGTGTAAAACGAATTATTGCTCTTCCTGAAAAAGGTGAAACCTACAAAGGAAAGATCAAAAATATCACTACGTTTGGTGCTTTTGTTGAAATCATGCCTGGCAAAGAAGGTTTGCTTCATATTTCTGAAATTACCTGGGAGCGTTTGACCAATGTGGAAGATGCTTTGAAAGTTGGTGATGAAGTAGAAGTGAAACTGCTGGACATCGACCGCGATGGCAAACTGAAACTTTCTCGCAAAGCGTTACTTCCAAAACCGGAAGGCTATGTTGAGCGCGAACGCAGCGACCGTGGAGGCGATCGTCGTCCACCACGCCGCGATGGTGGTGATCGTCGCGAAGGAGGTGATCGTCGTGACGGAAGAGGAAGCCGAGACAATCGGGGTGATCGTCGGCCGCCAAGAGAGAATAGAGACTAACACTACTTTATAAATAGATGCCCGCTTGTCGGGCATTTTTTTTCTTTTGTTATGACAGAATGGAGTCAAAGAATAGCAGCTCAGATTGAGCAAGAGCTGAAAGGAACCAAAGAAAGTGATTTGCGCTTTATGCGAGTTGCTGAATACCTTCGGATGCTCACCCAGATTGATGAGTTCTCGGATAGCTGTCCGCATTGCAGTCAATTAAAGGCTGAAATTGAAAAGGAGGCGAACACCATCAGGCAGGCTGTTACTCAAGTAGGCCGAGAACGCCGGAGTTACGACAAACATATCGACAAGCTGGCGCGTCATTTGAAAAAAGAGCACGGTTTTTATCCTCCCTATTTTTATACCTATTCGTATAGTTTTTCCTATACTGCAGTGGCGGGCCTTGTCGGTTTTCTTATTAGCCTGCTGTTTCCATCTATCGACCGCTGGTTTTTTCTTACTCCCGGCATTGTTATTGGGCTGCTGGCGGGCCAATTCGTTGGAAATCGGAAGGATGCACGGATCCGCTCAATGAATAAGTTGCTGTAATTATTCCCACGGGTTGAATACGGATAGGTTTTTGGCAGTTGCAACCCAAATTATCCGAAGATGAAGAATATCTTATACTTATTAGTTGTCGTATCGATGAGTTCCTGTATCAACAAGCAAACAATAAAGTATCCGGAGACCAAAAAGGAAGCAGTGAAAGACACCTATTTTGGCACCGAAGTAGCTGATCCTTACCGTTGGCTGGAAGACGATAATTCGGCTGAAACATCGGCCTGGGTTGAAACGCAAAACAAATCGACCTTTAGTTACCTTGAATCGCTTCCGTATCGCGAAGAAATAAAAGGACAACTGACCAACTTGCTCGATTATCCCAAACATGGAACGCCTTTTAAAAGAGCGGGTAAGTATTTCTTTTTTAAGAATGACGGGCTTCAAAATCAAAGTGTTTTATACATGACGGAATATTTGGATCAGGAAGCTGAAGTTATTCTCGATCCCAATACGTTTTCCGAAGATGGAACTATCGCCTTGTCGGGTATTGAACTTTCGGAAGATGGGCAACACTTGGTCTACATGGTGGCCAAGTCCGGTTCTGATTGGAATGAAATTTTCGTGAAGGATCTTAAATCAGGCAAGTTGCTCGACGATTCTATTCAGTGGGTTAAGTTCTCGGACCTTGCCTGGTACAACAATGGTTTTTATTACAGTGCCTATGATCAGCCGCAAGAAGGAACTGAATTGTCTGAGTCGAACCAGTTTCAAAAGATTTACTATCACCAGTTGGGAACTCCGCAGGCTGCCGACCAGCTGATCATGGAGGATCAGGATAAACCCAAGCGGATGTTTGGCGCTGAAATTACCGATGATAAGCGTTTTCTACTCATCTCTGTTAGTGAAGCTGCGCATGGGAATGCGCTTTCGGTTAAGGATTTGTCCCAGAAGAATGCTGACTATATTTCCTTAATGGATCGGTTGGATTTTGAGTTTGAGGTACAGGGTAATGTGGGCGACAATTTGTTTGTTCGTACCAACTATCAAGCACCCAAATACCGGTTGATTAAAATTAATATCAATCAACCCGAAGAGGAAAATTGGGTGGAAACGATTCCAGAGAAAGAAGAGGTTTTGCAATCAGTCAGTTTTGTTGGTGGCCGGATTGTAGCCGAATACATGAAAGATGCGCATAGTGTAGTTGAAGTGTATGATTACGATGGGGCCTTGGATTTTGAGATCGAAGTTCCTGGTATTGGAAGTGTTGGTGCTTTTTCTGGAAAGAAAGATGAGCCGGAGGCTTTCTACAGCTATTCATCCTTCAACACCCCCGGCGAGATTTATCGTTTTGACTTTGAAACGCAGGAATCATCTCTGTTTTATCGGCCTGAGGTAAAGTTTAATCCGGATGATTTTATCGTTAAGCAAGAGTTTTTTGTATCGAAAGGGGGGACACGGGTTCCCATGTTTATTGTTCATAAGAAAGGCATTAAACTGGATGGAACAAATCCAACCTTGCTTTATGGTTATGGTGGATTCAATGTTAGCCTGACGCCGTCGTTCTCAACCACCCGAATGGTTTTTGTTGACAATGGTGGTATTTATGTGGTCGCTAACTTGCGTGGTGGTGGGGAATATGGAGAAGACTGGCACCAGGCGGGGATCAGGCTCAATAAACAGAACGTATTTGACGACTGTATTGGGGCTGCCGAATATTTAATAGCTGAAAATTATACTTCCAGTGATAAGCTCGCGTTGATGGGCGGTTCGAACGGAGGATTGCTTGTGGGGGTGGCTATTAACCAGCGTCCGGACTTGTTTCAGGTGGCTCTGCCCGCCGTAGGAGTTATGGACATGCTTCGTTTCCATAAGTTTACCATTGGTTGGGCTTGGGCTGGCGATTATGGAACCAGCGAAGACAGTCAGGAGATGTTTGAGTACCTCTACGCTTACTCACCTTATCACAACATTCGGAAGGACGTGGATTATCCAGCTGTGTTGGTAACTACAGCCGATCATGACGACCGCGTAGTGCCGGCGCATTCCTTTAAATACATTGCCCGCTTGCAGGATTTGCATGCCGGACCAATGCCTACGTTGATCCGGATTGACACCAAAGCCGGACATGGTGCTGGCAAACCAACCGCCAAGGTTATTGATGAATACACTGATGTTTGGTCGTTTCTATTTTACCATCTTGGAATGAAAATGTAGTATTGGAAGCTTGGTTTAAGAGTTGTTAATCGACAAGAAATTATTGTACTTTTATGTCCCGGAAGTGATGAAGCTTCCGGGATTTTTTTTGATATGAAGATCAATTATTTAGTTATAGAAGGAAACATAGGCTCCGGGAAAACCACCCTCGTTAATAAGATTGCTGAGGAGTTCGAGGCACGGACGGTGCTGGAAGGATTTGATGATAACCCTTTTCTGCCTAAATTTTACAACGACCGTGAAAAGTTCGCTTTCCCTTTGGAGATGTCGTTTTTAGCAGATCGATACAATCAGCTGAAGCGAAATATTCGCGAGTTTGAATTGTTCAGCTCCTTTCTGGTTTCAGACTATTACTTTATGAAATCCCTGATTTTTGCCCAAACAACGCTCTCGCCTGATGAATATATGCTCTATAAACGCTTCTTTGATATTATTTATGAAAAACTTCCGAAGCCGGATCTCTATGTTTATTTGCATGCGGATGTTGAAAAGCTGATCCGTAATATTGAAAAAAGAGGTCGAGCTTATGAGCAAAATATGGACCCGGCTTATCTGGAGCAGATTGGTCAAGGTTATTTCCGGTTCTTTAAGCAACAAAATGATTTTCCGATTCTGGTTGTCGATACCAATAATATTGATTTTGTGCATGATGAAAGTCATTTTAGGCAGTTGCTTTCCCTCATTTTCGAAACCGACTATTCATCTGGGATTAACAGGGTTTTAGTGGATTAAAAAAGTAGGTCAGATGCTTTTATTTCGTTAAAACATTGCTATTTTTGTGTACAAGTACCGAATTAATTCAAAATTAAATATTCTAATACTGTCGACATGAAAAAACTTAGTTTAAAAACTCTATCCTTTTTTGTTTTGGCTGCAGTCCTTTTCGCAGGCTGTTCTAGCCTTAAGAAGATGAAAAAGAATGCAGATGACATTAACTTCAAAGTGACTCCTGAAATTTTAGAAGCCCATGGTGGTGATGTGGATGTTGCTATTGATGGCCGTTTTCCGGCAAAATATTTTAACAAAAAGGCGACAATTGTTGCTACTCCTGTTTTAAAATATGACGGTGGTGAAACTGCTTTCGAATCGGTAACTCTTCAAGGGGAGAAAGTTGATGCCAACAATAAGGTGATTAGCTATACTGGTGGAAATTTTTCTTACAAAGATGCAGTTGCATTTGAAGACGGCATGCGTGTGTCTGATCTTGAAATTCGTATTACTGCGTCAAAAGGATCTAAAAGCTTAGATTTTGAGCCTATTAAAGTGGCTGATGGCGTATTGGCTACTTCTGAAATGGCTATTAACTACCCATCTCCAATCATTGGTATTCAGCGTGAGAAAAACACAACTGGTGTTTATGATCCTAATATCGACGAGTTCCAACGCATTGTTCCAGAGCAGTATGTCGCTGACATTCATTACTTGATCAACAGCTCTTACGTTCGTGGGACTGAGTTGAAAAGCGAAGATGTAAAAGAATTGTATGCATACGCTAAAGATGCTTTTGAAGCTGAGCGTAAAGAATTAAAAGGTGTTGAGATTTCAGCCTACGCTTCTCCTGATGGTGAATTGGATTGGAATACAAAATTGTCTGAACAACGTGAAAGTTCTTCAAACAAAGTTGTTTCCAGAGAATTGAAAAAAGCTGAAGTTGAAGCTGAACTGAAAACAAAATTCACTCCGGAAGACTGGGAAGGTTTCCAGGAAATGATGGAGAAATCAAACATCCAGGATAAAGAGTTGATCTTGCGTGTTCTTTCAATGTACTCAGATCCTGAAGTACGTGAGCGCGAAATCAGAAACTTGTCTGAAGCCTTTACGGTTGTTGCTGATGAGATTCTTCCAAAATTGCGTCGTTCAAAAATCGCTGCTAGCGTTGATTTGATTGGTAAAACGGATGAGGAAATTGCTGCTTTGGCTGACTCTGATCCTGCATCATTGAACCCCGCTGAATTGCTTTACGCTGCAACTTTAACTGCTGACCAGAACAAAAAATTGGCTATCTACAATTCATTCATCAAAGTTTATCCTAAAGACTGGAGAGGTCATAACAACGCTGGAATGATTTTAGCTCAGCAAGGAAAATATGATGAAGCGAAGCCATTGTTCGAAAAAGCAGAAAGCTTGGCAAGCGATGAGCCAATCATCAAAAACAACTTGGGTGCTGTAGCTTTGCGTCAAGGTGATGTAGATAAAGCTGAAGCTTTATTTGGTGCTGCCTCAGGTGCTGGCGAAGAAGTAAATTACAACTTAGGTATTGTTGCCTTGAAAAAAGGCGACTACGACAAAGCCGTTCAGTTGTTTGGCGACAGCGATTCTCCAAATGTAGGTTTGGCTAAAATCCTGGCAGGAGATAACAATGGTGCTTTGAAATCATTGGAGAACTGTACTTGGGAAGGTTGCTATATGAAAGAATACTTCAAAGCTGTTGTTGGTGCTCGTACAGCTAAAGAAAATCTGATGTACGAAAGCCTTGAGAAAGCTGTTGAGATGAAACCTGAATTGAAAGAAAAAGCGGCTTCAGATTTAGAATTTGCTAAATACTGGGATGACGCCAAATTTCAAGGAATTGTAGAATAATTACATCGATATAGATGATCTTAAAAAAGCGACTTCATTTGAAGTCGCTTTTTTAATGCTTTATTTTTGATTGGGGTGAATTAATACCGGAACTTCTTAAACAGGTCCCATAAGACAATGCCGGCACTGACCGAGATATTGAAGGAATGTTTGATCCCGAATTGGGGAATTTCAATGGCTCCATCACACAGATCAATTACTTTTTGCTGCACCCCTTTCACCTCATTGCCAAATACGAGGGCTAACCGGTCGGTGGTTTTTACTTCAAAATCAGGAAGCATAATGCTGTTTTCTACCTGTTCAATCGCAAATATGCGATAGCCCTCATCTTTTAGTTTTTGAATGGAATCTTCTGTCTTTTCAAAATAGCTCCACGGAACCGATTTTTCTGCGTCGAGGGCTGTTTTATGGATTTCTTTATTGGGCGGTGTAGCTGTGATTCCGCACAAATGCACGGCCTCAATCAGCAAGGCATCCGATGTTCGGAACACCGAGCCGATGTTGTTGCAACTGCGAATATTATCCAGTACAATCACCAAGGGAGTTTTCTCCGTTTGCTTATATTCTTCGGCACTGATTCGGCCGAGTTCGTTTGTTCGTAGTTTACGCATCAAAGTTGTTTAAAGTTGAAAACACAATTGTTTGTATTCTCCATTTAAATTAGCAAATAAGGAATACTCGAAATATCGAGGCATCCAGAATCTTTTCTGTCTCTGAGCTCAAGATTTCAGCATAAAGGGCATTCGTTTTTCAAGGATCCAGCATCGAGCACTCAAGGGCCTACCATTCAACGGGTTTTCTTCGGAAAGGCATGCTCATGCAGCGAGCTCCACCACCTCCACGAGCCAGTTCGGAACCGGCAATGGTAATCACGCATTTTTTGTTGTCCGGAAGCACTGCTTTTCCACTAATATAATCTTTCGCTTTAATGACCTCAAAGCCATTTTTGTTGAGCTCTTCTACGGTATTGACATTACGTTCGTAGCCAATGACCTGTCCTGGGGCAATGGCGAAAAAGTTGGCGCCACTGTGCCATTGCTCGCGCTCCTGGGTCCAAATGTCTTTGCTTCCACCACATTGGATCGGTTTCAGATCCATCCCTAATTTTTTCAGTGCTTCCGGCAAGTTTTTTTCTTCCGTAATGGACGAAACTTCTCCATTTTCAATTTGAATATGAATGGTATGGTAGCGGTTGGTGCCCAGAATCAGCGGTTCGTAAACCATGCAGGCATCACGATCAAGGAAGGTGAAAACCATGTCGAGGTGAATAAAGGACTCGGGCATATCGGGTAATTCCTGGACAATGACATGGTGGATTTTTTCTTTCTTTGCTTTGATGCTTTCCAGAATGAAGTCGATGCCTTCGGTACTGGTTCGAATGCCGGTGCCAATAACCAGCACATCTTCGCGTGCTACCTGAAAGTCACCCCCTTCAATCATGATCTTCTGGCCAGCGTTTAGTTCTCCAAAATGCAATGGATTCAATGTTTTCGTTTCAATTAAGGGGTGATTGTTGAAAATGGTTTCCATAATCAAGGCTTCGCGGTCGCGAACTTTATTAGCCATTTTGCCAATAACGACCTCATTGCGGAATGACATGGAGGCGTCGCGCGTAAAGAGAAAGTTATGCAACGGTGCTAAGCTGAACCGTTCCTGACTCAGGTAGCGGGTTAGGTTATCGCGCTTAATGGGCACCCCTTGAATAAGCTGTCGGGCCAGTTCATTGGCATCAATTTCAAGCAGGGCCGGAAGAATATCCAAGGCTTTTTCAGCGGTGCATATTTCCCGCAGCATGTTTTTCCTAACAATGTCGTTGCTTAGGACATCGCTCAATAGGTCCTTTACTTCGAAACAGCGACTGGCTTTTGATAGGACTCCTTTCAGCTGCTGGTACTCTTTTCCGGCTACTGCCAGGTTCAGAATATCGCTGTACAGGGCCCGCTTGGCTGTTTCGGGTGTCATCTCTTCAACTTCCAACCCAGGCGTATGTACAATTACGCCTTCGAGTTCGCCAAACTCTGACGCTACGTTCACTTTTAATCTTTCAGACATGTTACCATTTTCTAAAATTTGCACAAATATAGTAACTCTAAACCGAAGCTAATCTGAAACAAGCCTGATTCGTTTCAAGTTAAATAACATGTCAGTATCTTTGTAGTGGAAACTATGAAACAATTATTGATCTTGGTCATATTCGTTTTTGGTTTGACTGCGGGAGGGAAGGCCCAGCAACCGGACTCGCTTCATTTTCTCGATGCTATTGAGGCGAACGGGGATACCTTGCCGCACCGGAAGCTGGAAGAAATTCCGGTTTTTTCTAAGCCCAAGTTTGAGAACCGACGACAGGAAAAACGCTACTACCGGCTCGAGCGAAGAGTTAAAAAAGTGTATCCGTATGCAATGAAAGCGGCTGAACTGCTGACTAAATATGAGGCTGAATATCTGGCGGCGAAGAATGAAAAGGAGAGACGGAAATATGTGAAGCAAGTTGAGAAGGAATTGTTTGACCAATACGGGCCTGAGCTGAAAAAGTTGTCGATTTCGGAAGGGCGAATTCTCATTAAGTTGATTGATCGCGAGACCGGGCATACCTCGTATGAGTTGATTAAAGATTTGAAAGGTGGGCTGGTAGCTTTCTTTTGGCAGGGGGTGGCGCGCCTGTTTGGCAATGACCTGAAAGATGAATACGATCCGGTGGTAGAGGATATGCTGATAGAGCAAATTATCTTTCGGATTGAGGCGGGAATTATTTGACTTGGCTGCATTGCTATTTCAGAATGCAAGTATAATCGAAGGAAATGAAACGTGTATTTATTGCGATTAAAATAGAATTGGATCCCGATCTTCAGCAGTTCATTCGGCGATTAAAGCAACAATTGAAGGAGGAACACATTCGCTGGGTGCCCAATGACAAGCAGCACCTCACGCTTCGGTTTTTGGGCGATCTTTCGGAAGAGCAGATCAACCTGGTGCAAGCTGCGATGAAACGGGTGGTGGCTGATCTTCAGGTTTTCTCATTCCAGCTAAATGGCCTTGGTCATTTCAATCATCGGGGACAACCGGCGGTTATCTACCTGGCCGCCCCCAAAAACGAAATGCTTTATGAGCTTGTCCGGCAGTTTCGAGCGGAATTACAGGAGATAGGAATCGACTCATCGAAAAAGTTCACTCCGCACCTGACTGTGGGACGACTTAAGCATTTGAGAAACCGGTTGCAGTTTGAGAGGATTATGGAAAAATTTGGCGAAACAATGGCTCAGGAGGTGTTCGTGCGCGAATTTGTTTTGTACGAAAGTCGCTTGTTCCCTTCTGGACCTGAGTACCATGTTCTGGCAAAATACACGCTGAGATGATTTATTTTCCATTGCCTTTAAAACAGGCAATCAAGGTGTAAATCAGTATTTTGAAATCGAGGTAAATGGATATGTTTTTCAGATAAACCAAGTCGTATGGCAGCCGTTTCACCATCTGATCAACAGAAGACGCATACCCATATTTAACTTGCCCCCAGGATGTAATTCCGGGGCGAATTTTGTGTAAAAGGGTAAAGTGCGGTGCCTTTTTTACAATCAGGTCAATAAAATATTGACGTTCCGGACGCGGGCCAACCAGCGACATCTCTCCTTTTATGACATTGTAAAACTGTGGAATTTCATCGAGATGTGTTCCCCGTAAGAATTGACCGACAGGGATAATTCGTGGGTCATCTTTCCTGGATAATTCTGGGCCGTTTGTTTCGGCATGATGAATCATGGTTCGGAACTTATAAATCGTAAACGGTTTTCCAAAACGCCCAATTCGTTCTTGTTTATAGAGTATCGGGCCATCGCTTTGGAGTTTAATGAGAATGGCGATCAGAAGGTAGACCGGCAGAAACAGGAGGAAGGCCAGCATGGAAAAGCTGACATCAATCAGACGTTTGAGCTTGGCTTGCCAGGCAGGCAAAATTCCGTTCGATATTTTCAGCAGCGGACTGCTGTAGATGATGTTGGTTTTTGCATTTCCTGACAATAGATCGTATAAGTCGGGAATCCCCCAGATAGTTATGGAGTGGTTTTGTATTGAAGTCAAAATGCGTGTGAGCAGGTCGTGTTGCGAGGACTCAATGGCAATGATGACTTCTTCGAGCTTATATTTTTGGGCGATATCGGTAAAATCGTTCAAGGTCCCCAAATAAGGAAGATGGCTTGAAAGTGTGTGTTGGTCATTCTCTTCAATGCTTAAAAAACCGATAAACTGAAAGCCCGCAGGGCGTGGCTGGTTGCTTAACTCGTGATAGATTTTCAAGGCTTTTTCGTTGCTTCCGATCAGCAAGGTGTTGAATCCGAATTTTCGATGGTGAATAAGGTGGATGATGCGACTGGTTTGGATAAGACGGAAAATATAGGTCAGGCAAAAGTGAAGAAGAAAAAGGGTGAAAAACAGTCGGTAGTAATCTTTATAACTGCTGATATAGTCATCGAGTATGAGGGTGAAAAAGATGATGATCACACCCGCTAGCGAGCTTAAAAAAGTTTGGCCCAACTCAAGTAACCGCGATTTTCGAAAGATATTGCTGTAATAGCCCGAAAGGTAGTAGAGAAGAATCCAGCATGCAGGGATGGTGAGTAGGCCAAGGTAAAACTGATTCGTCAATTCAAGCGGAACTTCGGTTCCAAAATGTTGCGGCTCGATTTGTAGTTTGCGGTACAGGTAAAACAGAATCCAGCTGATGGCTGCCGCAAAGAAGTCAAAAAATAAGTACCTGACTACTTGTACTTTTTTATTCATAGAGCTGAATTTGGTCTGTTTAAGCTAGTGTAGCTTATTGACTGAAACGAGCTACAGGGTTAAATATTGCTCTAATTTAGCCTTTTTAGCCATTCCTCCATCGGTTCTGAACAAAGAACTTTCTCTCGGATATTCCGGGGTTCGGTTGTTTGCTTTGATGTCTAAATAGTTTCAGTCGTGTGATGAGATGAACTTCAGGATTTCGGCAGCAAAAAGTCCTTCGATACGAATTCCTATTCTAGTTATAGCTTCAATTTAGAAATAAAAGGCTATTTTCAAGAACTTAGTAAAATCAGAACTTTTCAACGGAATTTGTTGATAATGTTGGCCGGGTAAGGCCACGATATACAATCATTTTGGTGTATTTTTACCTAAAAATTGGATGCTAATGGATGCTCGCGATAGTTTAAGACATAAGGGATTGCGAAAGCGATTAGTTGAAGGTATTCGTATTAAGGGAGTTAGAGATCAGCGGGTGCTGGATGCCATGGCCAAGGTGCCGCGTCACTTGTTTATGGATAGCAGCTTTATTCAGTTTGCCTATAAAGATCAGGCGTTCCCGATCGGTGCCGGACAAACCATTTCCCAACCTTTCACAGTTGCTTTTCAAAGTCAGTTGTTAGATATTCAACCCAATGACAAAGTGCTGGAAGTGGGGACTGGTAGCGGTTACCAGGCCGCTGTGCTGGTTGAAATGGGAGCCATCGTATTTACCATTGAGCGGCAACGCGAATTGTATTTGAACGTTCAGCAGTTGTTACCAGAGCTGGGGTATCATCCCAAGTTTTTTTACGGCGATGGCTACAAAGGGCTACCAACCTATGGCCCGTTCGATAAAATAATTATAACAGCCGGTGCCCCACATATTCCCGAAGATTTGCTTCTGCAGTTGCGGGTCGGTGGTGTTTTGGTGGTTCCGGTAGGACCAACCGAAAAACAAATCATGTATAAAATTACCCGAATTTCAGATGATGAGTTTGAAAAAGAGAAACATGGAACCTTTGTTTTCGTTCCCATGTTAAAGGGTACCGTTAATTAAAAAGAGAATGATACAAGTTAAGAAGTTTACATTTAATCCGATACAGGAAAATACATACGTTTTGTATGACGAAACCGGCGAATGCATTATTGTTGATGCTGGTTGTTTTTTCGATTACGAGCAGCAGGAGCTGGATAAGTTTATTCAGGAAAAGCAATTGAAGCCAGTTAAGCTGGTGAATACCCATTGCCATTTCGATCATATTCTGGGTGTCAACTATTGCAGGGCCAAATACAATATCCCGTTTTACGCGCATGAGGAAGATGCCTTTTTGGTAGAAGCCATAACAGAGCACGGCGATCGGTTTGGCGTTCCGGTAGAACCAGTTGATTCGGCAGACCATTCGCTAACGGAAGGTGAGCCAATTCTTTTTGGGAATTCCTCTTTGGAGGTCATTCATGTTCCGGGGCATGCTCCGGGACACGTGGTGCTGCATCAGCCTGATCAGCAATTCATGCTGGTTGGTGACGTCTTGTTCTATGGAAGTATCGGACGTACTGATCTTCCAAAGGGGAATTTTGAGCAGCTGGTTGGAAACATCAAAAACAAGTTATTTAAGTTTCCTGATGAAACCTTGGTATATAGCGGACATGGTCCCGAAACCAGCATCGGATTTGAAAAGAGTAGCAATCCTTTTTTAATGTCTTGAACAAGTTAGTTGGCGGGTAAAAATCATTTTTTTATCCGCAACTTCCAGTTAATATTACCGCAAACTTTAGATATAAAACAGAAAGCATGGGAAGTGATAATTTTGTAACCCGCCATATTGGTCCTCGGGAAGAGGATATCAAAAGTATGCTGGAGACCATCGGTGTTTCCTCGCTCGAAGAGTTGATCGATCAGGCGGTGCCAGCCAATATTCGGTTGGACAAGCCATTGCAGTTGAAAGATGGACTGACCGAAAGAAAATATTACCGTCGGATTCATGATCTGGCAAAAATGAATAAGGTGTTCAATACCTATATTGGGATGGGCTATTACGACACCATAACACCCGCTGTAATTTTGCGGAATGTGCTTGAAAATCCCGTTTGGTACACTTCATACACCCCTTACCAAGCAGAAATATCTCAAGGACGGCTGGAAGCTTTGCTGAACTTTCAAACGATGGTTTGTGAGTTGACAGGCATGGAGCTGGCTAACGCTTCGTTGCTGGATGAGGCCACGGCAGCTGCCGAAGCCATGGTGATGATGTATAACGGCCGTTGCAGAGCGAAAGCGAAAGCTGGAGCCAATGTGGTTTTGATTGATGAAAATATGTGGCCTCAATCGCTCGAAGTCCTTCAAACAAGGGCTAATCCTTTAAATATTGATTTGAAGATTGGGCGAACATCCGATTTTGTTTTTGACGAGCAGGTGATTGGATTGATCGTTCAATACCCCAACTCTAATGGAGAAATTCTATCGTATGGGGATTTGGTTGAACAAGCGCATGCCGTTGACGCAAAAGTTGCTGTTGCTGCCGACTTGCTGAGCTTGGCCTTACTGACTCCTCCCGGAGAGTGGGGTGCCGATATCGTTTTTGGTAGCTCGCAGCGTTTTGGTGTTCCCATGGGCTATGGGGGGCCACATGCCGCTTTCTTTACCGCGCGCTCCGAGTACAAGCGGATAATGCCGGGACGGATTATTGGTGTTTCAAAAGATAAACATGGCAATCATGCCTTGCGTATGGCTCTGCAAACGCGTGAGCAGCATATCAAGCGCGAAAAAGCAACCTCCAATATCTGTACAGCTCAAGCCCTATTGGCGACTATGGCTGGTTTTTATGGTGTTTATCATGGAGCGGAAGGAATTTGCGGAATTGCTGAACGGGTACATGCTATTGCCGTTCTATTAGATAAAGAAATTACAGCGCTGGGCTATCAGCAGTTAAATAAGAATTATTTTGACACCATCCGATTTGCTTTGCCTAAGCATGTGAAACGTGACGACATTGAATGGCTTTCGCATGAATTGGAGATGAACTTCCGCTATTTCGAAAACGGGGAGGTTGGCTTAAGTATTGATGAAACAACCAACCTGGAAGATATCAACTGGATTATTGAAGTATTTGCTAAGGCAGCGAATAAACGTTATCCGCATATTGTCGATTGTCCGGAAGAGTCTACTATTGATACCGCTTTTGTGCGTCAGTCTTCTTTTATGAAGCAGGAAGTATTTAAAAAATACCGCTCCGAAACGGAGATGTTGCGTTACATCAAAAAGTTGGAGCACCGTGATATCTCGTTGGCGCACTCTATGATTCCACTTGGATCGTGTACCATGAAACTGAATGCTGCCACGGAAATGTTACCCCTAAGCTGGTTTGAATTTAGCAGTATTCATCCTTTTGTGCCTAAAAATCAGGCTCGCGGATACCATGAGATGATGGAAGAGTTGCGACGTGATTTAGCTGAAATTACAGGCTTTGCCGATGTAAGCTTACAGCCTAACTCGGGTGCTGCCGGCGAATATGCTGGATTGATGGTGATTCGCGAATACCATTTAAGTCGTGGTGACGATCATCGAAATGTTGTGTTGATTCCTTCATCGGCCCACGGTACAAACCCGGCAAGTGCGGTGATGGCCGGCATGAACGTGGTGGTGGTGCCTTGCGATGAAAGAGGAAATGTGGATGTGGATGCCCTTCGGCAAAAGGCGGAAGAATACAAGGATACGCTTTCGGCCTTTATGGTTACTTATCCTTCGACTCATGGTGTGTTTGAAGCATCTATTGTGGAAATGTGTGAGATTATTCATCAAAATGGTGGACAAGTTTACATGGATGGTGCCAACATGAATGCACAGGTGGGTTTAACCAATCCGAAGCGAATTGGAGCCGATGTTTGTCACCTGAACCTGCATAAGACTTTTGCCATACCTCACGGTGGCGGTGGCCCGGGTGTTGGCCCTATTGGAGTGGCTGAACACTTGGTTGAATTTCTGCCATCGCATCCAGTTATGAATAACGGACATGTTGGAATTTCAGCCGTTTCGGCAGCGCCATGGGGGAGTGCCTCTGTATTGCCGATTACCTACGGTTATATAAAAATGCTAGGAGCCGATGGGCTGACAAAAGCGACGGAGATTGCCATCTTGAATGCCAACTACATTGCCAGTCAGTTGAAAGATTCGTATGGCATTTTATATGTTGGTGAAAAAGGACGGGTGGCACACGAAATGATTTTGGAGTGTCGCCATCTGAAAACTGATTCTGGAATTACCGAAGCCGATATTGCCAAGCGCTTGATGGACTATGGTTTTCATGCGCCAACGCTGTCGTTTCCGGTTCATGGAACCTTGATGATTGAGCCAACTGAAAGTGAATCGAAAGAGGAACTGGATCGCTTTATTGAGGCTTTGAAATCGATTTTCGAAGAAATCCAAGCTATCATCAGTGGAGCGTCAGAGAAGGACGATAATCCCTTGAAAAATGCGCCGCACACAGCCGATACGGTTACCTCCGACAACTGGGAGCATTCCTACAGTCGTCAGCAGGCTGCTTTCCCACTGTCGTGGCAAAAAGAAAATAAATACTGGCCACCTGTTGGTCGTGTTGATGATGCGTATGGCGATCGCAATTTAATGTGTACCTGCGATCCGATAGAATCTTATCAATAGTTACCATATCATGACTGCTGTTTCGTATCTTTACAGCAGTCATTTTTTTTATTATGATTACATATCCGATTGCCAAAATTAATTTGGGTCTCCTGGTTACCGGGAAACGACCTGATGGGTTTCACAACATTGAAACCATTTTTTATCCAGTCCCCATTCAGGACGCGCTGGAAGTTGTCGTGTCCGATGTTTTTAATATCACCATTTCGGGTATCGACTTGAATGAAGATCCGGAGAAAAACCTGGTGGTAAAAGCTTACCAATTGTTGAAAGCAGACTTTCAATTGCCTCCTGTAAATATTCACCTGCATAAAAATATTCCGGTAGGAGCAGGACTTGGTGGCGGTTCGTCAGATGCCGCTTATATGCTGCTTCTTTTAAATGAGCTGTTTCAGTTGGAGCTTACGGAGGAGCAATTGCTGAATTATGCCTTGCAATTAGGTAGCGATTGTCCGTTTTTTATTCGTCATAAACCTGCTTTTGCCCAAGGTCGCGGTGAGTTGATTGAAGAGATTGCGCTTAATTTGGCGGGCTATTACCTGGTTGTCGTAAAACCTTCGATTCATATTTCAACCCCTGAAGCTTATCAAGATATTGTTCCCGCTATGAGTCGGATTTCCCTGAAGGCTTTGGTCCATTTCCCCCTTTCGAAATGGAAGGGCAACTTACAAAATCAGTTCGAGCACTCTGTTTTTGTGAATCACCCCGAAGTAAAGGAGATTAAAGAGAAATTGTACCAGTTGGGAGCTGCTTTTGCCTTAATGTCGGGAAGTGGTTCTGCAGTGTATGGTCTTTTTCGGTCCGATAAAAAGAATCTTGCTGCTCATTTCTCAGCCGATTGCCATATTTTCACACAGAAGCTTTAATCCTTTTAAGATTCCTTAAGATAAATTTCAGAACCTTTAACAAGCTTGTCGGTAACTTTTTGCCTTTTGGTGAGTCTCTTGATTAGAACACAATTGGAAACATTCACGAAAGTCTTAAAGCGATGAAACAACAAAGTAAACAAATTCTTTTATTAGCTCTTATTATGCTTGCTCTGACCGGCATGCACGTTAACGCAAAAACAAGCTTAATGGAAACTGAAATTGAGCCTGAGCTGGAACTTGAAAACTGGATGATTGATGATTTTTTCTGGAATCAAGGGGTGATCGATTGGAGTGTGGCAACTGACAAGAACTTGACGCTTGAAGCCTGGATGATTGATGATGCTTACTGGCAATAAATGGGAACCTGGTTTTATCTGGGAGTCAAGAAAGACAAAAAAAGGGGCCTAAGCCCCTCTTTTTATAATGGTTTGATTTCAAGCATCAAATGTTTCTTCGGAATTTTCTCTCCCGGTTTTACATGCACTTTAACGATTTGTCCATCAAATGGCATCTGCACGTTATTATGCATTTTCATGGCTTGCAGAATCAGCAGGCTGTCGCCCTCTTTCAATTTTTCACCCGCTTTTACGTGAACATCAATGATGGTTCCCGGGATGAATGAATAGATCAGATTCTCATTTGGAGTAGACCAAATTGGCCGGTTCCGGTATTTGCGCGTGTACTCTGTTAAGTACTTTGCGCTATGAACGATAATCGTTTCGTATTTCTTTTCAGTCATACTGCTTCTTTTACGTTTAAAATGGAGGAATTCCGTGCTTTTTGCTTGGTCCGCTTACAGCTTTGTTGGCTGACACCTGTAAGGCGTGCAACAACATTTTGCGGGTGTCTTCAGGTTCGATAACCTCATCAATATACCCTCTTGCTGCGGCAACATATGGATTGGCAAATTTCTCTTTGTACTCCTCAATTTTAATCTGGCGCATGGCTTCCGGATCTTCTGCTTCGGCGATTTCTTTACGAAATACGATGTTGGCAGCTCCTTCAGGTCCCATAACCGCGATTTCAGCTGTTGGCCATGCAAACACAAAGTCAGCACGCAGGTGACGTGAGTTCATGGCAATATAACCTCCACCATAGGCTTTACGGATAATAACTGTAATTTTTGGAACAGTCGCTTCACTGTAAGCATACAGAATTTTCGCACCATGACGGATGACGCCGGCATGTTCCTGATCTACACCAGGTAAATAGCCAGGTAAGTCTTCCAGCGTAATAATAGGAATATTGAAAGCGTTACAGTAGCGAATGAAGCGAGCTGCTTTATCCGAGCTGTCACAATCCAATACACCAGCCAGTACTTTGGGCTGGTTAGCGACAAAGCCGACTGTTTCTCCATTCAAACGACCAAATCCAATCACGATGTTTGGAGCAAACAATTCCATGATTTCAAAGAATTCTGAATCGTCTGTAATTGCTTGAATAATATCACGAATGTCATAAGGCATTTTGGGATCACCGGGAACGATATTCTCAATTTTCGTTTTCTTCTTTGGAAGCTGAGGCTCAATTTTCGTGGCTTTCTGCTTGTTGTTCCATGGAATGTAAGCCATCAATTTCTTGATTTGATCAAAGCATTCCAATTCGCTTTCAGCATAAAAGTGTGCGTTTCCAGTCACTTCAGCATGAACTTTTGCTCCTCCAAGCTCTTCCATCGAGATTTCCTCGCCAAGTACGGTTTTGATCACACTTGGTCCGGTGATAAACATTTTGGAGATGTTATTTACCACAAAGACGAAGTCAGTCAGCGCTGGAGAGTATACGGCTCCACCGGCACAAGGACCTAAAATAACCGAGATTTGAGGGATTACACCTGAGGCAAGCGTGTTACGGAAGAAAATTTCGCCATAACCGGCCAGCGAGTCAACACCTTCCTGAATACGGGCACCACCAGAGTCATTGATTCCGATTAAAGGTACGCGCATTTTCAAGGCGTGATCCATGATTTTTGTGATTTTCCGGGCGTGCATTAAGCCCAGGGAGCCACCTGCTACGGTGAAATCTTGCGCAAAAATACAAATCGGAGAACCATGAATTGTTCCTGTTCCGATGATTACACCGTCGCCGTGCAATTTCTTTTTTTCCATGTCAAAATCGCGACCAACGTGCTCAACAAACAGGTCATACTCGTGAAATGAACCCTCGTCAAGGATGTATAAAATACGTTCGCGGGCCGTGAGCTTCCCCATGGCTACTTGTTTCTCAATGGCTTTGTCTCCACCACCTTTGAGAACTTCACTTTTCCTTTTTCGAAGGTCAAGGATATTCCGTTTCAACGACATATCATATAGTTTTAATTAAAAAAAATGTCTCGTTTTTGTTTGAGACCGTTATGATTTTGTGTTTGTTTTATGTTCTTCAACGGGGTAAAATTAGAACTTTTTCAAACACATTGCTACTTTTTTAAAACATTTGATGTTTGCTCTTACGAGAGACTTAATATTTGGTTTTGAACAATTTGCTGAATGGTTTGAAGGTTCGCTTAGCGGCTCCCCCATTTGTACATGTATGCAGCTAGCCCTCCAAAAATAATGTTGGGGATCCATGCGCCCAGCAAGGGGGAGACAGCTCCTGAAAGTGCAAAAACAGTCGATATTTGCATAAACATGATATAGGTGAATGCTTGCAATATTCCCAGTCCTAGATGAAGCCCCAGTCCTCCTTTTACTTTTCGAGAGGCCAGAGAGGCTCCTATAATTGTCAGAATAAAGGCGGAAAAGGGTCCTGCAAAGCGCCGGTGTCTTTCAATCTCAAATTCCGTGGTGTTAACCCCTCGCAGCTTCATGTCTTTAATTTCACTACTCAGCTCTGGCAGAATCATGGTTTCCACAATGTTCTTCATAACCCTGTAGTCATCAGGAGCCATGTTTAACGTTGTATCAAGCTTGGTGCCGGTGTTGATGGTCTCGGTGTAGCCATCAATGTCACGAATCACGTAATTGTTAATAATCCATTTCTTGTCTTCGCGATCCCATTTGATGTAATCGGCTTCAAGCTTCGATTTTAATTCGCCGTCTTCAAATTTCTCAATGGTGAATTTGTAGCCTACATCATTTGATGTGTTGTAGCTTTGCATGTAGATGAAAACCCCAGGCGATAGCTGCCGGTGAATGTTTCTTTCCAGGTAGTTTCGGGGTGAATCAATGTAGGTGCTTCTGAATTCAATTCTTTTTTTATTCGACGGCGGAATGATATAGTTGCCCAGCGTGTAAGAGAACAGCGCGATCATAAAGGCCGAAATCATATAGGGACGCATCAGCCGGGCATACGAAACGCCGCTGCTTAAAATGGCAATAATTTCCGAGTTGTAGGCCATTTTCGAGGTAAAGAAGATAACGGCAATGAAGGTGAACAGCGCACTGAATAAATTCGCGTAAAACGGAACGAAATTCACGTAATAGTCGAAGATAATTGCCTTCATGGGGGCATCTTTCGAGATAAACTCATCGAGGTTTTCCGATACGTCAAATACCATGGCAATGCTAATGATCAGTGCAATGGCGTAAAAGAATGTCCCGAGGAACTTCTTTATAATATAGATGTCAATTGTTTGCAGCCTTGGTATTTTCATATGCACCACTAAGTTTCTTTATGCTGAGAATTTATAAGCGTCTGCCTAGTTTTTGAACGAGCTCTTCTTTCCATTCCTTAAAGGTGTTGGCCAGAATTTGCTGGCGGGCTTCCTTTACGAGCCACGAATAAAAAGCCAGATTGTGTTGACTGCCAATTTGAGCTCCCAGCATTTCATTTGAAACGATAAGGTGGCGTAGAAAAGCCTTCGAATAGTGATGATCAACAAAAGAAGTGCCATCGGGGTCAACCGGAGAGAAATCGTCAGCCCACTTTTTATTTTTGATATTGATAATTCCGTTTTTAGTGAAAAGCATGCCATTGCGTCCATTTCGCGTAGGCATCACACAGTCAAACATGTCGACGCCACGATCAATGGCTTCCAGAATGTTGATAGGAGTTCCAACGCCCATCAGGTAGCGGGGTTTTTCTTTCGGTAGGATGGGGTTAACCACCTCAATCATGGCGTACATGTCTTCTTCTGATTCACCCACCGACAGGCCTCCAATAGCGTACCCGTCGCTAGGAATTGAACTGACGTGTTTGGCCGCAGCCTCCCGTAGATCAGGATAAACAGCTCCTTGTACAATGGGGAAAAGTGATTGCTTGTGCCCGTAAAGTGGGCTGGTTTTTTCCATCTGGTTAACACAGCGCTCCAGCCACCGCTGGGTTAGCCCCAGCGATTTCTTGGCGTAATCGTAGTCGGCATCTCCCGGGGTGCATTCGTCAAAAGCCATGATGATGTCAGCCCCGATTTTACGTTGAATATCGATCACACTTTCCGGGGTGAACAGGTGGCGCGATCCATCGATATGAGACTGAAACTTAGCACCCTCCTCGCTTAGCTTACGGATGTCTCCCAGCGAAAAGACCTGAAACCCACCACTGTCTGTTAGAATAGGGCCGTCCCACCCATTGAATTTATGCAGGCCGCCAGCTTGTTCTATAATGTCGGTTCCCGGACGCAGGTATAAATGATATGTATTACCCAGAATAATCTGAGCCTGAATGTCTTCTTTTAATTCTTTAACATGAATCCCTTTGACAGATCCGGCTGTTCCTACCGGCATGAAAATGGGTGTTTCAATTGCCCCGTGATCTGTTTCCAACCTTCCGGCCCGGGCGTTGCTGTTAACTGCTTGATGTTGAAGCGTAAAGTTCATGTGTCAATTTTTGAGTGCTCAAAGATAGGCATAAAAGTTAAACCACCAGAAAGCTACCGTTATCACTAAAGGTTATTTTAATTTGAAAAAACGGAATTAAATCTGTTTGATTGTTAAATTTGCGTGCAAAACCTGAACATGGATAGCAACTTTTTTGATCGAACAACGTTGGAATGGATCGCCCTGGCCATTTTCTTTGGTGCTGTGGCGATAGAGTTGTTTTTTTTACTGTTTTTTTACCTTCGTTTGTTATTGATCAAACAACCATCGTTGCCCTCCGCAGAACGGTCAGTGAGTGTTTGCCTGGCGGTGCGCAACGAAGAAGAGCGCATTGAAGCGGTGCTGACTCAGTTGTTGGAGCAAGACTATTCGAATTTCGAGGTGATTGTGGTGGACGATTTTTCAGGAGATTGCACCATTCAAAAGGTTGCCCAGTTATCGAAAAAATATCCCCAGTTGAAATTTACGTCTATCAGTCAGGAAACCAATTTCTCAGAGAAACTATCGATTAACCTGGCGATGAAGGCGTCTAAATCGGATCGGGTGCTTTTTTTACGGCCCGATAGTCTGATTGATGATCGGGATTTTCTGAAAAAGGAGAATGAGCTCGCTGGCGATTCGAGTCTGTTGATTAATTATACTAATTTAGAATACCAGCGGAATGTGCGGAATAAACTGTGCCGGATGGAGCGTTTCACCGCTTTCTTAAACTCGGCGGCTTATTCTTTGGCGGGCTTGCCGGTCGTTTATCAGGATAGCAATGTGCTTTTTGTCCCGTCGCTCTATTTTGATCAATCGGGATTCAAAGGAAAGATGAATGATCATTTTGCCAACCTGGAGTTGGTGCTGAATGCGGTTGTCAAAAAGAAAATTCGAGTTTCGCTGGATGCAAAAACCATTGTAAGAGAGCGATCTGTGGCTGAGCGCGGAGACTTTTCTGCCCTTTTGAAAAAGAAAATTTGTCTGAATCGGCAGTTGAATTTGGGACAGCGATTCGTTTATGGGCTGACTGATGTTTCAAAATTGTTGTTTGTGGGTGTCGGGGGGTGGCTATTAGTTATTGAGGCTCAAAATTGGCTGTTTTATGCCATTCCAGCCCTATTTGTTCTTTTTTTGCAACTTTTTATTGTCAAAACTATGGCAGCCCGTTTGAAGGAAGATAAAATCTTTTTATCTTCGTTTGTGTACGTTTATATCAGACCGGTGCTTAATTTGTTACATAGTTTTAAAATTTACATCCACGATAAACGAAATAAATGGAATTGAATCCTAACTTGTCCGATAAGGCCCAACAGGATTATGCCTTGGTTGAATCTGCCCTTAGAGGGGATGAAAAAGCTTTTGCAAAACTGTTGAGTAAATATAAGGATGCCATTTATTTCATGCTCCTGAAAATGGTTAATAATAAAAGCGATGCCGAAGATCTGACGATCGAAGCTTTTGGTAAAGCCTTTAAAAACCTACACCAGTACTCGCCCAGCTATGCGTTTAGCACCTGGCTGTTCAAAATCGCCTCGAACAATTGTATTGATTTCTTACGCAAGAAAAAGGGTGTGCATGTATCTATTGAGAGTAATCCCGATAGCAATGATAACGAGCAGTCAGTGCGGCTTAAGTCAAAAGACCCCAATCCGGAGGAGAAACTGATTCGTATCCAGAAAGCCATTTTGTTGCGTCGCATTGTTCACAAACTGAAGCCTCGCTACCGGACCTTGGTGGAACTTCGATATTTTCGCGAATATTCGTATGAAGAAATCGCAAAAGAGCTAAATTTGCCGCTCGGAACAGTGAAAGCTCAATTGTTCAGAGCACGCGAAATGCTTTTTAAAATGATTGAGTCTACGGAGATCGACGACCACGAGTCTTAACTTCATCGTCTGCAAATCACTTGTTCTGTTGCGTGGCAAACGAAGCTAAAGCCCGGTTGTTGGCGGTTTTGTAATTTTATTGTAAGTGTATTCTATGGAAATCATCACCAAATATTTTCCGGACTTAAATGTTCGGCAGCAAGAGCAACTGTCGCAATTAGGAGAGTTGTATCGCGAGTGGAATGAAAAAATTAACGTTGTTTCACGAAAAGATATCGATCATCTTTACGAGCGGCACGTCCTTCATTCGTTGGCGATCGCTAAATATATCCAGTTTGAGCCGGGTACTTCCATCATGGATGTTGGTACCGGAGGCGGTTTCCCAGGAATTCCGCTGGCCATCCTTTTCCCGGAAACGAATTTTTTTCTGGTCGATTCCATTGCTAAAAAGATCAAGGTGGTTGAAGGTGTCAGCCAAAGTTTGGGATTAACCAATGTGGAGGCCGGGCAAAACCGGGCCGAAAAAGTTCCCGGGCAGTTTGACTTTGTTGTGAGCCGTGCGGTGACGGCCTTTCCTAAGTTTGTTTCGCTGGTTCGGAAAAAGATTAGTAAAGTTCAGCACAATTCGTTGAGCAACGGTGTCTTATACCTGAAAGGCGGTGATTTTGCCGATGAATTGGAATCTTTTAAGAAACAAGTGACGGTGTATCCGCTCAGCGATCAATTTGAGGAGGAATTTTTCGAAACAAAAAAACTGATCCATTTGCGTCTTTGATCGCCTCAATAGGCCTGGTATAGTGGCAAGCTTGTTTCTGAGGTCTGGCGTTTTGACAAAGATGGAGATGACTTGCTGACTATAAAAAAGTTGCCGCCTATGGGCTTGGGAATCATTTTTCGGTAAAAACCGATGAAAATTAGTTGTATTCTTTTGGAGAGAATCAAAAAAGAATTATTTTTGCAGTCCGAAATAAGCGAGAGTATATCACACATAAAAATATTGACAAATGAAAAGGACATTTCAACCATCAAACAGAAAGCGCAGAAACAAACATGGATTTCGTGCAAAAATGGCTTCTGTCGGCGGTCGCAAAGTTTTAAAATTGCGTCGGGCAAAAGGAAGAAAGAAATTGACTGTTTCTGACGAACCACGTCATAAGCGTTAGGACAACAAGAAAATCTTAAATACATTGAGAGGTGAAGAATAACTATTCTTTACCTTTTTTTGTTTTAGCTCATTTGATCTGCCGGACAGTACGGTTCAAGCCTATCCGAAGTGCAATGGACTGATATCTTCTTTGGAGATCGGGCAACGTCCTTCGAATTCCCACCCTTATCATGAAATAAAACCGGGGATGATCGGATTAAAATTTAATCCGATTTCCACATACTAATTTTTAAGCTATTTTTGTTCCATTAGAAGATTAAATGCTTACCCTATGAGTTTTAAGGCGTACCTGACAAGTAAGAGTTTTTGGATTAGCGTATTACTGGCCATTGCAATTACGGTGATGCTTCTATTGATCACCATATTTGGATTGCGTATTTACACCAATCATGGTGAAGCTTATGCTGTGCCCGATTTTAGTGGCATGTTGCTTGAACAAGTGACTGATAAGGTAGTCGAAGATGAGTTGCTTTTTGAGGTGATAGATTCGCTTTATATTGAAAGTGCAGCTCCCGGCTCCGTGATTGATCAGGTGCCTGCTGCCGGAGCCATGGTGAAACATGGACGCACCATCTTTTTAACCATTTGTGCTTCCAAGCCTGAGCAGGTTGCCATGCCCAAGCTCACAGATATTTCATACCGACAAGCCATGAACCTGATGATGAGCTTTGGACTGAATGTTGGCAATGTGGATTACGTGCCTTCTGAATTTCCAAACCTTGTTTTGGAGCAGAGGCTTCATGGAAAAACGGTGAAGCAGGGAACATTGGTTAATAAAGGAGCCAACATTGATTTAACGGTGGGGCAAAGTCGTTTTGGAGAAGCTACTGAAGTTCCCGACTTACTTGGCGTTCGGCTGGACCAGGCCAATGAGTTAACGGCTGTGTCGTTTCTAAATCTGGGAGCAATTATTTATGATGACTCTTTTGAGACTGATGAAGATAGCGCCGCTGCGCGCGTTTGGCAGCAACGCCCGGCTCCTGCTCGTGGTGCTAAAATTGAACAGGGAGCGTCAATCGATATTTGGTTGACCGTGGATGAAGAGAAATTACAATTAGACGAAGAAGAGGAATTTTAACTATGGTTGAAGATAAAAATACGGACTTGGGCGATGAGCTGGATGAGTCGGAAGAAGGTGCTTTGTATGAGCATTATAAGTTGATGGTTGATCCCGGGCAGAAAATGCTTCGGGTTGATAAATTTCTGGTTAATCGCATCGACAACGCTTCGCGAAGCCGGATTCAAGCGGCAGCTGAAGCTGGAAGTATTCTGGTAAACGGACAGGCGGTAAAATCAAACTATAAAGTAAAACCCGGTGACGAGGTAGCCATCATGATGGATTTTCCACGTCGCGAGTTAAAGATCATTCCGGAGGATATTCCTTTGAATATTGTGTATGAGGATGACCAGTTGCTGGTGGTGAATAAACAGCCCGGCTTGGTCGTTCATCCGGGACATGGTAATTACTCCGGAACGCTGGTAAACGCTTTGGCTTATTATTATCAGGATTTGCCGCTTTTTAAAACTACGGATCCCCGTCCTGGTCTGGTGCATCGGATTGATAAAAATACCTCAGGCTTAATGGTGGTGGCGAAAACCGAATTGGCGAAAGTTAAGTTGTCACAACAGTTTTTCGATAAAACTACCAAGCGTCAATATGTAGCACTGGTTTGGGGCACTCCGAAAGAGCCTACCGGAACGGTTGAAGGAAACATTGGGCGCAGTATAAAAGACCGCCAGGTTTTTACGGTGTATCCTGAAGGAGACCATGGCAAGCACGCTGTAACGCATTACAAGGTTTTAGAAGAGATGGGTTACGTAACTCTGGTGCAATGTCAGTTGGAAACCGGCCGTACCCACCAGATTCGGGTGCATATGAAACACCTGGGGCATCCACTTTTTAACGATGACACCTATGGTGGCAATCAAGTACTTCGAGGAACCACCTTTGCAAAGTACAAGCAGTTTGTGCACAATTGTTTTAAGATTTTGCCGCGGCAGGCGCTACACGCTAAAACCCTGGGCTTTGTCCATCCGGTAACGGGCGAGGAAATGCTTTTTAATTCAGACCTACCCGAAGATATGAGTCAGGCGATTGAGAAATGGCGTGCTTATATTGCGAACAGAAACATTGAATAACGAATGAAAAAGAATATTGCAGTAGTCTACGGGGGAGATTCCTCCGAATACGTGGTGTCTGTGATGAGCAGCAAAAATGTTTTTCAGTCTATTGATACCGAATTATTTCAGCCTTGGGCGGTTGAAATGAAGGGAGCTGAGTGGAAATTGCTTGTTAATGGCGAGCCGGTGGCTGACATCGATAAGCAGGATTTTTCGGTTGAATACCAACATGAGCGACTTCGTTTCGACTTCGCTTACATTACAATCCATGGAACACCCGGTGAAGATGGTATTTTGCAGGGCTATTTCGATTTGATGAAGATCCCGTATTCGACCTGTGGTGTGCAATCATCAGCTCTTACTTTCAATAAATACTACTGCAGTAACTACTTGCGAAATTTCAACATTGCCATGGCTAAGTCCGTGCGGTTGACGAAAGGGGATGTTATTGATGAGGATGCCTTGGTTGAAAAGCTGGGTTTGCCTGTGTTTGTGAAGCCCAATGCCGGAGGCTCCAGTTTTGGAATTACCAAAGTGAAAAACAAAGCCGACTTAAAAGGGGCTGTTGAGGCCGCCTGGAAAGAAAGTTCGGAAGCCTTGATTGAAGAATTTATTGACGGATTGGAAATTACCAGCGGCTTGGTGAAACTGAAAAATGAGTCCTTTCTGTTTCCAGTGACAGAAGTGTTGCCGAAGAATGAATTTTTTGATTTTGAAGCCAAATACACCAAGGGAGCAACAGAAGAAATTACGCCTGCACGTATTTCCGCAGCGCTTACAAAAACCTGTCAACAGCTGTCGTCTCAAATTTACGATCTCTGCAATTGCCAAGGTATTGTTCGGGTCGATTATATCTTGAAGGATGGAGTCTTTTATTTTCTGGAAGTGAACACAACGCCGGGAATGACCCCAACAAGCTTTATTCCTCAGCAAATAGAGGCTATGGGCTTTGAGCTGAAAGATATCATAAGCAAGATTGTGAATGATCAGCTTAGCTAAAAATTAGCTGTTATAAATTAGCGATGGAGACTGAAAAAGGTCTCCTTTTTTTATACCTTTAAATCCATTTTTTCGGATAAATCAGCATTCCGAAAAAGTTTGTAAATCAATACGTTTATCATTTTAGACATGGCCACAGATAGAAAAAGCAATCAAAAAGTTTCATCCATAGAGCAAATCAATGCGCAGTACGGTAAGTTGCCACCTCAGGCAGTTGATGTTGAAGAAGCTGTGTTGGGAGCCTTGATGTTGGAGCGGGACGCTTATGTTACGGTGGCCGATGTGATCGATACACCCAGTTTTTACAAAGAAGAGCACAAGAAGATTTTTGATGCCATCAAATACTTGTCCACCCATGAAAAACCAGTGGATTTGTTGATGGTGACCCAGCAGTTGAAAGATACGGGACATCTTGATGTGGTAGGTGGTCCGCTGTACATTACCCAGTTGACCAGCCGGGTGGCATCAGCAGCTCACATCGAATTTCACGCCCGTATTATTGCTCAAAAATACATTCAGCGCGAATTGATTCGGGTGTCATCCGAGATCCAGACCAGTGCTTACGATGATAACATGGATGTGGATGATTTGATTGATTTTTCTGAAACAGCGCTTTTTAAGGTGGCTGAAGGAAACATCAAAAAAGAAACCCTTCCGATTAAACCGATTTTGAAAGAAGCCGCCCGCCTGATTGAGGAGGCGTCGAAGCGCGAAGATGGATTGAGTGGTGTGCCCAGTGGATTTACGGCCTTGGACCGGATGACCTCAGGCTGGCAAAAAACCGACCTGGTGATCGTTGCTGCACGTCCGGCGATGGGTAAAACGGCTTTTGTTCTTTCGATGGCCCGAAACATGGCCGTTGAGCATAAGAAGCCGGTAGCCGTATTCTCGCTGGAGATGTCTTCCGTTCAGCTGGTTAATCGTTTGATTGCTGCGGAAACGGAATTGGGATCTGAGAAAATTAAAAACGGTAGTCTGATGGATTGGGAGTGGGAACATTTCAATCGGAAACTGAATGTTTTGGAAGATGCCCCCTTGTTTATTGATGATACTCCGGCATTGTCTATTTTTGAATTTCGGGCCAAGTGCCGGCGTTTGAAAATGCAGTACGATATTGGTGTTGTCATTGTCGATTACTTGCAGCTGATGACGGCAGGAGATGCCGGACGCGGCAGTCGTGAACAGGAGGTGAGTATGATCTCCCGATCGCTAAAAGCTATTGCCAAGGAGCTGGATATTCCAATTCTGGCGCTTTCGCAGTTGAACCGTTCGGTTGAGTCACGTGAGGGAAAACGCCCACAGCTTTCCGACTTGAGGGAATCAGGTGCGATTGAGCAGGATGCCGACTTGGTGCTGTTTATTCACCGTCCGGAATACTACGGCATTACGGAGGATGAAAACGGAAATTCATTGATTGGCGTGGCCGAAATCATTATTGCTAAACACCGTAACGGTTCGGTGGGCGATGTTCAGCTGGCCTTCAAGAAACAAAATGTTAAATTTGCCGATTTGGAAACGGTTATTCCGGAAGAAATTGGTGGCGGGAATTTTGGACAAACCTTTGGGTCGAAAATGAATGATGATCCGGGAAACATGGAGATGCCAGTTAATAGTGGCTTCGAATCCGAAAATGCCAACTCATATGGAACACCTAAAGCAGACGATATTCCTTTCTAACCAAATGAAAAAGGGCTTGCTGGTCCTTGTTTTTTCTTTATTGCTTGTGCACAGTAGCCTGGCTGTTTACCTGCTGGTACCTATGGATGATGGGCAAAAAAACCACCTGAAAGCATATGGAATAGCTTACTGGACCTTGGAGCAGGCCATTGAAGTGAAATGGTTGTTGAACTACCGGGGAGGCAGTTTTCTGATTCCGTATTACCAGGAAATTGAAAGCGAATGCCTGGTACGAGGCGTTGGTGTCGAAAAACTGGCAGATGCTCAAGCCAATCAAATTCTGGCTGAGATAGCTCGCCCCGAAGAGAACCAGGATGCTATAAGCATGCAGAAGGCACCAAAAATAGCGGTGTATTCTCCTCCCAACAAACAACCGTGGGACGATGCGGTGACCTTGGTTTTAGCCTATGCCGAAATTCCTTATGAGGTGATTTATGACGAAGAAATACTGACTAATCAGTTGCCGGACTATGACTGGCTGCACCTGCATCATGAAGATTTTACCGGACAGTTTGGTAAATTCTTTCGCTCGTATCAACACATGCCGTGGTACCAGGAAGAAGTCAAAACCAACCAGCAGTTGGCGAATAAGTTGGGCTTCTCCAAAGTTTCGGAGATGAAGCAGGCGGTAACCAAACAAATTCAGGCTTATATTGCACGCGGTGGCTTTTTGTTTGCCATGTGTGCTGCTACCGACACCTATGATATTGCCCGGGCAGCCGAGGGCGTGGATATTTGTGAGTCGATGTTTGATGGCGATCCGGCCGATCCGCACCTCAATGATAAGCTCGATTATGAACACACCCTGGCCTTTCGTGACTTTACGGTGGTGAAAGATCCGTTTCAGTATGAGTTCTCGGATATCGATGTGTCGACCTCCCGGAAAGTGTCTCCAGCTCAGGACTTCTTTACCTTATTTGAATTCTCAGCGAAATGGGATCCGGTGCCAACGATGCTTACCCAAAACCATCAGCGAATTATTAAAGGCTTTATGGGACAAACAACGGCCTTTAAACACCAGTTGGTGAAACCCAGCGTGCTGGTAATGGGCGAAAATAAAGCGGCCGGAGAAGCCCGTTACATTCATGGCGAACTAGGCCAAGGATTCTGGACCTTTTATGGAGGCCACGATCCGGAAGATTACCGCCATCTGGTGGGCGATCCGCCAACCGATTTAAACTTACATCCCAATTCTCCGGGCTACCGCCTGATTCTGAATAATATCCTCTTTCCGGCTGCTAAAAAGAAAAAGCAAAAGACCTAATTCACTTTCGACTGATGTTGGGTAAGTGCATTAAGAGGCATGATCTAAGCGCTCCGTCTAGGTTTTCGGTGCTTGTGGCTATACCTTTCCCGACGTCTCCTGCATTCTTTTCCTCCACGCCTTCTGCACCTGGTTCTGAGCCGTCGGGCAATGGCTCTGGTCGTTCGCTTAAGTTGGTGTCAGTAGACAAAGGCACAGCGCTTGAATTGGTGTATTCATATTGTCCTTCAGTTGAGTAAGTGTAGCTTGTAATTTGATCGGGTTTGATTCGGGTCAAAGCCGGATCTTCTGGGTATCTTCTGCGTTGCTTCTGTGTATCTTCTGTATTGAAATACGCAGAATATACATTGGAGTAACACAGAAGAATCTTTGAAAATACGAGCCAGGTATGGAAATATGCTGAGCGATATCGGGTGTGTTTGCTATGCGGGAAGGCCAGGAGCTCATATCCTCTGCTTGGTTGATGCGAAAATATTGATGTGTACATTCAGCTTTGAGTGAAATGAATGTCTAGCTTGTGAAGTTGTATGGTGTTGGTGTAGAGGTTGTTTGTGTTTTTGCTGGCGAAGTATGGGGGCGGTTGCTTTTTGCATATTTGACTTATACTGCATATGGAAGTGAAAAAAATAAATGGGGGAGGTCGGGAATAGCCAACTTCCCGGAGGTTTGAAATGCCCCCGGGAAGATGTGTTTGATCAAAAAAGATGGGGTGAGTTGTTATTCATAGGCTCTGGCTGGAACGTAATTACCATTGGCTTCCGGCTGGAAAGGAATGTCCAGGATTTGAATCCGGTGCTCGCCTTTCCAGTTTGTGTAAGTCAGTTCCTCTCCAATCTGCCCCAGGAAAATAGCAACCCCTAATGCCGAGAACAGCGAAACTCTGTTTTCTCTTACATTGTCAAAGCTGGGATAGACCAGTTTGATGCTATAGGTAAGTATCGGGTTAATCTGCCTTAGCGTCACAATCGAATTCATCGTAATGATATCGGAAGGCAATTCATAGGGTTGGACAATTTGAGCCGCAAGAAGCTTCTTTTTGACCAACTGAATGCTGTCAGACCGGGATAAGAATTTATTTTCGATTGTATTGACGAGTGGCATGATTTTGTTGAAGTCAACAATGGATACCAGCATCGGTGCTATCTTTTTTTGCGTTTGACAACTTTCTCTTCCTCCTTTTTTAGCTTTTTTTCAAGCTTTCGTTCTTTCAAACTTTTTTTCGGTTCTTTCAAATTACCTTTTGCCATGATTTTAAATTTTTTAGGGTTAATAAAAACAAGACATATTGTAAGGAGCAAACCGTGATTTAGACGGTATACTCTCCTTGAGATTCAGGTTGATAGATAATGCTTTTGATTTCCATTTTTTTGATTCCTTTCGGAACATTAAAGGCGATGGTGTCTCCGGCTTTGTAGCCCAGAAGTGCACTTCCCATGGGCGACAGGACGCTTATCTTGAGGTTCTTCAAGTCAGCCTCGCTGGGATAAACCAGTTGGACTGTCATCATCCTTTTGGTGTCCAGATCAAGGACTTCTACCTTTGAATTCATCGTGACATAATCGGGTGCGATGGCTTTGGATTCGACCTTGGCAGCCCGGTTAATCTCTTCTGCTAAGAAGGGTAAGTTTCTGACTTCAATCGCTTGAAGTTTCTTTTCTGAAAGTGTGAGTTTGCTCAAACGGGCAAAATCCAATTCCGTGATTGTAATTTGTTTATCCATAGGTATTAAAGATTAATTGTTGTTAAACGAGAAAATAGTCTGATTGGGGGTTGTTCGGAAGATTACCTGAACAACCTTGAAGTGCTGAAGTCTGATTGGTATCTGCCTTCGAGAAGTGAAGCTTTCTGACTTAGCATGGAGGCAAGGAACAGCCGGTGCTGCTGCCGGGCAGGACGTTTGCCCTCCCGCAGATCACGAGTCACCAGGCCATAAGAATCCTGTGTACGGATCATCTGTTGATGTCCGTCCCGAATCAATGCCTTATGTAATGTCAGGTTCCTAATCATTTTTACTTTTGCAATGCCATGGTTTTGGTCGCTTTTTAGGCAACCAAACGGGTGCATAAAAAACGGATACGACCCAAAAGCATCGCATCCGATGTAAATGTAAGTAATATTTTTGTACTTTCACACAAATTTTAGTGGATGAAAAATAAATACGCGCTTTTTAAGCAGCTGATTGATTTATTCGAAGAGTATGAGCAGGAGGAGGAGCACTTGGATTTGCTTGGATTTTCGCGCTGGATGATTGGTCGGTTGGAAGAGGAGCCAGAAAAAAATCAGAAAGTCGTATCGAAGAAAAAGATACCTCAGGATGGGGTTTCAAGTTCCTTTTTGCTGGAGTTGAATGAAAAAGCCCGATTTTTGGAAATCATTTCCCGAATGGCCCGCTACCATGAATTTTACACCCGAAAGGCGCTGAAAGATCTGATTATAAATACCCGCCTCGAATTTTTATTTCTCCAGTCTATCGATCAGATGGAAAAAGCCAAAAAGACGGATCTTATTAATACGTATCATCTGGAATACACCACCGGTATGGACACCATCCGGCGCTTGAAGAATAATGGTTTGCTGGATGAAATGCAGGACGAGTCGGATAAAAGGGCTAAGCTTTTGTTGCTTACAGAGAAAGGGAAGAGTGTGTTAAGTCAATCCATCAAACGGATTAAGGATGAGAATACCCTGTTCTTTGCAGCCATCAGCGAAAATAAGTGGAAGAAGGTATTACCTGTTTTGGAGGAGATTGATATGTTTCATGACGAGGTTTACCAAAATCATGGAGACAAACCCTTTGCCGAGATTTCGAACCTGATGGACTCACTCAAGCATTACCGTAAGTAGTGGACTGCCTTTGTGTAAAAAGAAAGTTCGGAATACAATTGAAAGCGATTTTTTGTAGCAAATAGATCGTGTTTTGGTCCTTTTTTAAGGTTGATCCACCGGGAACTTCGCATGCTGAACGTTTCCTGGATATACGCTTGTGTGTTTTAGTTTGATAAAAAGTAAAAATCCGACTTGGCTAACAAATCGGATTTCGTAGGTGCTTAACTATTTTCAACTTACAATTCGAGAACCTCACCATTGTAGAAATCCAGGATTTTGGTGCGGAAAATATAATCGTACTTGGCTTGCGCCAAGTCGCTTTTAGCTTTGGCGAGGTTATTTTTCGATTGGTTGTACTCGACCGAGTTAACCATCCCGACATTAAATTTTTCTTCCGTATAACGGAAAGCTTCCTGCATGGATTCTACAGCTTTGTTGCTGGCCATGTATTTTTTCAGGGCTGCCAGTGCGTTGGTGTACGCCTGCTCAATGTCTTTGCGCAGCACGTTTTTGGTGCTTTGCAATTCCAGTTCCTGGTTCATCACTTGCAGTTCCGCATTTTTTATTTGCGTTCGAACCTGTCCCTTGCTGAAGATGGGAATACGCATATTGACTCCTACGCCATAACGTTCGTTATTTTTTAGCTGGTCATTAAACGAAATTTTATCGCCATTAAAATCTTCGTATTTGTTGTTGTACGAGTTGTAGTAGTCGGCACCAAACGAAAGCGACGGATACAAACTTCCTTTGGCAATGGCTACTTGCTCCTTGGAACTTCCCAGCCGGTATTCGGCACTTTTTACTTCGGGGCGCAGATTTACGGCGTTACGGAAAACCTGCATTGAATTAAGCAATGTGCCGTTGGCCCTAACAACCGGCAACACGGGTTCTTTAATCTTGAATTGGTCGGTGGAGGGCAACTCCAATAGCTGGTATAAGTTTAAATAGGCCAGCTGTAAGCTGTTCTGCTGATTCACCAGGTTGAGTTCTTCTCCAGCCAGCTGCGCCTCAATTTCCAATAAGCTGCCTTTGGCCAGGCTACCGGCATCCACCAGCTTGCGGGTGCGGTCAATCTGAAGTTGGGTTACTTCCAGCTGATCTTCGGCTACCTGAACCAGTTCCTCGGCAAATAAAATTTCGAGGTACGACGCGGCAATGAAAAGCATGATGTCGTCCTTGGCTTTTTGCAGGTCGGCCAGGCTGGCTTTTAAATCCAAGTCAGCTTTGTCGATACTGTTTTGTAGGGTAAAACCATTCCAAAGCGTCATGTTGGCGCTCAGGCTGCCGCCGGTTTGGTTCGAATTGTAATTGGCATAGGTATTATCGTACTGCAGCGACCGGCCAAAATTGAAACTGTTAGACAATCCTCCGCTGACGGAGGGCAACAGATTATTCTTAGCTTGTTTCAATTCATTGCCGTAATAGTCGGTATTGATGGTTTGCTGCTGGATTTGAATGTTATTTTCGAGCGCATAGTCGATGCACTTTTGTAAGTCCCAGGTTTGTTGGGCACTGGTTGTGCCGGAGAATACAAATAGCAACAAGAAAGCGAGCAGAAATAGATGTTTCATAGTTGTTCTTTTTATGTTTTGAACGGAGCTAATTTAATCATTCGTTTGCAATTACGTCGGATTAGCCCTGGTTATTTTTGTCTTCTTTCAGTTTCTTGGGGTCAATTTTTTCGCCTTTTACTTTCTCCTCTTTTGTCAGACCTGAAACCACTTCAATGTTGATACCATCAGAAATTCCGGTTTCTACCTTACGTTTTTCAAACACGTGTTCTTCTTCGTTGACAAGCACTTCCACAAAGGCCGAATCGTTTTCGAATTTCAGCATGCCTTCTGGAATCACCAAAACACTGTCTTTGCGTTCCAGCACAATGCTGGCGTTGGCGCTGTATCCGGCACGGATAAACTGGTTGTCTTTCAGCGAAACGTCAGCCTTAATTTCAAACTGAATAGCACCGTTTTCTTCTTTTCCTTTCGGTGAAATGTATTCCAAAATAGCCTGAAACTTCTCTTTTTCAATGGCTCCAATTTCCAGTTCAATGGGCATGCCTTCTTTAATTTTTCCAACTTCGGTTTCGTCCACTTTACCTTCGAAAATCATGTCTTGCATATCGGCAATGGCAGCGATGGTGGTGCCTTCATTGAAGGTATTGGATTGAATGACTGAGTTGCCTTCTTCAACCGGAACGTCTAACACCATACCGTTGATGGTGGATCGGACAAGCGTGTTGGTGGCGGTTTCTGCTTTCTTAGTCACCCCGTTCTTGATCAGCTCCAGGTTATTTTCGGCTGAAGCCAATTCTTCTTTGGCCGAGTCATAAGCCACCTTTGAATTTTTAAATTCTTCGTAGGAAATCACGTCCGTATCGAACAATTTCTGCTGACGATTATAGTCATTTTTGGCATCTTCAAAGTTGATGTTTGCCCGGTTCAGGCGCGATTCTGCAGCATTCAGGTTAACCATATCGGGGATGATCTTGATCTTGGCAATCACCTGATCTTTTTTCACATAGTCGCCGGCCAAAATGTAAATCTCATCAATAATGCCTGAAACCTGCGGCTTAATTTCAATTTCCTGCCGGGGAACGACTGATCCGGTGGCAACCGTTTTGCGAATGACATTGCTAACAAAGGGCGTTTTGGTTTCAAAAACATCGGGTTGCTTTTTCGATTTGGTGTAGAGGAAGTAAATGGTGCCTCCAAAAATGCCTACGATGAGGACTATTCCTAAAATTTTAAAAATCTTTTTCATGGTGTTGGTTTTATTATTGTTTCTGTTTCAATTTTTTTGAGTTCCTGAGTTTGTGACTTGGTGCGTTCAAGTGGGTATAAATGTCTACCCTTCATCGCGCAGGGCATCAATGGGTTTTATTTTGATGGCTCGCCGTGCCGGAATAAAGCCGGCAAACGCGCCTGAAAAAACCAGAACAGCCAAGGCCGACAGGGCCATCGTGAGGTTGACTTCCGGGTTCCGGAAGAAGACCTCGTCTCCGGCGGCCAGCAATATCTGGTTGAGGACTTCGAGCAGCCCGACACCCAACGAAAGGCCTACGTAGCCGGCCATAACGGTCAGAAAGACACTTTCGGCAATGATGTGTAGCATGATTTTGCCCGGTGTGGCACCAATAGCCCGCTGGATGCCAATTTCCTGGGTGCGTTCTTTGATAATCACCAGCATGATGTTGCTGACGCCAATGACGCCGGCCATCAGAGTGCCGATGCCCACAATCCAGGTGAGGGCCTGAATGCCGAAGAAAAGCATGGAGAACTTTTTAAACTCGGCTTCGATGTTAAACGAGCCAATGGCTTGCAGGTCGTCGGGTGCAATTTTATGGCGTTCTTTCAGAATGCGTTTCAGCTTTCCTTCCAACGCGCTGACGCTGGTTCCGTGGTCGGCGGTGACGGAGAAAAAGTGAATCTCATCGCCATAGTTATAAGCAGTTTGCATCGTGGAAAACGGAATGATGATCGTTTCTTCTTTTTTGCCACCACCAATATTGATTCGCGTTTCAGGATGAATGACACCCACTACCTGGAAGTAGACGCCACTGATTTTGAGGTATTGGCCGATGGGGTCTTCATCTTTGTCGAACATCATTTCTTCCACGCGCTCGCCAATCACACAAACCTTGCGTTTTTGTCGCACGTCAATTTCGTTCATCAGGCGGCCTTTTATCGGTGTCCATCCATCAATTTTAAAGTAATCAGGATAATCGCCAAAGATGTTGAAAGCGCCGGTACGTTCGCCACGCACGGTGTTGTCTCCATTTTGTTGCCAGCCAAAAAGTCGGGGCGACAGGTATTCAATTTCGGATACATTTTGCCGGATGTATTCGATGTCCTGGTTGTTATAAATCCAGCGACGGCCGCGTTGAAAGCCTTCGTAGGGAACGCTGGTACGTTCGGTCCAGAAAAAGGCGGAGTTGGTGGCAAAGGCTTTCACCCCCTCCATGACACCGTTTTCCAGCGCGCGTCCGGCACCCGACATGATGATGAGCATGAAGATGCCCCAAAATACGCCGAAGGCTGTCATGAAGCTGCGCAGTCGGTTTTGCTTGAGGGCACTTAATATTTCTTTCCAAAGATCAAGATCTAACATGATGTTGTTTTTTTCAGTTATTCATCGCGCAAGGCAACAATTGGTTTAATGCTGGCGGCTCGCTTAGCTGGGATATAACCGGCAAGGGTTCCGGCAACGACCAACAAAAGGGTGGCTGCTAGTGCTACGCCAAAATCGACAGTCGGATTCATGAAAATGGTTTCGCCCTGTTGCGTTGCATCGCCCGCGGATTGGACCATCGAGTAATTGATAAGCTCCATCAGCCCGGTTCCCAGCACCAGCCCGATGTATCCGGCAACGGTGGTAATTAAAATCGATTCGAGTAAAATTAAGCCAATGACCGATGCCGGACTGGCCCCGATGGCTTTGCGGATACCGATTTCTTTGGTTCGTTCTTTCACCACAATCAGCATGATGTTGCTAACCCCGACAATTCCGGCAATGAGGGTTCCAATGCCAATAATCCAGATAAAGATTTTGATGGCCTGAAAAATCCGCATGGTCTGGATGTAATTTTCAAGCTTGTTGTACATGCCCAGCGCGCTTTCATCGGTCACATCGAAGCGGTGTTTGCGGGCAAAGGTATTGCGAATGCGTTCTTCAATGGCCTGGCTTTCTTCCAGCGTTTGGCCGTTGATAGTAATGGCAAAGTTATGCAGTCGGTTGGAGCCATTGAAAACTTTCTGTGCTGTAGAAACCGGCATGTATGCATTGCGATTGCGGGTGGATTCGGGTTCAATGCAGACGCCCACCACCTTAAAGGGCACATTGTTAATTTTAACATATTCGCCTAACGCCAGCTTTTCCTTAAAAAGGGCGGTGTGAATATCTTTCCCGATGACGACCACTTTTCGGTTTTGAAGGATGTCGACATCATTGATGAAGCGGCCTTCCAGCAGTTTCATGTTATCTACTTCATTCAGCTCCGGGTGGCAGGTAACGGTGGTGTATTCGCCTGATTCCTTTCCATAGGAATAACGGGTGTTTCCCATAAAGTAGCGGCCAGATGCTGTTTCGACACCGGGGATGTTGCTGATGATATCGTAGTCATCGTTATGGAACTGAATGGGGCGGCCCGGTTTCAATCCCTGGTGAGCAATGGTTGTTTCACCGGTCCAAATCCACATGGCATTAACCGCGTCATTCATGAAATTGTTGGCGACACCATTGCTTAGCCCATTGCCGGAGCCCAGCAAGATCATCAGCATGAAAATTCCCCAGGCGACAGAAAAGCCGGTGAGAAAGGTGCGCATCTTATTTTTTTTGATGGTTGACAGGATTTCCTGCCATTTATCGAGATCGAACATAAGGCAGAAGTTAAGCGGTTTCCAATTCTTTGGTGTAGGTATGACGGAATGCTTTGAGGTCTCCGTTACGAATGATCTCATCAATTCGTCCGTCTTTCAGGCGAACCACTTTTTGGGTCATCGCGGCAATGTCGTGCTCGTGAGTTACAATGATGACGGTGATCCCGGCTTGATTAATCTCCTTCAAAATCTCCATTACTTCATACGATGTGGAGGTATCCAGGGCTCCGGTAGGTTCGTCAGCCAGAATTATTTTGGGCTGCGAGATTAGCGCACGGGCAATGGCTACCCGTTGTTTTTGTCCTCCCGACAGCTCGTTGGGCATATGTTCGGCCCAGGGAGCCAAGCCCAGTTTTTCCAGATATTCCATGGCTGTAGCATTCCGCTTTTTCCGCTTTTCGCCTTTGTAATAAAGGGGGAGAGCCACATTTTCCATGGCATTTTTAAACGAAATAAGGTTGAAGGATTGAAAAACGAAACCCACCATTTCATTTCGGAGTTGGGCCGATTTCTTTTCGCTCATGTTGGCAATCAGTTTTTGGTCCAGATGGTAGGCCCCTTCGTCATAATTGTCAAGTATGCCCAGAATGTTGAGTAAGGTGGATTTTCCGGATCCGGAGGAACCCATGATGGAGACAAATTCGCCCTGTTCGATGTCCAGGTCTATTCCTTTAAGCACGTGGAGCTTGCTGCTTCCCATGACATAGGATTTGTGAATGTTGTTTAGTTTAATCATTGTTTTCTTGTTTTCGGCTTTGTGCAATCAAAATTGATAAAATCAGTACTTATTTCAGAAATTTATTCGATGAACGGCGGAATTCTGGGTGTCAATGGTAATTTTTCCTTCTGGTTCGTTTATCGGATAAATTGGGATGAGGAATACATTACTTAGGACGGATAGCGAGGCAAGACGTTACACGATATCGAAAATTTGTATCGGTTCTATAGGTGTTTTGTTTTTCAATAAATAGTTTAACTTTGGAATATGCTATTGTTTTCCTGTTGTGTGTCACAAAAAGAAAGAAAATATTCGTTTTTTCTTTAAAAGTCCGAAAGGAAGAATTCTAAGGTCTTATTTTTGAAACGATAAGGAAGTAGGTGAAAAAGTTGTCTGTGTTATATATCAACATAATACTTGTGGTGAAATTAAGAATGTAAAAAAAATACTACTATCATGTCAAAATTGTTTTTAGTAATAATATTTTTAAGCATACCGTTTATTTTATTTTCAAAAAGTACTATTGATACTGACACTATCCATGAGCCGCTATTCAAACCATTTATTGAAAGATATATACTTGACGAAATAAAAAGTTTAAGGCAGGAAAATCTAAGTTTGAAAGCACAAGTCACAAAACAAATTTCGGAAGCTAAATTAGAGTCAGCAGATAGAGCAATAAATTATACCACAAGCACCGTAAATAATATATTTTATATTATTACTGCTGCAGCTTCTTTGCTTGTGCTTTTAGGTTGGCGCTCGCTGAACGATATCAAAAAAAGCTTAAAGAATGATATGGCAAGAAAGTTACAGACGCTTACAGTAGATTATGAAAAACGTTTGCAGCAAATTGAGATGAAGATGACCGAACGTTCAAAAGTAATAATAGAAACGCAACAAAATATAACAGAAACAAATTCGATTCACTCCTTATGGCTGCGTGCTGGTCTGGAAAAAAGTGAAGAGGATAAAATATCAATATATGATGAAATATTAAGCATAAAACCGAATGATATTGAAGCAATGACCTATAAGGCTGATGCACTATTAGAAATAGGAGAAGTACGCTGGGCATTAAATCTTTCAAATAATGCTATCGAGCATGATGATGAGTACTCTCTGGCATACTGGCAGCGAGCTTGTGCTTATGCAAAAATGGATAAACAAGATGAAGCTTTGAAAGATATTAAAAAGGCAATTGAATTGTCTGGTACCATGCAAGACGAACTGCTTAATGAAAAACATTTTGAAAAATTGCATGATAATAAAATTTTTAAATCATTAATTCCTCATTCAGAATTATAAGAACATTCGAACGGTTTTAAATGGCAACAAGAAATGGCGAACACACAAAACACGGTATAACAAACAAGGGTTTCTGTGGTATGCGAAACTTTGTCTCTCGCTTCAACTTTGGTAACGGAGGATATGAACGAAGCCTGCAACCCCCTGCTTGCCATACCGCCACACGTTGGACAGTGCTTAAAGAGGAACATTGCGGAACCCCATGAATCAGAAAATTACAACCAGAGAAATCTCTAAAGATGAAATGTGGATTAATCACAATTGCATTCGTTTGATCGAGGGCAATATCTTTCATATTACGGCTAGTGGAGAGCAAACTTCAGAAATGGCTTACACCTATCTTGATTTATTTGATAAAATGCTTTCTGGCTCGGCGCAGCCAGTGAGTTACCTGATCGATCTGAATCAAGCGGGCAAGAACTCCTCGGGAGCCCGTAAATTATGGACGCAAATTGGCGACGATAGCCAAACGCATCGCATCGCACTTTTTGGTCTTCATCCGGTGGCTCTGGTATTGGCATCATTTGTTATTGGGGTTAGCAATGAGCAAAAAATGCGTTTCTTTAAAACCGAGCAGGAAGCCATGGCCTGGCTTAAGGAGGTTCCGGCTGATCGACAAAACTAAGTGTAACTTTTCAAAGTCCCGAATGCAATGACTACACCAGCAGATAGAAAACGAATAAGTGAGATGATCCGGGTGATTATGCAGGTTGCTCAGGGTAACTATTCGGCTCAAGTTGAGTTGTCGGAGCAGAATGATGATCTTGACTCACTGGCTATGGGCTTGAACATGATGATTGATGATGTGAAAAGCAGTATCGCTATTCAGCTTGATAATGAGCGGACCAAACAAAGAAGTGAAGATTTAAAACAGCTGGTGGAACAGGTTAAGGAGAGTAATCAGTTGAAATCGGCTTTTTTGGCCAACATGAGTCATGAGATACGGACTCCGCTAAACTCGATTCTTGGTTTTTCGGATTTGCTGAGGCTTGAACTTGAAGAGAAATCCTTCTTGCATTATAAAGGGATTATTCAAAATGCAGGTAGCCAGTTGCTACGAATCATAGATGATATCCTGGATATCTCGAAATTGGATGCCAGTCAACTGTCTCTTTTTATTGAACCCACCGATCTGAATCAGCTCATGAAGGAAGTGTATGAAGCTCAGCTTCGGCGTCACCGACTAAAACGGAAACACTTGCTGGAATTGAAAGCTCCAACCTTTTCAGAAGATGGGCAAGTTATGGTGGAGACTGATGCTGTGCGGCTTAAGCAAATCCTGAATTACCTGCTTGACAATGCTGTTAAATTTACTGATGAAGGTTGGATTGAGTTTGGTTATGTGCTCGCGCCTGCTTCAATAAACCATGAGCTTGAGTTTTATGTGAAAGATACCGGTGTCGGAATCAGTGAAGACCAACGGCAATTTGTTTTCGAGCGGTTTTTTCAGGATCTGAATTTGCAGATGACTGAAGGAACCGGACTCGGGTTGAGTATTTGTAAGGGATTAGTGGAGCTGTTGGGTGGCGAAATTCGGGTTGAATCAGAGATGGGAAAAGGAAGCTGTTTTTATTTTAGCTTACCCTTGCATGCCTCTGTTGAGCTTAAGGACGCAGTTATTCCTTCTCGGGGGTAATGGGTAAATCTTAAAGGATAAACTGTATTTATTGCTGATGATAGCCTATAATCAGTAATTTGTTGGCAAGATATACTGATGCCCGACGAGACGGATTTGCTCATTCACCGATGGTCGATAGATCAATTGACTACTATTGAATCGGTGCGAAAAAAATCTCCGTCTATAGTTGACTTAATGCTGACAGATTAGGGGGTGATGGCTTGCCACTTCCCCTGAATGACCACCCCCGCAATTTTCATCTTTTTGGCCGATTGGAAGGCATCTTCGGCGGTATGCACAATAGGTTCTCCTTGTGCATTGAATGAAGTATTGATCAAAGCTCTGACCTCGTACTTTTCATCCAGCAGGCATAGTAAATCCCACAGATAGGGATTTTGTAACCGTTCAAATATGGTTTGAATACGAGCCGTTCCATCGACATGTACAGCTCCGGCTAATTCTTCCTGTTTCTCGGGAAGAACGTTAAAGTCCATCAGCATGTATTGGCTTAAATGATGAATGTCTTGTTGACCGGTAAAGTAGCGGGTGTTTTTCTCAAGCATGACTGGCGCCACCGGCCGGTACCATTCGCGCTTCTTGTGGTGCATACTCACTTTTTGAGCCAGCTTAGGGGTGTTGGCCAGGCACAGCAAACTGCGATTTCCCAGCGCACGTGGGCCTGCTTCTCCATATCCATTGCAGAGACCAATTACATGTCCTTGGAGCAGTTGTTCAGCTGCTTGTCTTAAATCTTCGGAACTGTACTCTAGCGTATTTTTACCCAAGTTCCAGTTATTCAGGTAGGGTGAATGTGTTTCAAGTTGCCCGTGTTTTTTCCATTCGGCAAAAGCGGCGGCACCAAGGGCAAGTCCCGAGTCTTCGCAGCAGGGCGGGATAAACACGTCTTTAAATAAGCCCGATTGAATGAGTCGGGTATTGGCTACAATGTTTAAGGCACAGCCGCCGGAATAGTAAAGTGTGTTGGAGTTGCTTTGTTGTTGAAGTCGCTCAAAAATGTGCAAGGTTTCGCGCACAAAGAGTTCATGAAGTGTGGCAATCAGGTTTTGTACCCACGGATTTTTCTGGTCAAAGGATTTTAGGTTGAGATTGAAATCGGCTTTCGCCTGCTTGAAGAACTTTGATTTTTTACTCCAGATATTTTGAAAATACTGGTGTTTCTGAAGCCACTTTTCAAGTTCTGGTTTGTAGCTCCCGTGTCCGGCCAGCCCCATCATTTTTCCCGGCACCGAGTTTTGTTCGTTTTGTTTAGCTCCAATAATGGAGAATACTAGTGCATTGGCGTTAAAAATAGCGGTGAGGTGTTGGTAATTCCAGTGTGCTTCAATTTTGCGGATGGTGTTATCTTCAAAGATCCAGGCTGAGAAGTTGCTTTTGCTGGCGCCGCCGTCGAAATGAACCAGGAGGCTGTTGTTTTTGAAGTTTCCGAAAAAAGGCAGGCAGGTGAACACATGAGCCAGCTCATGATTCAGAGCCCAGGCAGTGGCTTTCTTGCCGAACCACCAGCAATGTCCTTCTTCCAGGTCAGCAGCCAACTCTTTAGGCAGTGGAGCTTCAAAGCGGGCATTTCCCTGAGCCGACAGAAAAGTACGTCCAACAACATTGTCCACAAAAACCAAATCGAATGTTTCTGTCAGTAATTTGCGGTCTTTTAATAGCAGATAAAGCTGTTCGTGCAGGCGATTGTCGCGCTTGCGCCGGGAGAGGCGTTCGAGCTGTAAAAAGTCACGAACCTTCCCATTCTGCATAATTGCCAGGTTATGATCGTGCACATAATACGGATGTTCATAGGTGTCACGATCCTGAATGCCGTAGATTGCCAGCGTAGGCTTTTCGGGGGTCATGATACAAATTGCAGGTAAATAATTAAGGCGATGAATAAATAAACGAACAGGTTACCCCAGAACTTTTGTTTCATAAAGATCAGGTAGTTGGAGATCAGGTAGGTCAAGGGAAGTGACATGATTACCAAAATTTCCTGCGAAACAGCGGGAACAAAAAGGAGTAAGGCAAAAGCAATCAGTGTGATCAGGAAAAAAACCTGGAAATTCTTGCGGGTGCTAATTTTTTTTGCGTCATACTGATTCAAAAGAAAGATTCCACCTAAAAGGCTGATCATCATGAGGTAGCCCAGGTAAACCTGCAAGGGGATGTTGCCACTAAAAAAGGAGTTTTCGGTTTCAAAATTAACCAGGATCGTATCCCAAAAGGCAGGCCGCTGGTTGGTTAAGTAATGGTATGACCAGGTAAACAACCATGGGACGCCTAGCCCCAGCACCGGAAGTGCGAAATTTCGCCATTGCGGACGTTTCTTGATTAAGGCAAATCCAATCCAGATAACCGGGAAGAAGAAGATCAGGTTGAGGTAAAACAAAGACCCTAGCCCAATGAGAAATCCGGCTTCGAAAGCACTTTCATGAAACTTTTCCTTTTCGTAGGACTGGAAAATCCGGTCGACACAAAGAAGCAGGAAAAGTAAGGCGAAATACACCGGATGCAGGGTGTGCAAGGTTACGAGGCCACCAATAATCAACACAAAAATGTTGGATGGTAAAAAGGTGCGCACCCGAATAAAGGCATATTCGGTGTTTAGTTTTAGAATGAGAAAGGAAAAAATGACTACAAACAGCATGGAAAGCAAATTGCTTAACAAAGCTGAATGTGCAACCAAGTGATGAACCAGCCGGTATAAGAACATGTCATTTTCGCCATTAAAATAGGGGAAATAGACTGGATCAATATAGGAACGAAACCAAAGTCCTGCGACCAATAGCGGAATAAGGATGAAATGGTATGCCTGGTTTGTTTTGAGTACTCTGAGTATCATAAATTATCAATGGTTGGTTGTCTCTTTTTCCTTTCAGCAATGAGCCAGGGAGGACGAGACTTTACAAGTCAAATCCGAGGTCTTTACGATAGTATTTGCCTTCATAGCCAATTTTTTCTGCATTTGCATACGACTGAGCCAAAGCCTCCTGTCGGTTTGCTCCGTACGAACTGATGGCAAGCACGCGTCCACCGGCTGTAACAACTTTTTGCCCTGCTTGCTTGGTTCCGGCATGAAACAGCAGGCTGTTTTGTACCTGATCGAAGCCTGTCATCACTTTGCCATTTTCGTAATCGCCCGGGTAGCCTCCCGAAACCATCATAACCGTTACGGCGGCACGCTCATCTATTTCAATGGATTGTTCGGCCATGGTTCCGTTAGCAGCAGCTTCCAGCAAGTCAACAAAATCGGATTTAATACGCAGCATTACTGCTTCGGTTTCCGGGTCTCCCATGCGCACGTTGTACTCAATGACATAAGGTTCACCGCTGCAGTTAATCAATCCGAAGAAGATAAAACCGTTGTAGGGGATGTTGTCTTTCTGCAAGCCATCAACGGTTGGTTTGATGATACGTTCTTCGATCTTTTTCATGAATGTGGCATCCGCAAATGGAACCGGGCTGATAGCGCCCATGCCGCCTGTATTGAGTCCGGTGTCGCCTTCACCAATGCGCTTGTAGTCCTTGGCTTCCGGTAGAATCTGGTAATTTTTTCCATCGGTAATGGCAAAGACCGATAATTCAACGCCGCTCAAAAATTCTTCGATAACGACTTTGCTGCTGGCTTGCCCAAACTGGCCATCAAGCATGGTTTTTAGCGAAGCTTCTGCCTCCGGAAGGTTATCAATAATCAATACACCTTTTCCGGCAGCCAAACCATCCGCTTTTAAAACGTATGGGGCTTGCATGGTTTTTAAGAAAGCTAGTCCCTGATCAAGCGTATCGGCGGTAACGGTTTGATATTTTGCTGTTGGTATTTGGTGACGGGCCATAAACTCTTTGGAGAAGTCTTTGGAGCCTTCCAATAAGGCGCCGGCTTTTTGTGGGCCTACTACCCGGATGTTTTTCAGTTCTTCATCGGCCAGAAAATAGTCGTGCAGTCCTTCAACCAAGGGTACTTCAGGACCCACAACAACGAGGTTGATGGCTTTTTCCAGAACCACTTTTTTGAGGGCTTCAAAATCGGTAACTCCTACGGCAATGTTTTCACCAAACTCCGCGGTTCCTGCATTCCCGGGAGCAATGAATAATTGATTAACTTTTGCTGATTGGTTGATTTTCCATGCCATGGCATGCTCTCTACCTCCTGATCCAACGAGTAAAATATTTAACATGATCCTTAAAATTTGTCTGTTTGTTGTTTGCCTTTCTCGGGAAGCAAGGCAAATTGATATCCTTTTTCTTTTAATTTCTTAATAACAACTGGCAGGGCCGGTTTTAAATTCTTCTGCGCCTTAATGGAGTCGTGAAAAATTAGGACCGATCCTGGACGCACAAAGTTAAGCACATTTTTCACAACGGTCTCGGGACCTATTTTGGCCTGATAATCACGGCTAATCAAGTCCCACATAACGACCTGATAGTTTTGGTTTAGCTGTCGGTACTGCGATTGGCGCATCCAGCCATGGGGTGGACGCATAAAAGCCGAATCGATGTAACCGGCCGCTTTTTCAACATTGGCCAAAAAAGTTTCATCTGTTTTTTTCAAGCCTTGCACATGGTTGAAGGTGTGATTTCCGGTTTGGTGTCCTTCAGCTTTGATTTGTTGGAACAAATCGGGATAGCGTTGAACATTTTCGCCTACGCAAAAAAAACAGGCCTTGATGTTTTCTTCTTTCAGCAGCTTCAAAACCCAAGGAGTGACTTCAGGAACCGGCCCGTCGTCGAAGGTCAGCACCACCTGTTTTTTATTCCCCGAAAGGCGCCATATAGCGTCGGGGAAAAAGCGGGTTGCCAACTTCGGGGGCCGTATTCTTGGGTCAACTCTTAGCATTAGTTAATGGTGCTGTATGCTTGAAAATACGTGTTGAAACTTTGTGTAATTTCTTTCGATAAATCTTCTTGTTTGTAGCGATTGGTGATCATGCTCATTTCGCGCATGAAATACATGATGCGCTGGATTTCCTGATCGATGGAGGCAATGAACTTCGAGTCAAGCGACAAGAAATAATCCATTTCCTGTTGGTACGATTCAAAGATTTCGCGGATGACAGCTGATCCTTTATCGATATTTCCGGCAGCCAGGTAATTTTCGGCCAGCTGCAGCGAGAAGTAATTGTAAGGAACCACCGCATGCGGAATCAGCTCCAGACTTTTATCCAACACCTGAATAGCGGAATCTTTTTTACCTTCCTGAACCAGGCTTTCGGCCAATCGGTTAAAGTTGTTGCGGATGTTCATCATCATACGCTGGTTGTTTTCATCGATGTAAACTTCCGGGTCATTCATATTTCCCCATTTGAAGTCGTACATCATATGCTGGTACATCCGGTTGGTATTTACGCTTCCGAAATACATCCCTGCTTGCTCTGTTTTAACGGGGGTGAACCGATAGGCGAAGCCGTCGAGCTGGAAATAATCCTGCAATCCCAGGTACTTGTCGCGTCCAACCGTTATGGCGTAATAAATGGGGCGTTTCCAGTTCGAATTGGCAATCATATCCAATACCATCAGTTCATCTTTGGTAATGTAGTTTTTGTTGCCAAAATCAATGTAGATGGTATCCACAATGGCATCGTACTGCGATTCTGGCACTACTTTATTTTTGATCACCGCTTCCTTGTCCACTTTCAAGAATAGTTTTTTCGAAGGAATGTAAGAGGCATTGTCGGCCTGCGCGAGCTTGGTTCTTGGGTTGTCATCTTTGACAAAGTCAAGCGCTTTTTTCAAATCAACAGCACCTTTAATTCTTGGGTCGTCCATCAGGTAGATGACATCCCGGTTGCCTTGAACGTACTGATCTTCTGTGAACGTGATCGGCAGTGGTTCGGAGTCGTAGGCCTGACGACGCATTTGGTCAATGTACCAGTCGGTTTGCAGGTAACTCAGGTTACACACCCGCAGGTCGGTCCGTACGCCTTCCACTTCCTGGTTGTACCATAAAGGGAAGGTGTCGTTATCGCCATTGGTGAAGATAATTCCGTTGGGCTCACAGCTATTTAGGTAATTGGCTCCAAAGTCGCGAGCGGTGTAGCGACCCGATCGGTCGTGGTCATCCCAGTTTTCGCTAGCCATGATGCCGGGAACCAGAATCAAGCTGACGAGCGAAACAGTAAGGGCACTAACCGTTTCTGGCATCCACTTTTTCAGGCTTTCAGTCAGACCAATTACGCCCAGTCCAATCCAGATGGCAAAAGCGTAGAAGGAACCGGCGTAGGCATAATCCCGCTCACGTGGCTGGTGTGGATACTGATTTAGGTAAACCACAATGGCAAAGCCAGTCAGGATAAACAAGAGGGAGACGACCCACATATCTTTTTTATTGCGCTGGTAATGGAAGAAAGCACCGATCAGTCCTAATAGCAATGGAAGGAAGTAGTAGGTGTTGCGCGCTTTGTTGTTGGCGTAAACGTCGGGCAAGTTAGACTGGTCGCCCAATCGGATTGAGTCAATAAACGGAATTCCGCTTAGCCAGTTACCACTCAGCACATCGCCATGTCCCTGGGTGTCATTTTGTCGTCCTGCAAAGTTCCACATGAAGTAGCGCAGGTACATGTGCGCCACCTGGTAGCGGATGAAAAATTGCAGGTTCTCGCCAAAGGTCGGTAGCTTAATGGTTTCCTGTTCTCCTTGCCGGTTGGTTATTTGTACTGTTCTTCCTTCGATACCCGCCCAGCTTTTATAGTCTTCAATATGGTTGGCCTGGCTGCTGTACATACGCGGGAAGATGGTGGTAAAACGCGAATCGTATTGCGGTTTCTGACGAATGTCAGAAACGACATATTTCCCATCTTTTTTGATGTAATACTGTTTGCCTTGCACATAGGGCGTTTGCGGATCGAGAGGTGTGTTGTAATGCTGGCCGGTTATCAGTGGCCGGTCGCCGTATTGTTCGCGATTCAGGTAGCCCAGCAGCGAAAATGCATTGTCGGGGCTGTTCTGATCCATCGGCGTGTTGGCCGACGAACGGATAACAATCATTGCGAAGGACGAATAGCCAATAACAATGACTGTGAAAGCCACTAATACGGTGTTCCACAGCACCAAATTCTTTTTTGTTGTGTAATGTATGCCATACACAATCAGACTGACGAGCAACAAGGCGTAAATAATGGCTCCGGTGTTGAACGGAAGTCCAAACCCGTTGACAAATAAAAGCTCAAACCAGGTGGCAATTGTGATAACACCCGGAATAATTCCATACATGATCACCCCTAAGAGGACCATGGAAATCAGCAAGCTGGCAATGATTCCGTTTCGGCTAACCCTATATTTTTTAAAATAATAGACAAATACGATGGCAGGGATGGCCAACAGGTTCAGCAAGTGAACACCGATGGAAAGTCCCATAAGATAAGCAATCAGGATGATCCAGCGGTTTGCCTGGGGTTGATCGGCTACATTCTCCCATTTTAGGATAGCCCAGAAAACAACAGCCGTAATGAGCGAGGATGTTGCATACACCTCACCTTCGACAGCCGAGAACCAAAAGGTGTCGGAAAAGGTATAAGCCAGGGCACCAACAACACCACTCCCGATAATAGACAGTGCTTGTCCGGTCGTATATTCATTCTCTTTTTTAACCAGCTTTTGAGCCAGGTGGGTGATGGTCCAGTACAGAAACAAGATGGTGAACGCACTGGCCAGAGCCGACAAGGCATTGATCATCATGGCCGCGTGGGCAGAATCGGCAAACAGGGTGAAAAAACGTCCGAGGATCATGAAGAACGGAGCACCGGGTGGGTGTCCTACTTCCAGTTTATACGAAGTTGTAATAAATTCACCACAGTCCCAAAAACTGGTGGTCGGTTCAATCGTCATTAAATAAACAACGGCTGCAACTAAAAACACCAGCCAGCCGGTAACATTGTTAATGAACTTATAATTTCTCATTCGTTAAAGATTTCTATTTAAGAGGTTTATTAAGTGTTTAAATTGTTCCTCGTTTGTTTGCATTACGCTCATCAGAGAACCAGGATTAACGCTTGTTTTAACCGCTTTTATTTTCACGTTTTTTTGATGTTTGCGAAGATAGTACATTCTTTGAACTCAGACTAATCAGAATATGAATTTAAGCGTTTTTAACAGCCTGCAAACAACGCTTCTTAACACTTTTTAAGAAGGTTCCCGGAGCAGAGATAAGCGCTTCCGCCTGTGAGTTGGAGCCTTCCGCGTTCGTCGGGGAGGTTTCCGGGTGTGAGGTGGAGCTTTCCGTGTGATTGAAAGAGGAAGGGGGTAGTGTTCATTAAACTGTGTATGAAACCGAAAAAAGCGGCAAGAAATAACTGGAACTGCTACATTTGACTGGACGGTGGGATAAGTATAATTTATTTACCTACATTATGAATGCTATGAGAAAGAAGTTTGACAAAGAATTTAGTCAGTATAAAGACAATAGTTTTCCAGGTTACGGGAATCCAAAGATGACGGATTTGGAGCGAGAAAATGCCCGCTTACAGAAAGAGTTTCGAGCAGCCAGAATGGAACGGGATATCCTAAAAAAGGCAATCAGCATCTTCTCCGTGAACGATGGGAAATCTACCAATTTATAAGTGATCACCGCAACCGGTTTTCTACCCGGATGATGTGTAAAGTATTCAAAATAAGTAAAAGCGGTTATTACCACTGGCTTCAGAATGGAGAGTCAAACCGCTGGAATGAAAAGCGAAAGTTATTGGTCGAAATTAAACGGATTTTTCAGGATAGTGGTCAAAGCTATGGAAGCCCGCGGATGAGCGAAGAACTTCGCGCCTTAGGACACAAGGTGTCACGTCCTCGCACGGCGCGAATTATGAACGCTGCAGGACTGCAAGCCAAGCGGAAACGAAAGTTCAAAGCGACAACCGACTCCAGACACAACTATCCGATCGCTCCCAACCTGTTAAACCAGAACTTTTCGGTTTCTGCCTCTGCCAAAGTTTGGGTTTCCGATATTACCTATATCAGAACCAACAAAGGCTGGATGTACTTGACTGTCATTATTGATTTGTTTGATCGTAAAGTGATTGGCTGGGCCATGAGCAAAGGCATGCGTGCGGAAGCAACAACGATTCCTGCATGGAGAATGGCCGTAAAGAATCGTTTGATTACGACTGAACTAATCTTTCATTCAGACCGTGGTATCCAGTATGCCTGCAATGCTTTCACCAATCTATTGGAACGCGAGCAGCTGGCTGCTCGCAGTATGAGCCGTAAAGGTAACTGCTGGGACAATGCTGTGGCCGAAAGCTTCTTTAAAACGATAAAAGTGGAGTTGGTCTATCAACGGAGCTTTCTCGATCAGGAACAAGCCCAATTATCCTTGTTTCGGTGGATCGAAACCTGGTACAACAAACGAAGAAGGCATTCGGCTTTAGGGTACAAAACAATAAACGAATTCGAACAACTAAATAATAATCAAAGGATAGCAGCGTAACTCTTAACTAGCCGCACAGTTTTTTATTTTCTTTATCAGTGCTTGTATTTCAGGTTAGCTGTAAAAATGATGTTATTGCTGATGTGCAGGATTATCTTTTACCACCAGCCACCACATCATCTTTAGGAGGTGTAATTGTTGGTTCTGGGCTTGATGTTTCTGAAAATGGCACGTTATGAATTGCCAGTGAAAACAATAATATTTCTGGGGAAAATAAAATTATTTTTCTCAGAAGCGGTCTTCTATCCAAAACGGAGATTTGGACAGCTAATCTTGATGGAACAAACCAACAAAAGATAAATATTTAGATTCCCGCAGATGCTGAAATTTATGAATTTACACTAAGTCCAGATAAGAGAGAAATAATTTTTATAGTAGAGGTAAGTGGATCAATGAACTCAGTATCTTTAGACACATACAAGTGTAATCTTGACGGATCGAATCTATCTAAAATCATCGAAGGGCCGTCTGGAAATGACGAATACACATACAATATGCTAACCTATTAGGTTGATCGAAAGAATTGGTGTTTTTCTATGGGATAATGTACACATTACGTATTTACGCCAGCTTAGAGAATGAATTGTGGATTGGAATCCGCGACACCCGGAGGGTAACCCCAAAAAGCAAGGAGCACCCTGTTCTGATGCCCTGCGTTTTCGCAAATCAAATTCAATAAATACGTACTGTCTTTATTGCTTCAAAGCCCGATAACCCAAATATAATTTGTGCATGTCTGCTTTAACCAGGAATTATGTCGTACCTTTTAGTTTTTTTACGGTTCATCGGTATTTCGTAAATAGAAATTTCACAGAAAGGGAAAGTGGATGTGTTTCTCGCCTGAAGCCAGTTTTGTCAGTGGGGCAGTCATTACAGTGATTGGTGTTGCGACTGTAAAAAAAGTACATCATCCGGCACAGCTTGTCTTTGCAATAATTCCTCTGTTTTTTGGGGTTCAGCAATTTGCGGAAGGTGTTTTATGGCTAAGGCTGCTCACTGACGGATCAGAAACAATACGGATATTTAGTACTTACTTCTTTTTGGTTATGGCCCAAGTCATCTGGCCGTCTTTAATCCCAGTCTCTGTCTTGTTGATGGAGAAAAATGAAAAACGGAGAAAGATCTTACGTGTGCTGCTGATTTTGGGTATGATTTTGTCCGGTTATTATGCCTTCTGTTTGATATCCTATCAGGTATCGCCACGAATTGTTTATTATCATGTTCAGTACAATAATGATTTTCCGAGTTTATTGGCGTTGCCTGCCTTTTGTTTATATCTGTTTGTAACCATCGTCCCTCTTTTTGTTTCAGAAGTCCGAAAAACTAAGTGGTTGGGTATTTTGATGCTGCTGTCGTGCGTTGTTACTATCGTGTTTTTCAGACAGTACCTCACTTCTGTGTGGTGTTTTTTTGCTGCCTTGATGAGTGGGGTGGTATACTGGATCCTTCACTCATCAAAGGAAAAATTTAAATTGGGTCGAATCGAATTCTGACCGCTGGTTCAACCCGGAAAGTTGTTCAAGCCCGCTAGCCAAAATTTGAGATACACGCTTTGTTTTTGTTCCATACAAAAGCAAGGGGCACCTTTTCAGATGCCCCTTCTTTCTTCCCAAATCAAATTTAAACTCAATAAATAGCCAATCTAAATCGAAGCGTTTTCCTCAATGGGATCTAAAAATAGTTTCATGTCTTCGTCAACGGTTGTGATTCCGGCAATGCCAAAGTTTTCGACCAATACGTTGGCTACATTGGGCGACAGGAATGCTGGTAATGTTGGTCCCAGGTGAATGTTTTTCACACCCAGGTAAAGCAAAGCCAGCAAAACAATCACCGCTTTTTGTTCGTACCAGGCAATGTTGTAGGCGATTGGCAAATCGTTGACATCATCCAGCTCAAAAATTTCTTTCAGCTTCAGGGCCACTACAGCTAATGAATAGGAGTCGTTACACTGTCCGGCGTCGATGACGCGAGGGATACCGTTGATGTCGCCTAAAGGCAATTTGTTGTAGCGGTACTTGGCGCAACCGGCCGTCAGAATTACGGTATCTTTCGGCAGCTTCTCGGCAAACTCGGTATAGTAATCGCGGCTCATCATGCGCCCATCGCAACCGGCCATGACAAAGAATTTGCGGATAGCACCGGTTTTTACGGCTTCAACAATGGGTTCGGCCAGTTCGAATACTTGGTTGTGTGCAAATCCACCAACGATTTCGCCGCTTTCAATTTCGGTTGGAGCTGCACATTTTTTTGCATGCTCAATAATCATGGTGAAGTCTTTCATCTCACCTTCTTTGCGATCCGGGATATGGATGGCTCCGGTTAAGCCGCTGGCTCCGGTGGTGTAAATGCGGTCTTTGTAGCTTGCTTTGTCCATTGGTGGAACGATGCAGTTGGTGGTGAACAGGATGGGGCCGTTGAAAGATTCGAACTCCTCTTTTTGTTTCCACCAGGCATTTCCATAGTTACCAGCCAGGTGGCTGTATTTTTTGAATTCCGGGTAGTAGTTGGCTGGCAGCATTTCGCTGTGGGTGTACACATCCACGCCAGTTCCTTCGGTTTGCTTCAGCAAATCGTCCAGGTCTTTCAGGTCGTGTCCCGAAATCAGGATGGCCGGATTGTTACGCACACCAATGTTTACTTTGGTTACTTCCGGATTTCCGTATGAGCTGGTGTTGGCAGCATCCAAGAGCGCCATTACATCTACGCCGAATTTACCGGTTTCCAAAGTGAGGTTGACCAATTCATCCACCGAAAGATCTTTGGTAGTTGCGGCTAGTGCTTCTTGCAAGAAGTCGAAAATTTCCTGTTTCTCATGCTTCAGGTTGTAAGCGTGCTCGGCGTAGGCGGCCAATCCTTTCAATCCATAAATAATCAGCTCTTTCAGCGACCGAATGTCTTCGTTCTTTTCACTTAAAATACCTACTTCCTGGGCTTTGGCTTCAAACTCTTCGCCAGTTTTTGCTGTCCAGTGCACCGATTCGTGCTGGCTAATGAGCAGACTGGCATCGGCCACTTTTCCTTTTAGTTCGTCGCGGAACTTCAGCGCTTTTTTGATGCGGATGACAAAGGACGTGTGATCGAAGTTAGCATTGGTAATGGTGCTAAACAGACCATCAAAAATGACTTTATTGGCTTTGGCATCGGCCTTACCAACAGTTTTTAATTCGGTATTTAAAATTGAAATTCCTTTCAACACAAAAAGCAAGGTGTCTTGAAGGTTGGCTACATCGCTTGGTTTTCCACAAACTCCTTTAATGGTACATCCAATTCCTTTTGAAGCCTCCTGGCACTGAAAACAAAACATATTTTCCATAACTAAACGCTATTTTTTCTGATTAAATAATTTTTTATTTGATGGTGGTGACGACAACGCGAAGATGCTTTTCCGAACTTGTCCCGGAATCTTTCTTGGTTAACGAATAGCTGCTCGCTAGTTGGAGATCCTGAAACACGTTCAGGATGACTCTATTCGCTGTTTGATGCAGCTCTGCCATAAATTTATATTGATTTTGGGGTGACAAAAGAAGAGACCGGGATGCAGTATTCCCGGCCACTACTTCTTAAATCCATTCCTCGGCTAAAACATCCCCTCTTATTCCAACTACAATTTCTTTTACCGGCACTTTGCGACTTGCCCGGTCAATGGAAATTTGCACCAGTTGCGATAAACCTCCGCAGCACGGCACTTCCATAACCACTACGGTGATGGTGTTGACTTTGGATTCATCAATCAGTCGGACTAATTTTTCGACATATATTTCTTTCCCCTGGTCCAGTTTTGGGCAGGCGATCACTAATTTCTTCCCTTTGATAAAGGTGTCGTGAAAACTTCCGTGTGCAAAGGCTGCACAGTCGGCAGCCACCAACAGGTCGGCCCCTTGAAAGTAGCTCGCAGCGGGGTTGATGAGGTGCATTTGCACGGGCCACTGCTGCAGTTCCGATTGTCCGCTGTGGCTTACTGTTGCTTGCGGAGCCATCATAAAGGCTGGTTTTTCGAAGCTTACCGGAGCAGACCCGGGGCATCCACCGCCACAACCACTACTTTGCTCTTGCCCCTGGGGTTTGCTGTTATGCACTTCACTAATGATGGCCGATACATTCACATTAATCTCCTCCTCATTGGCCTTCAGATAACGAACAGCTTCCTGTAAAAATCCGGTTTCACCATGATCTTTCAGATGTTTCAGGTGAGCGATCAACAAATTTTCGCCTTTCGGAATCATCTGCTTAATCACCGTCACTTCATCGTATTCTTCGGCTTCGCGCTTCTCAATCTCGATAGCTCCCTGCGGGCAATGCCCCAGGCATGCACCTAGTCCGTCGCACATCAACTCGCTGATCAATCTGGCTTTTCCATCGATAATCTGCAATGCGCCTTCGTGACAATTGGGGATACATAATCCGCATCCGTCACACAACTCTTCATCTATTTTTACGATTTCTCTGATCATCTTTTCCTATGTTTGATGCAACAAATGTAGCTAGTCCGTGTTGGGAGAATTGTATCAAATGTTACAAACTTGGTTTTTTTATGCTGAATTATGATTTATTAAGCCGATCGCCTATTTTCAGGGGGCTGACGCCGGAGCAGCTGACCACGATTTTGCAGGGGGTGCATTATCAGATCCGAAATTTTGAGAAAAACGAGTTGGTGGTGCATGCTGGTGATGAGTGCAACCGCTTGTTTATTGTTTTGAGAGGAAGTGTGAAAGGGGAAATGGCTGACTATACCGGGAAAACGATCAAAATTGAAGATATTGAAGCTCCACGGCCTTTGGCTGCTGCTTTTTTGTTTGGGCAGAACAACCGGTTTCCGGTGACAGTGATTGCCAACGAGCAGGTAAGCTTGCTGAGTATTGAGCGGGTTGAGTTCCTCAAGCTGTTGCAGCATGATTCACAGATTCTGACCAACTACCTGAATTCGATCTCTTCGCGGGCGCAGTTCCTGTCGCAGCGCATGAAGTTCTTATCGTTTAAAACCATTCGGCAAAAGATAGCGCACTATCTGCTTGATTTGGCCGGCGATCGACTGGCGGTGGTGGAGCTACCCTTGTCGCAGGCCCAACTGGCTGAGTTTTTCGGGGTGACACGCCCATCGCTGGGCCGTGCCATGGGCGAGCTGGATCAGGAAGGTTATATCGAAGTGCAACGCCGAACGGTGCGCATTCTGGATAAGCAAAAAATGAACGACTTGCTAAAAGGCTAAGGGGATGTTTAACGGATTGGTGTAACTACTTGCGTTTAAGTTATAATTAACACTGGTAGTAAATAAATACTAATCTGTCGTTTATTCTGTAGTTTTGTATGAAAAGGAAAAAGATGGAATGTATTCAGCATGGAGAAAAATCATTTTTGAAATTTCGTAAATTAACCGAATCCGGTATTTTTCATTTTTCGTCGACCCGAAAAGGGTGGGGAGGCAATGGTCAATCGCGCTTTACCGGGGATCCGCCTGAAAGGTACCAATCATATAGACAAGAACTGGCTAACGCTTTTCAATTTGATCCGGCTCAATTGGTTATTCCGCGGCAGGTGCACGGTACTCGGGTTGCGGTGGTTAATGAACTTACGGTGGCTGCTGATTTAGACGAAACCGACGCTTTAATTACCAATCAGCCCCATTGTTGCGTCTGTGTGCAAACAGCCGATTGCGTTCCAATTTTGCTTTATGATCCAGTGCAGCAGGTGGTGGGAACTATTCATGCCGGCTGGCGGGGAACTGTTGGAAAAATCGCTAGTAAAACGGTGTATGAAATGCAACGTCATTTTAACACCATGTCGGAAGACCTGATTGCCGGCATTGGTCCATCCATCCACTTGCATGCCTATGAAGTAGGGGAGGATGTGATTCGGGCGGTGCGCGAAAGATTGCCCAATTACCGCAAATTGTTAAAGCCCTCTACCTCTAAGGGGAAAGCCTACTTTGATTTATGGGAAGCCAATAAGAGCCTTTTAATGACAGCGGGTGTTCCCGAGGAACAAATCGAACTTATGGGATTTTGTTCCTTTTCCCACCAGTCGCTTTTTTATTCGGCACGACGTGATGGAACCGATACCGGGCGAATGATTTCCGGGATAATGTTGGCAAAATAATTATCTTTACGCCGATATTTTTTTCGTGAACAGCAGGTGGCATCACCCTGCCTAAAAAAATAAAAAAATGCACAACGAACTACTGTGGCTGGTTATGTTACTGGCCAATTTCCTGTTAATTATAGCTGCCTATAAATTCTTTGGAAAATGGGGATTGATCATGTGGATTCCCATTTCAGTCATTGTGGCCAACATTCAGGTTATTCAAACCGTTGAACTGTTTGGACTGGTGGCTACCTTGGGCAATATTGTTTATGCAACGTCTTTTTTGGTGACTGATATTTTATCGGAGAATTACGGGCGTGAAGATGCGAAAAAGGCCGTATGGATCGGGTTTTTCAGTTTGATTTCCATGACTATGCTGATGAACCTGGCGCTTTATTTTTTCCCGTTGAAAGGGGATACGTTTGCCGGAACTACACACGAAGCTTTAAGCACTATTTTTAAGATGATGCCGCGAATAATGGTTGCCAGTCTGGCTGCTTATCTGGTTTCACAAAGTCATGATATTTGGGCTTTTCATTTTTGGAAAAAACGCTTTCCAACAACTCGTCAGTTGTGGTTGCGCAACAACCTGAGCACGATGGTTTCGCAATTGCTGGATAGTGTGGTGTTTACGATCATTGCTTTCTGGGGCGTGTTTGAAATGAGCGTGCTGTGGGAGATCCTGATCACAACTTACTTGCTAAAATGGGCCGTAGCCGCGGCAGATACGCCTTTTGTCTATTGGGCCAGAGCCATTCAGAAGAAAGGGAATTTTGTGATGCACTAAGGCGCTATCTGTTTTTTTTTTGCGAAGAGCGCCTCTGCTGTTCTTCAGTTCGTGGCATTGTCTTTCTTTTGGGACTTGCAAAACATACTCAAATGCAGTTATTGGCGCGTCGTCTGACGGTTCTGTTTTTTTGGCCAACCATTTCATTATTTTTAGGTGTTGAAAATAAAATTCAGCGGCTGATAAAAATAGTTTTATGATGATCTAAAACTAATTATTTTAGCACCTTAAAGTTTGACTGAAAAATACGACCTATGAAGATATTTAAATTTGGCGGAGCCTCGGTAAGCTCTGCAAGTGCGATCCAAAATGCCGCGTCAATTATTGAGCGGTTTCCAGGGCAAAAGGTCATTGTGGTCTCGGCTATGGGCAATACCACCAATGAGTTGGAGGAGTTGGTGAAGAGCTACTTCAATAAGGGAAAGAAAAGTCTGGAGGTGTTTCAGCGTATTTCAGATTATCATGCTGGTATTATTGCCGACTTGGGCTTAGGCGAAGACGATCTGGGGCAGGTGAAGCAGCTGTTTGCTTTGCTGAACCAGCGGCTGTCTGAAAGTCCGTCGCTTAATTTCGATTACGAGTATGACCAAATGGTTTGCTACGGGGAATTGATTTCTACAGCTATTATTTCGGCCTACCTGAATAAGCGCGGTCTGAAAAACCAGTGGATGGATATCCGTCAAAGCTTACGTACCGATGACACGCACCGCGAAGCGCTTGTGGACTATAAATGGTCAGAGATGCTCATCAATAATAATTTTACTTTTAAGGATGTTGACCTTTATATAACGCAAGGTTTCATTGGGTCAACCAATACCAATCAAACAACCACGCTAGGGCGGGAAGGATCCGATTTCACGGCGGCCATTTTGGGTAATTTGTTGAATGCCGAAAGTGTAACTATTTGGAAAAATGTTCCTGGCGTTTTAAATGCCGATCCGGTCGATTTTCAGGATACGGTTAAGCTGGAAGAATTATCATACAAGGAAGCGATTGAGCTGGCTTATTCCGGTGCAAAAGTTATTCACCCCAAGACGATTAAGCCCCTGCGAAATAAACGAATTCCACTCTTGGTTCGTCCGTTCGATTTTCCGGATCAGGCCGGTACCATGATTCACGATGTGGATCACCAATTGGATTTGGTACCCATTTTTATTCTGAAGAAAAAACAGGCCCTGATCACCTTGTCGCCTTCCGACTTCTCCTTTATTGGAATCGATCAACTGTCGGAGGTGTTCAGCTTATTTAAAAAGCGCCGGATAAAAGTGAACCTGATCCAGCAATCGGCTATTGACCTTTCGCTATGTATTGATGAACCTGAAGTGGGTTTGGAATCTTTGGTGATGGAGTTACGTAAAGAGTTCGATGTGCTTTATAATACCGATTTGATTTTGGCAACCATCCGTTTTTATAACAACGATGCCATGACGAAGATGAAGCAGGACCGACAACTCTTTTTGGAACAAAAAAGCCGGCGTACTGCACGTTTGGTGCTGAAATAGCAACCGGCTAGGTTTTGTTGGTCTAAAACGAATCAAGCAGATAAGAACATTGATCTGTGGCCCGTTCTATTTCATTTGCGGGCCACAGGTGTATATTCCCATTTCGTTTGTCATAAGTTATCGAAATGTCGTACTTTTAACAAACAAAAATCCTGATCGCTAGAATTGACCCAAATAAATGCACCATGGCAAAAAGAAAGAAAAACAGGTTACTCCCTTATTTACTCGCTCTTCTAGTCGTTCTCATTATTGTGCTGGTTGTTGGAAAAAAGAAAGGTTGGTTTGGGAAAGAGTTTGAAGTCAAAGTCACAACTCAGAAAATTGAAAGTAAAACCATCACTGAGCTGATTACGGCCAACGGGAAGGTGCAGCCGGAAACCGAAGTCAAAATAAGCCCGGATGTTTCGGGTGAGATCATTGAAATGGATATTGAAGAAGGAGATGAGGTGAAAAAAGGGCAGTTGCTCATGGTCATCAAACCTGATATTTATATTCAGGCGCTGAACCGGGCCGAAGCCAGCTTGAACTCATCGAAGGCCCGATTGGCGCAGACGGAAGCACAGTTGATTGAGCGGGAGTTGGCGTTCAAACGTTCTAAAACATTGTATGATCAGCAAGCCGTTGCGCAGTCTGATTTTGAAACGGCACAGGCTGGTTACAAGGTAGCTGCTGCAGAGGTACGCGCTGCTGAGTTTGCGGTGAAGTCGGCTGAAGCATCGGTGGCTGAGGCCGAAGAACAACTGGTGAAAACCAAGATCTATGCGCCCATGGATGGAACAGTTTCGCAGCTTAATGTTGAAAAAGGCGAGCGGGTCGTTGGAACCAATATGTATGCCGGAACTGATATGATGGTGGTGGCAGATCTGGATCGAATGGAAGTGAAAGTGGAAGTGAACGAAAATGATATTGTCAAGGTGTCGAAAGGCGATACTGCTTTGGTAGAGGTGGATGCTTATCTGAAACGGACGTTTAAGGGAATTGTCACTGAAATTGCCAACTCGGCCAATACGGTCGGGTCTTCGTCCGATCAGGTAACCAATTTTGATGTGAAAGTGCTATTGCTGCGCGATTCTTACCTCGATTTGATTGATAGTTCATCGATGAATATCTACCCATTTCGCCCGGGCATGTCAGCTACTGTTGATATTCAAACAGAAACCCGAAAAGGGGTGATCGCAGTGCCTATTCAGGCGGTTACCACCCGGATTGTTAAGGATGAAGCTGAGTCGGGCGAAGATACTTCAAAAGATGAAAAGGAAGAAGTTATTTTTGTGTTGGAAGAGGGTTTAGCCCGCAAAAAACGCGTTGAAACTGGCATTCAGGATAACATGAGCATTGAGATTTTAAGTGGAATTACTGGTGGTGATGAGGTGATTACCGGGCCTTACAATATCGTGACCCGCACCTTAAAAGATAGCTTAAACGTTAAGTCAGTTGATGAAAAAGAATTGTTTGAGGCCAAAGATTAAGGTTTCCAATTGCGATGAAACGCAAAAAAGCCATCCGGGATTTCCCGGATGGCTTTTTTGTTTGCGCCTCTTTGTTTGGTTACTGTGGGCGTTTGAAACTGTTCCAAAAGTTTTCCACGTAAGCTTCGTTCTCAAAATAATCTTTCCCTGTTTGTTTGGTCGGGCTGGTGCTTAAATCCAGCACGCTGGCTTTTCTGCTAAGGGTTATTTTTTTGTTTTTCGAGTCGGTAAATGTTTTATCACAGTCCAGGTAGTTCAAGCTGTACTTTCCCGCTTGTGGCTTGTATGTGGCAGTAAAATGGTAGCTTACCTGGTTTTGTTCGTTTTTCTTGGTTGCCAGCGAACGGTTATGGGGGTTGTTGTGTTTCGATTCAACAACACACTCATTGCGCAGGATTTCGTAATTATTCTGACTGATATAAATCTTCCCATCCAGCCGGGTGGCGTAGTAGTCGCCGGTGTGCGCCAAATCGGTTTTTCTGGTTTTGTAGGAAATTACCCACACCGAATCGCCATTGAAAGGGCTAATGCTTTCCAGTTGTAAGTCAAAATCGTTGAGTAAGTGGGCGTTTAAAACACTGTTGGCCAAGCGGGCAATATCCATCTCAATCAGCTCGTCAAATCCGGTTGTTCCACTTGCAATCGAGTAGGATTCAAAGTCCTTTTTAACTTCGCTGAATTGGTAGTGACGGTTTTTGAACGCGTCGGTAATGGACGGCGAACGATAAGCTGTTTCATCAAAAAAATCAATGACAGCTTCCCGTTTTTGTTGTGTACCATCGGCTGTTTTCAACTCTTCCTGGTAATATAACTTCATCCCCAGCGGCCCTTGGTGGAAATTCTGCGGAATGTTGCTGGCTGCTGATTTTATAATTCGAAAAAGAACCCGTGATTGTGCGGCAATATCGACGTTCTCAATGTCATAAGTCTGCTCGGTCAGGTCAATCTTGACGAAGTCTTTTTGCAATAAGGTCGCAATGTCGAACGTCTGGTTTTCATAACCCACAGCGGAGAAAAATAGCTGCTCTTTCTGAAATTCTTCCGGAACTTTAAGTTCGAAAAAGCCTTGGGCATCGCTGGCTGTTCCGTAAAATGTTCCTTCGACGCCAATGTTTGTATAGGCAATTCCTGCCTGGCTTGCCGAATCAACCACTCGGCCCTTGAGTTGTTTGACTTGTGCTTCTGTTGTTAAACTAAACAGAAGAAATAAAGATATTATCAGATTTCTCATGCGGTCTTTTTTTTAGCTCAGAGTTTTTCCTATTTTTAGCTAATAACGTCAGAATAAATTTAAAAGTACAATTTGAATAACATATTTATGAGAAAGACGTTATTTATTCGAATTAACCAAACAACGAAAAAATAGTTTAAAATCAAACAATCCGGGAGTTTAATCCTCTTAAATTCACAATGAATTAGGATTCTATATCCCGGCTTATTGTTTACAATAAAAATTGAATCAGATGAGAACAAGCAAACTTTTTATATTCATTGCATGTGTGGGGGTTTTGGCTGCATCATGTGTGTCGAAAAAGAAATACCTGGACATGGAATCTTCTAAGTTACGTGCCGAACAACGGGTGCGTGATTTGACCGATGAGAATCAGGCTAAAGCCGATCGTATTGAACATTTGATTGCGGATTATGAACAAACCAAGACCGAGCTGATGGGAAGCAATGCCGAGAAGGACCAGCTGATTAGTGACTTGAACGGACAAATCAATACGCTAGCCAACAATGTGCAGGAGAAAGATGCCAGCATTGAAGAGAAAATTTATGCTTTTGAATACGAAAAAAGACAGTATAGCCAGCAGATGGAAGGCTATAAAGAGCAGATCGAGGCATTGCAGGATGACAAAAAAAACCTTTCTTCGCAAGTGAAGAAGCTAACTGGTGATCTTTCCGAAATTCGCTTTGATCAGAATCGTCAGAAAGATGAAAACGGGAAACTGGAATTTCAACTTAAATCGAAAAATGCGACTATCGAAGAGTTGTCGGGACAGTTATCCACTCTGAAATCACAAGTGCAAAAGCTGAAAGTTGATCTTCAAACCAAAGATGAAACAATCGAACAGTTGAAAAATAATGTTAGTTTGCTAAAAGGTGAGCTGGCGAAATAAATAAAATCATAAAACTAATTTGAATGAAAAAACTGACGTATTTGCTGGCGCTGCTGCTGTGCGCTGGGCCGCTGCTGGCACAAAAAGATGTAATCAACCTGTTTAATGGAAAGAACCTGGATGGTTGGAAAATTCATGGCACAGAAAAATGGTATGTAGAAAAAGGTGAATTGATTTGTGAAAGTGGCCCGGACAAAGCTTATGGGTACCTTTCAACTGAAAAATCGTACGATGATTTTGAGTTGGAAGTTGAATTTAAGCAAGAAGCCAATGGCAATAGCGGGATCTTTTTCCGTTCTACTTTTGAAGGCACCAAAGTGAGTGGCTGGCAAGTGGAAGTAGCTCCTCCAAACCACGATTCAGGCGGTATTTACGAGTCGTATGGCCGCGGATGGATTTGCCAGATTCCTGATGAGGAAGAAGGCTACCTGAAAATGGGTAAGTGGAATAAAATGAAGATACGCCTGCAAGGTGGTCATGTCACCACCTGGCTGAATGGACACCAAATGTGCGACATGACCGACGATAAAATTGCCGAAGGCAAAGGAAGTATTGCCCTGCAAATTCATGATGGCGGTGGTATTAAAGTACACTGGAGAAAGCTGAAACTTCGTGAGCTTTAGCCCAACGAAGGCAGGTTGATTCCTTTTATCTTCCGGAATAAATCCAGGGCATATAGATCTGTCATGCCCGACACAAAGTCGATTACCGATTGCACCTTTTCATAGGTCGAATGGTGGTCGACTTTGTATTGAATGGGCATCAACGAAATCAGTCGTTTAGAATAGCCTTTGTCGGGCGATAAAACGGCTTCGGTAAAGGATTCGAGAAGCGTTCCGATAATCTGGTGTCCGGAAATCTCAACTTCTACAACCGCTCGGTGTTTGTAGATTTTTTCGATGGACAAGGCCTGAATCTCATCCATGGCAATTTTCGATATGCCTTTAATTTGGCTGATCAGCGATTGCTGGAAAGCACCTTTCATGATGGCATCCTGGTTGGCTTCAAATTCAGCGATGCATTCGTGTACCAGTTTGTTGATCACCCCGGCACGCAGGTAAGCAATACGCTCATTGTGGTCCAATACTTCTTTAAATGTGGCTTCAATCTTTTTTAATAAATTCTTATCTTTCCCCTTATCATAAAAGTTCAGGAAAAGCAGTTTGGTTTGCTCGTAGGTCAGGATACCCAGTTTGTGAGCATCTTCCAGATCCATTAGTTGGTAGCAAATATCATCGGCCGCTTCAACTAGAAAAACTAAGGGATGGCGCGCAAATTTTAGCGGATTGTTGTAGAGCTGCTTGATGTTGAGTTCACTGGCAATTGCCTCGTAGCATGCCTTTTCAGACTGGAAAAAACCAAATTTGGGTTTTGTGACATTGACCGATTCAAAAGGGTATTTGACAATGCTGGCCAACGTGGTATAGGTAAGGGCAAAACCTCCGGCCCGGCGTCCGTTAAACTGGTGGCTAAGTAGTCGAAGGGCATTGGCATTACCATCGAAATAAACGAAATCCTTCCATTCTTCGGGTTTCAGCATCAGCTCCAGGTTCTGGCCGTTTCCATTTCGGAAGTAGCTCGAAATGGCTTCTTCACCGGCATGTCCGAAGGGAGGATTTCCCATGTCGTGAGCCAGGCAGGCGGCCGAAACAACAGCGCCCAGCTCCGAAATTAGAGGATTGGTTTCGCCGGCTACGAGCAGTTTTTCCGAAAGAATGTTTCCGAGTGAGCGACCTACGCTGGCTACCTCCAGGCTGTGCGTTAGTCGGTTGTGCACAAAGATGCTTCCCGGTAACGGAAAGACCTGGGTTTTGTTTTGCATCCGCCGGAAAGGCGACGAAAAAATAATCCGGTCGTAGTCGCGCTGAAACTGGGTCCGGTTAAAGAGCTCAGTTTGTTTCGCCCCGGGCTGGGTGCCTAATCGTTTACTCGAAATTAATTCCGTCCAGTTCATCATAGCATTTTATTTAAATAAGCAGTTGGAGCGCTTTTCTGTTCAAAAAACATCCACTTGATAGTTTTTTAGCTCTTTGTCCAGTTGTTTTGAGTTCGGACAAACCGATTCGAGCAAGCTCCAAAAGCTGGTACTGTGGTTTTTCTCCCTGGTGTGGGCCAGTTCGTGCAGTAGCACGTAGTCGGTCAAGCGATCCGGCAAACGCATCAGGTGCACGTTCAGGTTGATATTGTTAGTGTACGAACAACTTCCCCAACGACTTTTTACATGTTTTATAAATACTTTTTCAAATTGAAACTGGTGCTTGTCGGCCAGTTCCTGAAGGCGGTTCGGAAGGTATGCTTTGGCTTCGTATCGCATAACTTCAACAAGTGTCCGGCGTATAAATTGCTGAATGGGTGGGTGTTCGTGATTGATGTGCTCTGGAATGTTGATTTGAATAATACCGTTCCCGATGCTGTTTGATACTTTCGACTGTCTGACTTTTACGACTTTTAATTGATGAAACTTTGTTCGAAAAGAGCTATCTTGCTCAAAAACAGTTAAACCTGTTTTTAGCTTTTGTTGTTGTTCTTGTATCCAGGTCGATTTCGATCTGACAAAGTCAATTGCTTTGGACTCTGAAGCTAAAACAGGCATGGAGACATGGGCAAGTCCATTGGGTTTTACCCGTAACCGAAAATAACGGGAGCGTTCATTTCTAACTAAAGTAACCTGTCCAACAGGTTCAACATCGATCACTTTCTCAGCCTTCATAGAGTTAATAATTGCTGACGAAGATAATCAATCCTTCAAAATTTGAACTATGGAACAAAAAAACACGATTGAAGTATTTGGGACGATTAATAAAAGAGAAACCGTATTTACTATTGATGACAAGGTAGAGCCGGGCACACTCGTTTTTGAGTCGCTTGAGCCATTTCCGGGGTATTACCACGAAACTCCCTTCGACACGAAACCTATTTACATGTACATTGCCTTGCAGGAACATTATCCGCTGGAAAGCATTATTCGCGCTACTCAGGAGGTAGAAAAAGTTTTCGATGAAAAGTTTGATGCGGGTAAAGGCTTTTTGACGATGTATGAGAAAACATACTATGTTCTTCGGGTGAGGCATTTAAACCGCTATGAGCTGATTGGTGCTTTGCAAAAAGCATACGAAGATAACGGAATTCACTTTTTGAGCAAGAATAAGAAGAACCTGAAGGAGAAAGCCAATATTAAGGTGGTTAAATTTTTTACCCTTGAAAAAATTGATGACGGAATTTACCTGGATTTAAAAGAACGGTTCCATGCTTATATTGAGCTTCCGGGTTATAGCGCGTGGGATGACTTTGATGCCCTGAGCAATCGGGTGAAGTATAATTGGCGCGAAAGTAAATTTGATGCGGCAGTTGGCTCTTTCTATCACAACGGACGCTTGCGCGAATTTGTTAGGATTTATAGCAATAAGTTAAGTTTAGAATATTTACAAGAGTTGAAAAAACTCTACATGGAAAAGGTGAAGTAGTTGTACTAAAAATAGGATGAGAGCAGGATAGCAGGTGTTATCCTGCTTTTTTTATGTGTTTGTAGGCGATTGTTCCCGACTTAGAAGTAAAAAAAAACTGCACCAATGAGCAAGTCACTGATGCAGTTCCGAGTAAAAAAAATTATGCTGCTAATTTATTGGAAAATATTGCTTGTCGAAGTTCCATCCTTCAACAGCTATTTTCCAATTTCTTGAATCGGCCAGAGGACATTCCAGCTCGATTATTTTTTCATCTCCCGGAACCAGCGAAACATAGTTGTCGTTGGCAAATAGTGGGAGTATTCGTTCGTTCGTTTGGGCATCAACCACTGCCAGTCGGTTGAAGAAAGCTACAGGTGCATTGGGCGAATTTTTCAGTGTGACCCGCACTTTGTTGGGAGCACTTCTAGTCACTGATACGTTCAGTTTCGAATCAGGCAGCTTTTGCAATCCGCTGTAGTTTCCTTCGGCATCCGGAAACCAGTAAAAGTTTTCGGCTACCACTTCCTGTTGGTTGTTTTGCAGTTGAAGCAAGAGGAAGGAGCCATCTTTTTCGCCTCCAACATGTTTTAGCGCCGATTTCACCGACATGATTTTTTTGGTTGTTGTAGGCCCAATGTAAACAAGAATCTGAGAGATCGGGCGCTCTTTGCCTTTCATGTCATAAGCTTTGGCAACCAGCATCAGGTCGTTTTGGGTTTCAAAGCCATTGTTGACTACGGTAATCATTTTTGATGTCGGATTGCAAATGGCTTGTAATTTCTGACTTCCGGTTCGCAGTCCGTATAAACAAGCATTCGGATCGAGGTAATAGTCGTACATCTGTCCGCGCAGAGCGGTCCAGGGATTTTGTGTTTTCCAGATGATGGTTCCCGTGTACCAGTCCCACATGTGCGAACTGAATCCTTCGATGAGTGCCCGGTATTGGTTGTAGTTCACCAACTGCGCTATTCTGGCAAACTCCTCCATGTTGGAAGCGCCGCCGTAAGGCTTCATCGAGCGTCCATATCCAATGTATTTATGATAGGTCCAAACAGGGTCTGAAACTGATTCGGTTCCATGTTTTTCGGTAGGGATAACCTGATTTTCGATGGGAAGAAAACGCTTCAAGGATTCCGCATCGCCAACGCCAACAGAGCCTATTTCAGAGTTGAAAGGCCAGGTGCGGTGTTGCCAGAAAATAGAGTCAGGCTGAATGCCATAAGGGCCATCGCCGTTTCCTCCCAAAAAGTTGTAAGACATGCTGTCGGAATTCGAATATTCGATAAACCAGCGTGTGCCGTCCAGTTCTTTTAGTACGGAATCTCTTAGTGTTTCCAGAATATCAACAGGAGGCTTGATCTCGTTTCCGCCGCACCACATGGCCAGCGATGGATTGTTGCGGATAAGCTTCACAGCATCAGCTGCCGATTGGATAAATAAATTATGGTCATCTGGGTATTGCCGGCGGGTCCATTGGTCGTCTTTTTTATTCCGATCGAGCCATCGTCCGTTGCAGTCGCCAGACATCCAGAAGTCCTGAATGACCAGCAGTCCATATTTGTTGCAGGCATCATAAAACTCAGGACGTTCGGCCAGCGCTCCACCCCAAATCCGAATCAAGTTCAGATTCATGTCGCGGTGGTAGCGCACTTCCGCGTCGTAACGTTCGGGGCTAAAGCGAAGCATGGCATCGGAAATGATCCAGTTGCCACCTTTTATAAATATTTTTTGGCCATTGACCATGATCTGCATGCTGCGCGTCTGGTCGTTCCATTTTCGCTGGATTTCGCGAATACCTACGGTGATATTTTCCTGATCGGCGAGTTGGTCGTTCACGAAGAATTTCATCGTCAGGGGATAGAGGTTTTGATCGCCATAACCATTGGGCCACCAGAGTTTTGGGTGCTTAATCGTCAGTTTGGGCAGCTTTATCTTTTGGGTTGAACGTGCAGGCAGCGAAACCGTTTGCTCTACGGTCTGCCCATCAATTTCCACGACAAGTTTTCCCGAGACGAGCTTGTTGGTTGGATTGACCAGCTCGACCGATGTTTGGATTTGAGCCGGAGCTTGCTTCTTGCCCGGTAAACGAACACCCGGTACGTGGGTAATCACATGCGTATTTTGCAGGTTGATTACCTGGGTGGTTTCCACGGTCACTTTATCCCAAATTCCGGTGTTGCGGTCGCGAATTGGTTGAATCCAGTCCCACCCAGCAACATATTGGTGCGCCACATTGCGGGCAATTTCACCATCACCTCCCTGTCCGCCATTGGGGTTTCCAGCCGGATCAACCGGATAGACAATAACAGCCAGGCGATTGTTACCGTCAGCGGCTAGCAAGGAGGTAATGTTATACGTTTGACGCAAGAACATGCCGTAATGTCTTTCTGCATTTACTTTTTTCCCGTTCAAAAAAACATCGCAGCTGTAGTTGACGCCTCGGAAATGCAACCAGACTTGTTCATCTTCTTTTGCTTTTTTGTTGAAATTATTGACAAACCAATAGGTGTAATGATCTCGTCCGGTTTCGTAAATGTCTTTGATTTTTTCGTTATGCATCCCGTAGAACGGATCCGGAACCTCGTCCAGAGCAAGCAGATTGGTTAACACCGTCCCGGGAACAATAGCTGGTTTCCACTGGCGCAGACGATAGCTTGGTTTCGAAATCTCTTCGCCGGAGGCTTTAACTTTTTCCAGCGGCGCGAGTTGCCAGTTTGAGTTAAGTTCAAGCTCTGATGCAGCTCCTCTTTGTGATGAGAAAATAATTGCGAAGAGGATTCCTATAAGTATGATTCGATGTCTCATGGTCTTTTTTATTGGTTCCTGTTCTGAGTATTCTGCAATCCGAAATTGTCTTTCGTTTGCTTTGTTCTACTTTGTTACGTTTGTCTGCAGCTGTCGGTTTGCGATGCACGTATCGCCGAAATTCACTTAATGCTGATTCATTGCTATTGAGCTCTGCTGTTGAGTGACTTAGTCTGTGTTTTGTCGGTGGTGTGGCACCTGCTTTTGAAAAATATAACCGTTCAAAACTAAGGATATTTTTTACAAAAGAACTTGTTTTTTTAATAAATGTGTACGCACACATGGTATTTTTTCTATCTTGTCGCTCCTTCTTGACCTGGGGGCGTTAACTATTTAAGGGAAGAAACCGATTAAGCCAATTGTTCGATTAAAGCCTTGATTCTGAATCAATATCGATTTTTGGTTAGCCTTAGCTATATTAGGGGATTTTTTGGTTTTTCTGATGATCATTGTCCCAAAGAGCTGTTTGTACTTGCTTTTTTGATGTGTGCGTAAACATCTTTTTATAGTAGGGTTATAGATAGGAACTTTGAATTTCCTTATATTTAGATTAAATGTTTTAAATCGTTTAAAAATGAGAAAGATAGTTGGGGTTTTATTGATTGTTTTGATGGGATTTTTATCGCTGTCGGCCCAAGACCTGGGGGTTCATCAGCAGTCAACAACTTATGAATGGCCATCTGACCAAAAGGTATTGGAGAAACTGGATCAATGGCAGGATCTGAAGTTTGGAATGATTATTCACTGGGGTTTATATGCCGTTCCGGGAATAATCGAGTCGTGGGCTTTGTGTTCTGAAGATTGGATTAACCGGCCTGACAGCATGAGGTACTGCGAGTATAAAAAGTGGTATTGGGGTCTGAGTAAGGATTTTAATCCAGTGAAGTTTAATCCGGAACAATGGGCGGACGCAGCTGATGGGGCAGGGATGAAATACCTGGTTTTTACGACTAAGCATCATGACGGATTTAACCTGTTCGACACGCAGCAAACGGATTTTAAAGTAACCAATGGCCCGTTCAGTAAGCATCCCAAAGCGAATGTGGCTAAATATGTCTTTGAAGCCTTTCGGGCCAAAGATTTTATGATTGGGGCCTATTATTCAAAACCTGATTGGCATTCGCAGGATTTTTGGTGGGATAAATATTCAACGCCAAACCGAAATGTTAACTACGATATTCGCAAATTTCCAGAGCGCTGGGATCGCTTTAAAACATTCGCCTATAATCAGATCCAGGAATTGATGACAGACTATGGGGCAGTTGATATTCTTTGGCTTGACGGTGGGTGGGTTCGTCCACGCGAAACGGTGAATGAAGAGGTTTTGTCGTGGGGAGCACCGATTCCGGATTGGGATCAGAAAATTGATTTACCCAAAATTGCCGATATGGCTCGGCAGCAACAGCCCGGTTTACTGATTGTGGATCGTACTGTTCATGGCCCTTATGAAAATTACCAGACTCCCGAACGTAGTATTCCTTCCAAGCAACTGGACTATCCTTGGGAAAGTTGCATTACCCTAGGCAATAACTGGGGATTTGTTCCAAATGAAAAATTGAAATCACCTACCAAAGTGGTACATGACTTGGTAGAGATTGTTGCTAAAGGAGGTAGTTTGTTGTTGGGGGTTGGGCCCCGTCCTGATGGAACGCTGGATGCAGAAGTGGTTGAGCGGCTGCAGACAATTGGCGAGTGGCTTCAAGCCAATGGAGATGCTATCTATGGAACCCGAACTGCTGAGTATTATCAGGATGGCGAAGTGTTCTTCACTAAAGGGAAGGACAAGGAGACTTATGCGGTTGCCCGCTTAGCAGAGGGAGAGCCTGTGCCGGCAGCCATCCGTTGGAGTGGGAATTTACCGGCAAAGGGTTCAAGCCTTGTTTTGCTGGCTACCGGAGAGAAAGTGAAATGGAAAATGGACGGAGATCAGGTGTTGGTGTCAGTTCCAAAATCATTCCGGAAAAGTCATGCGGAATATCCCGCGTTGGCCTTTTCTATTCAACCAAAATAAAAAACTGATTTTTAAAGAATTAGAAAGATGATGAAAAAACATTTCCGAACACTGAGCATAATCCTCCTGCTGTCAAGCCCGTTCTGTTCGTTTGGCCAGAACCTATGGGAAGGACTTGATCATTTGTTTACACCGGTTCGACATTACGTGGCTTACCAGGCTTCTGAACCGATCCTGCTGGATGGAAAACCCAGCGAGGCAGATTGGGCAAAAGCGGCCTGGACGAATGATTTTGTTGATATTGAAGGTGACCGAAAGCCGAAGCCGCTTCACCGAACTCGCATCAAAATGCTGTGGGATGAGCATAATTTATACCTCTTTGCCGAACTGGAAGAACCACATGTTTGGGCGTATTATGATACCAATGACATGATTGTTTATCATGAAAATGATTTTGAAGTTTTTATCGACCCCGATGGAAATGCTCATGATTATTTTGAGTTTGAGGTTAATGCCCGCAACACGTTGTTTGATTTGTTTATGCCGCGCCCATACCGCGATGGAGCTCGTCCCTTCGTGATTTATAACGCTCCGGGATTTGAAAGTGCCATTGCCGTTGATGGAACGATCAATGACCCAAGTGATCGGGATAAGAAATGGACGGTGGAGATGAAGATTCCATTTGCAGACTTGCGCTCCGGGGTGGAAAGTGAAGTTCCTGAGCAAGGAGAGCACTGGCGAATCAACTTTTCGCGGGTGCAGTGGAAAACCGATGTTATTGATGGGCGGTATGTGAGACGGAAAAATCCGGATACCGGCCGTCCATTGCCCGAATTCAATTGGGTGTGGAGTGCTCCCGGCATCATCAGCATGCATGCACCTGAACGTTATGGAATTGTGCAGTTTTCAACTCATGCCGTTGGAACCACTAAGGTGGATTTTCAGCCTGCTAAACATGCGCAAATGCGCAAATACGCTTGGCAGATTTATTATAAGCAGAAAAGTTATCAAAGAGAGCATGGCTGGTATGCCGCTAATGTGAAACAATTGGGATTGAATGACCGTTTCTCTCTAGAAGGAAATGAATCAGTAAGCTTGGAGTTGGAAGCAAGCAAATGGCAATTTACGGCTAGGCTTACAGCTTCTGATGGCAGTTCTTGTTCAATTAATAACGTAGGCTTGTTTAAAACAAATCAAAAATAGAAACATGAAAAAACGTGAATTTATAAAATCATCCTTACTGGCAGGTGCTGGTATTTTAAGCTACACCAGTTCAGGGGCTTTCCCTAAAAGACATAAATCGGAAAAAAGAGCTAATAAACATTGGGTTTGGGAAAATCCGAATAAGAAAGAAACAGAAGCTGAGTTGCAGGAGAAATATGAGCGGTTTTACGATGCTGGCATCCGGGGGATGTTTTTTGAGAGCGATAGCGAGATGCATTTTCGGATAGCCAAAAAGGCAGGTTTGGAAACGCATCGCTGGATGTGGACCATGAACCGAGGTGAGAAGTCGCTGCTGGAGGCGCATCCCGAATGGTATGCCATCAGCCGGACCGGCGAGTCGTGTGCAACCAATCCACCCTACGTTAATTACTATCGATGGCTGTGTCCCTCAAAACCTGAAGTTCAGGATTACTTGCGCGAGCAGGTGGAAAATGTCTTGCAGAAGGACTATGTTGATGGAATTCACCTGGATTATGTGCGCTATTGCGATGTGATTTTGCCAGTTGACCTGTGGCAAAACTACGACATTGTTCAGCAGGAGGAACTACCGGAATATGATTTTTGCTACTGCGAAACTTGCCGTTCAAACTATAAGGAAATGCATGGCGTAGATCCGCTGGAGCTGGAGTATCCCGATCAGAGCCTTTCATGGAGAAACTATCGGTATGACCGAATTACAGATATCGTGAACCAGGCTTCAGCTATTGCGCACAAGCATAAAAAGCAAATTACTGCAGCGGTATTTCCAACGCCGGAAGTGGCACGGCGTATTGTCCGGCAAGATTGGACCAACTGGAACTTGGATGGAATCTGTCCTATGATTTATCACGGTTTTTACCGTGAGCAGGTTCAGTGGATTGGCGAGGCGGTGAAAGAAGGTGTTCATTTTTTATGTGGTCGTTTCCCGCTGTATGCCGGACTGTTTTTGCCTAATTTCAAATCAACGAAAGAGCTGGACAATGGCATTGACTACGCTTTGAAAAACGGAGCTGCCGGCGTTTCTCTGTTTGGTAACGTTGATGATGAGGTGCTGGCTGTTTTGAAAAAGCATAAGTAGATCGTGGTCTGTTTTTTAGGAATAGGAAGGGGATAAGTTTATTCTTTTTTCTGAAACGGTATCATATTATAATAGAGCTCCGAAGCATAAGATCAGCAGATCATTCGCTTTGGAGCTTTATTTTTTTTAATCCTTAAAAGCAGCATCGTCTACTGATTGTTAATTTAGTTTTATTGAGAAATACTGTTTTGTTCGTGTTAGTATTTGCAAGATTAGTAGTAAATTAGAACATGAAAGGGGAATTGCCCAATCATAATCAACAGAATTTATTCCGTCCAATCTTGAGTTAGTAAGAAATTGACTAATTAAAACAAAACACATGGAAGATTATCAGAGTTTAGTAGAAAAGGCTTATGAACTGATTTTAATCCATGGGGCACAGATTGTTTTAGCAATTGTAGTCCTGATTGTTGGTTTATGGATTATCAACCGTTTTACGCGAGGTGCCCGGCGGATGATGGAACAAAGAAAGGTCAATGTGTCTTTGATCGGTTTTGTGTCCAGTATGACCAATCTGGGCTTGAAGGCCCTGTTGCTCATTAGTGTAGCGGGCATGATTGGTATTCAAACGACTTCGTTTATTGCCATACTGGGTGCCGCGGGTCTGGCTATTGGCTTGGCCCTGCAGGGAACGCTGGCCAATTTTGCCGGAGGGGTTATGATCCTTGTTTTTAAACCCTTTCAGGTGGGCGATCTGATTAAAACCCAAGGGCATTTAGGGGTTGTTAAAGAGATTCATATTGTAGTGACGGTCTTGTTGTCACCCGACAATAAAACCATTATTATCCCGAATGGTGCTATCTCAAATGGAGATATAACCAACTATACGACGGAGGGACTGATTCGGGTAGATATGACCTTCGGAATATCCTATAAGTCCAATATTAAACAAGCACGGGAGGTGCTGCTGAAGGTAATGAGACAACATCCGTTGGTACTCGAGGAGCCGGCTCCATTTGTTGGTGTTTCCGGTTTGGCTGATAGTGCTGTTGAGCTGGCCGTGCGTCCACATACCAAGCCGGAGAATTACTGGGCTGTTTATTTTGCTGTTTATGAGCAAGGTAAAGAGGCGCTGGATGAAGCCGGAATAAGCATTCCGTTCCCACAAATGGATGTGCATATGAATCAAGTATAAAATGAAGGAATTCTCATTTTTTGTCGGTGAGTGGTCTTAAAATTTGCTTATTCAAAAAAAAAGTTATTGTTTTACACTCTCAAGTTCAAATTAGATTAATGAAATAAATACAATATGGCTTCCGTGGTGGGGTCTTCTTCGAATAAGAAGGTAATAGCCATATTGGTATTTTTAAGAGATATACAAATGAATCAGGTCATGTTAACAAATTGGTGGTGGCGCAATAACTTTTCACAATACCGTGGGGAGGAGTAGCTTCATGCCAGTCATGATCACAAAAGCGGCTTATCGGAACACGGTAAGCCGCTTTTTTTTGTCAAAAATTTTAAAAACGCAATAGCATGAATCCAATAAATGTACAAGTAAACGTCAAGAAGATCCTGGCAGATACGCTTACTCCGGTGAGTGTTTATCTGAAGTTCAGGGAGTTGTTTCCCAACTCGATTCTACTTGAAAGTTCCGATTATCATGGGAATGAAAATGCGTATTCTTTCATCTGTATCAAGCCAATGGCCTGCTTTACGGCCGATCAGGGGCAGATTACCATCGATCACTTGGGCAAGCGGGTAATGAGTAAAGAGGTGACTGATCACAAGACAGTAGAAGTGGAACTGGATGCCTTTTTCAAATCGTTCAAGCTAAGTGGTGATGTGGATGGCACGCCTGCCAATGGCTTGTTTGGATACCTTAGTTTCGATTCGATTAAGTATTTTGAGAAGATCGACGTGACAGCTGAGCGAAAGGAAGCCTATTCGGTGCCGGAGGTGAAATATTGCTTTTATAAGTATATTCTGGCTATTGATCACTCCAAGGATATGATTTCGTTGATTGAAAATCTGGCTGAGGGGGAAACAGCAGAAATGGGACAGATTGAGTCCTTGCTTAAAAATTTGTCTTTTCCGGATACCAAATTTGATTTGGTGGGCGATGAAACTTCCAACATTACCGATGAGGAATATCGGCAGATGGTCACCAAAGGCAAAGAGCATTGTTATCGTGGCGATGTCTTTCAGATTGTGTTGTCACGACAGTTTGCACAACAATACAAAGGCGATGAATTTAACGTGTACCGGGCACTTCGGTCAGTTAATCCATCGCCTTACTTATTTTTCTTCGATTACGGCGATTACCGGATCTTCGGTTCCAGCCCGGAAGCGGAGCTACGGATAAAGAAGGGACGTGCTATCATCAACCCCATTGCGGGAACATTTCGGCGTTCCGGCAATGATGAGCAAGACCGGGTGTTGGCTGAGCAGCTGTGTGCCGATCCCAAAGAAAATGCGGAGCATGTTATGTTGGTTGATCTGGCGCGAAACGACCTGAGTAGAAATGCTGAGGACGTGACTGTGGACAGCTATCGCGAAGTGCAGTACTTCTCACATGTCATTCACCTGGTGTCTGAAGTGTCGGGTAAACTGCCTGAAGGAGCTAATATGGTTTCTGTGTTGGGAGATTCCTTTCCGGCCGGAACCTTGTCGGGAGCGCCTAAGCACATGGCTATGCAGTTGATCGATCGCTACGAAAACCAGCGGCGCAGCTACTACGGGGGAGCTATTGGTTTTATGGGCTTCGACAACAGCCTGAACCATGCGATTATGATCCGTTCTTTTTTGAGTAAAGGAAACGCGCTCTACTACCAGGCTGGTGCCGGAGTGGTGGCCGACTCACAAGAAGAAAACGAACTGCAGGAAGTGAATAATAAGTTGGCTGCGCTGAAAAAAGCCATTGAAATTGCTAAAGAGATTTAACATGAAAATAGTAGTCATAGATAATTACGACTCATTCACCTACAATTTGGTGCACGCGATTAAGAAACTATCGGGGCAGCCTGTTGATGTGATTCGGAATGATGAGCTGGAGCTGAACGATCTGGAGAAGTACGATAAGATTGTGCTCTCACCGGGACCCGGAATTCCGGAAGAAGCTGGTTTGCTGTTAGAAATTATTCGTGAGTTTGCCCCGCGTAAAAGTATGCTGGGGGTTTGCTTGGGGCATCAGGCAATGGGCGAGGCTTTTGGTGCTAAATTGATTAACATGAAACGTGTGCTGCATGGCGTTGCCACAACGGTAAGTCAGGTGAATCCCGATCCGATTTTGTTTGCCTCGATTCCGGAGCAATTTGAAGCAGGCCGTTACCACAGCTGGATTGTGAATCCGGATGGTTTACCTGCTTGTTTTGAAATAACCAGCCAGGATGCTAATGGGCAGATTATGTCGATGAAGCACAAAGAATACGATGTGCGTAGTGTGCAGTTTCATCCTGAGTCGGTTTTAACACCACTGGGTGAGAAAATGATTGAGAACTGGTTGAACAGCTAATTCAATCGGAGTCTGGAAACAACTGTTGAATGCAATGGATTTGATGGTGCAATAGAATATAAAACAATCAGAATACGATGAAAGATACTTTAAACTATTTATTTGAAGGCAACAGCTTAAGCAAAGAGCAAGCGCAGCAAGTGCTCACCCGGGTTGGTGAAGGTCAATTTTCGGAGTCGGAGATTGCGGCTTTACTGACTGTTTTTCGAATGCGGAAGATTAAGGGAGAAGAAATGGCTGGCTTCCGCCAGGCCATGCTAAGCTTGTGCGTTCCGGTTGATTTTTCTGAGTTCAATACCATTGATGTAGTTGGAACCGGTGGCGATGGGAAAAACACCTTCAATATTTCAACCTTAAGTTGTTTTGTGCTGGCAGGAGCAGGCTATAAAGTGACCAAACATGGTAACTATGGCTTGTCATCAGTAAGTGGATCATCCAATATGTTCGAATATTTTGGCTATCAGTTTAGCAACGATCACGATAAGCTGCGTCGCGAACTGGACGAAACCGGCATTACCTTTTTTCATGCACCGCTTTTTCATCCGGCCATGAAATATGTCGGCCCTGTGCGGAAAGCTTTGAAGGTTCGCACCATTTTTAATATCATGGGGCCAATAATCAACCCGTCGTCTCCCAAAAATCAATTGATAGGGGTGTCCGACCTTGAAATTATGGATCTTTACAATCAGGCGATGCGCGATAGCAATCAGAATTACCGGATTGTACACAACCTGGATGGCTATGATGAAATTTCACTGACCGGGCCAGCACGTTATGCTTCAAAATCGGGTGTATTTGATCTAAGGCCGGAAGATTTTGGCTTTCCAACTTATACTCCTGAAGAATTATCGGGCGGAGATTCGGTGGAGGATGCTGCCCAGATTTTTGTTCGCATATTGGAGGCAAACGGGACCGATGCTCAGCAGCATGTCGTCATAGCCAATGCTGCGTTAGGAATTCAATGCCTGTGTCCCGGAAAATCGTTGCTCGATTGTGTGGCTGAAGCGACAGAAGCATTGGAAAGTAAGAAAGCCTTGGCGGTGTTCAAAAAGCTGATGGGCAATAGTAAGTAGCCTGCATTTTTAGTGCTTATTGCAGATTGAAGAATGACAATAAAAGACGAAATCATCATGACGATATTAGACGAAATAAATGCCAATAAGCGCCGCGAAGTTGCGGCTGCTAAAGAGAAGATCAGCATCGACGAATTGAAGTTGTCGCCTTTTTTTAAGCGTACATCCAACTCGCTGAAAGCGGCCCTCCAAGCTAAAGGGGCCTCCGGAGTTATAGCCGAATTTAAGACTAAGTCGCCTTCCAGGGGAATGATTAATGCAAACGCTGAAGTTACAGAAGTTACTTCGGCCTATGTTGCAGCCGGTGTGTCGGGCTTGTCTGTTTTAACCGATCATCCGTATTTTGGTGGTTCGTTTGAGAATCTAGCTAAAGCTCGTTTTGCGAACCCACAAACGCCCATTCTGCGTAAAGATTTTATGCTCGACCCTTACCAGGTTTATGAAGCCAAAGCGCATGGCGCCGATTTAATTTTGCTGATTGCCGCCAGCTTGAGTAAGGAAGAGTTGTTGCGCTTATCGGAAACAGCCAAAGAGCTGGGGTTAGAAGTTTTGGTGGAAGTGCATGCTGAAGAAGAAGTTGATAAGCTTAATCCTTTGGTGGATTTGGTTGGCGTGAATAACCGCAACCTGAAAACGTTTGAAGTGGATGTGGAAACCTCGGTTCGGCTGAGTAAGCAGCTGCCTTCGGATATGGTTCGCATTTCGGAAAGTGGCTTATCATCCATCGAAAATATTCACTACTTGCGGAGCGCGGGTTTTGATGGTTTTCTGATGGGCGAAAATTTCATGAAAACGGAAGACCCTGGGAAGACGTGTACGGAGTTTATGCGAAATTTAAGATAACTATTCAGCGGATGATGTCATGTCACCTGCTGAATAACCAAAGCACTTATGGAAGATTTAAAAATAAAAGTTTGCGGAATGAGGGATCCCGATAATATTCAGGAGGTCCTTAAAGCTTCGCCTGATTATTTAGGGTTTATTTTTTACCCGAAATCGAAACGCTTTGTGGGTGAAAATCCAAATCCGGAAATTTTCAGTCTTGTTCCGCAAGCAACGAAGAAAGTGGCGGTTTTTGTCAATGAAGATTTGGAAAAAGTCCGGGCCATTTGCTCTGCCTTTCAAATAGAGGTGGTGCAGTTTCATGGAAATGAAAGCCCGAAAGATTGTCAAACCTTAAAGCATGATGGAGTGACGGTTTTAAAGGCTTTTTCGGTGGATGAGCAGTTTGACTTCTCCGTGCTGAAAGCATATCATTCAGCTGTCGATTACTTCCTGTTCGATACCAAAGGTAGATTGCCCGGTGGCACCGGACTAAAGTTTAACTGGGAGTTGCTAAATGAATATAAGCTGGATGTTCCTTTTTTCTTAAGTGGAGGCATTGGCCCCGATGATGTCGAGGCGCTTACTCAGTTTAAGCATAACCAGCTTTTTGCTTTGGATATTAACAGTGGATTCGAATTGGAGCCCGCTTTGAAGGATGTTTGCCAAGTCAGGAATTTTATCAATCAGATCAGAAAAAAATAGCATATAATATGAAATATCAAGTCGATAGAAAAGGTTATTACGGAGAGTTTGGTGGTGCCTACATTCCCGAAATGATGCACCCCAACATTGAAGAACTGCAGCAGCGGTATATGGAAATTATTAATTCGTACAATTTCCGGCAGGATTTTATTCATCTGTTGAAGCATTATGTAGGACGTCCTTCGCCCTTGTATTTTGCCAAGCGGCTGTCGGAGAAATATGGCTCGAACATATACCTCAAAAGGGAAGATTTGAACCATACTGGTTCGCATAAGGTGAACAATACCATTGGCCAGATTTTGCTGGCCAGAGCTTTGGGCAAAACACGTATTATTGCTGAAACCGGAGCCGGTCAACACGGTGTGGCTACAGCTACTGTGTGCGCCTTGATGGGCATGAAATGCATCGTTTACATGGGCGCACTGGATGTGGAACGCCAGGCGCCTAATGTGAAAAAAATGAAGATGCTGGGTGCTGAAGTTATTCCGGCAGTTTCCGGAAATCAAACGCTGAAGGATGCCACTAATGAGGCCATGCGTGACTGGATCAACAATCCGGAAGATACCCATTACATCATTGGCTCGGTGGTAGGACCACACCCGTATCCTGATATGGTTGCGCAGTTTCAGGCGGTCATCAGCGAGGAAATCAAAATGCAGCTGGACGAACACCTTGGCCGCGAATTTCCAACCCGGGTCATTGCCTGCGTCGGTGGCGGTAGCAATGCTGCTGGTGCCTTTTATCATTTTCTGGAAAATGAGGAGGTCGAACTGATTGGTGTGGAGGCTGCCGGTAAAGGAGTAGATACCGATGAAACGGCAGCTACTTTAACCTTGGGTGAAATTGGTATTTTGCACAGCGCTAAATCCATGCTGATGCAAACGGAAGATGGCCAGATTGTGGAGCCGTACTCTATTTCTGCCGGATTGGATTATCCCGGGATTGGACCGCTTCACTCGCATCTGTTTAAAACAAAACGGGCCAAGTACTTGTGGGCAACCGATGAGGAAGTGTTGGAGGCGGCCTTAGAGTTGACTCAGCTTGAGGGAATTATTCCGGCACTGGAATCGGCTCATGCTTTGGCTGCGCTGAAAAAGATTGACCTGAAGCCTGATGAAGTGACGGTTATCAATTTGTCGGGACGTGGCGATAAAGACATGGAGACATACTTAAATTACTTTGGCTATTAAACCCTGTTTTGGGCAGCATGCTGGTTTATGCGATTGAAAGCCCAAAGCGAAAAATGAGAACGATGAACACACAAAATAGAATCAATCAACTTTTTCAAAATAAGAAAAAGAATATATTCTCGGTTTATTTTACTGCGGGCTACCCTCAGTTGGATGATACGGTGAAGATTATTCAGGAATTGGAAAAAAACGGCACGGACCTGATCGAGATTGGCATGCCTTTTTCCGATCCGGTAGCCGATGGACCGGTGATTCAGCATAGCAGTACGGTGGCGCTGAAAAATGGCATGAGCATCAAAAAGCTTTTTCAGCAATTGGCATCCATACGCGAAACCGTTCAAATTCCTTTGATCCTGATGGGCTATCTTAACCCGGTGGTGCAGTATGGCGTAGAGAACTTCTGTAGGAAATGCCAGGAGGTTGGTATTGATGGACTGATTTTGCCTGACCTGCCCTTGAGCGTTTATCAGGAGGAGTTTCAGTCCATGTTCGAGAAATACAATTTACACAATGTTTTGCTTATTACACCGCAAACATCTGATGCCCGGATTCAGGAAATTGATGATGCTTCCAAGGGCTTTATTTACATGGTTTCAACCTCGTCGACAACGGGCGCGAAAAGCAACGTGTCTGATTTTAACAAGGACTATTTTGAACGAGTTAATCAACTCAAGCTCAAAAATACACGCTTGATTGGTTTTGGTATTTCCAACCGGGAAACCTTTGAAAATGCCTGTTGTTACGCTTCGGGAGCAATTATTGGAAGCGCTTTTGTGAAAGCGCTGGAGCAGGAGAAACCCTTGGATGAACGAATTTCAAGCTTTGTTAAAGGAATTGTAATCGGTTCTTAATCTTTGTGGTGTTTCTTTATGCTGTTGTCGAATCGGCAATGCTCAGCTCTATTTGAAACGAATTCTGTCGTGCAAACGAAGGCTTCTATTAAGAAAATATTGAAATGGTATGCTTTCCTTTTCCGATTAAAACGGAGTTTATAAATGTTATATAACAAGTTTTTAAATTGAAAGAGCTAGCCAGTTGGATCTCAGATTTTTAATCCATAATGAGGCTGCCGATGATGTTAAGTTGTGTTAATAGCTATTTTGCAACATACCAAAGTAGGGGAAGATGTGTTATTTTAGCAAGAGTAATAATTAAACGTTCTAATTGCCATGATTGAGTACGCGAAAGTAATTTTACCCAAGGTTAGTTTTAGCCGGGATTTGTTCCGGAAAGAGCTGATCAAATGTGTTAAGTGGGCTGAGACCCCGGATAATCTCAATGAGCTGCGTGAATGGTGTGAAGAAAGTTTCAGTGACATGTATCCTGAAATTTTAGATGATGTTTTTTCAACGATTGCTGCATAAACTCAGAAAAAGAAAAAGGTCCCCTATCGGGACCTTTTTTCGTTAGTAGCCCTACCTTCTTAAGCTGCTTAATAACTTCGCTGTATTCTTTGTGGCTCAACCGGAAGCAAAAAAGGCCTTCACCTGAGTGAAAGCCTTTTTTGCTTCGTTGCATATCGAAATCAACCACATTTCGATGATCCGCAGTCGGGGCAGGTTAAGCAGCCTTCCTGGTAGATCACATTGCTTGATCCGCATTCGCCACATACCGTTCCTTCGGCGATGGTGCCGTTAGGGATGTACTTTTTCAGGGCGCGGGCAACACCAGCTTTCCAGCTGTTGATTGTGTCGTTGTCCAACTGCAGGCTGGTTACGGTATCCACTACTTTGTGGATTGGCATGCCATGACGCAGGATTCCGGAAATAAGCTTGGCGTAGTTCCAAAATACCGGATTGAATTTGTAGGACAAACCTTCGATGGTGGTTTTGTATCCGCGTTTGTTGCAGTATTGGAAATCGTAACGAGAGTTACCATCTTCGTCACGGTTTTTAATAATTTTTCCTTTGGTTACCGAGCGAGGAAGTAAAATGCCATCTTCGTCATCCTGCAATCCAGTGAAAATTTCGTAAGGCAGATCGCCAACCATGCCGATAAAAGCGACCCATTTGTCTTTGTTGTTTTGGAAACGTACCACATCGGCTTCCAATTCTTCAGGTCGTTTGGTTGGAAAGGCTGAAAATTTCTCTTTTTTCTTTTCTTCTTTTTTGTTCGAAAGTAAAACGCCAGAGCGGGATCCGTCACGATAAACGGTAACACCTTTACATCCGCTTTTCCAAGCTTCGAAATACAGTTTACCAACCAACTCTTCTTCTACATCATTCGGCAGGTTGATGGTTACGCTGATGGAATGGTCGACCCATTTCTGGATACGCCCTTGCATGCGCACTTTACGCAACCAGTCAACATCGTTTGATGTGGCTTTGTAGTATGGCGATTTCTCTACCAGCTTATCCAACTCTTCCTGTGTATATTGAATCGTGGTGTCATAGCCATTGGCTTTCATCCAGGTCACAAACTTGTGGTGGAAAACGATGTACTCTTCCCAGCTGTCGCCCAATTCGTCAACAAAGTCAACGCGTACTTCCTTGTCGTTTGGATTAACTTTACGGCGACGTTTGTATACAGGCATAAACACAGGCTCAATACCGGAAGTTGTTTGTGTCATCAAGCTCGTGGTGCCAGTAGGGGCAATGGTGAGCAGCGCGATGTTTCGACGGCCATATTTTACCATGTCCTGATACAAGTTCTCGTCTTGTTCGCGAATCCGCTTGATCATCGGATTGTTTTTTTCGCGCTCGGCATCGTAAATAGCGAATGGTCCTCTTTCTTTGGCAATATTAACCGATGAACGGTAGGCTTCAACCGCTAGTGTTTTATGAATTTCTTCGCTGAAATCAGTCGCATCTTCTGTCCCATAACACAATCCTAAAGCGGCCAGCATATCTCCTTCGGCAGTGATGCCAACTCCTGTGCGGCGTCCTTCGCCTGCTTTGGTTTGAATCTTTTTCCAAAGGTTGCGTTCGATGGATTTAATTTCTTGGTCTTCCGGGTCTTCGTCAATCTTAGCGATGATGGCATCAATTTTCTCCAATTCCAGATCGATGATGTCATCCATCATACGCTGGGCGTAGTTCACATGCTCTTTGAACAGGTTGAAGTTGAACTTGGCCTCGGCAGTAAATGGGTTTTCAACATAGGAATAGAGGTTGATAGCCAGCAGGCGACAGCTGTCGTAGGGGCATAGTGGAATTTCGCCACAAGGATTGGTTGAAACGGTTTTGTATCCCAAATCGGCGTAGCAGTCCGGCACGGATTCTTTAATGATGGTGTCCCAGAAAAGAATGCCTGGCTCGGCTGATTTCCATGCGTTGTGGACAATCTTATCCCAAATTTTGCTGGCGTTGGTTTCTTTTACAAACTTGGGCTCGGCTGAGTCAATGGGGTATTGCTGGGTGTATGGGGTGCCACTTTCAATGGACTGCATAAAGTCGTCGTGGATTTTAACCGAAACATTGGCTCCGGTAACTTTCCCTTGCTCCAGCTTCGCATCGATGAAGGACTCCGAATCCGGGTGTTTAACAGAGACAGAAAGCATGAGTGCTCCGCGGCGACCGTCTTGAGCAACCTCGCGTGTTGAGTTGGAATAGCGCTCCATGAACGGAACAATCCCGGTGGATGTTAACGCTGAGTTTTTTACCGGTGAACCTTTAGGGCGGATGTGTGACAAGTCGTGTCCAACACCACCGCGTCGCTTCATTAGTTGAACCTGTTCCTGGTCAATTTTCAGGATACCACCATAGGAGTCTGAATTTCCTTCGTTTCCAACAACGAAGCAATTGGACAGTGAGGCAATTTGATAGTCGTTGCCAATTCCTGTCATGGGGCCCCCTTGAGGGACGATGTGCTCGAAATCTTTCAGAAGCTGGTAGACCTGTTTTTCGGTCATTGGATTTTTATACTTCTTTTCAACTCTGGCAATTTCTTTAGCCAGACGTTGATGCATTTCATCCGGATTCTTTTCATAGATATTTCCAAAAGAATCTTTCAATGCATACTTGTTAATCCATACCCGGGCAGCTAAATCATCTCCTTTGAAATAATCCAAGCTTGCCTGATATGCTTCCTCTTGGGAATAAGTTTTTTTGCCCGTTTGGGTCTCCACTGCCACATTTTTGAAAGCCATACACCAAAAATTAAAATACGGTTGTTGTTAACTGATTGTATACTTGTGTAAAAGTCGGATTGTTTTTCCGTTGTTTTGATAGATGCAATATACCATCCAAAAGAAAAAAATGGAACACTATTTTTTGAAAGTGCCTTTAAAGTTATCAACTAAAAAATGTTAGTATGTTGATAATGAGGCTAAACGGGATTTGATAAGTCTGAAAAGTTTACCGAAACGAAAATCTATGTTTTTTAACGGTGTGAGAAATGCTAACAGGGTTAAAAACGCCCGGAGCTCTGATGAGCAAGCTTTTTTGAGGACTGTTCAGGTGGTTTATTTTTAGTCGATGTTAAAAACTTTTTCTAAAACCTGTTGTGTGGCTCCCAAGTTTAGCAGCATGAATTCACGACATTTTTGAGCCACTTTCAATCGCTTTTGGTCATCGTCAAGCAGCTGGTTTAAAATTGCAATTAGCTCTTCGGTATTTTTAATTGGAAAGGCAGCGCCTACCTTTTGCAGATTTACCGCTTCCTGAAATCGAAGGTAGTTGGGGCCAAAAATTACCGGGATATTGTAAATGGCTGCTTCAAGCGTATTGTGAATGCCCACGCCAAAGCCACCACCAATGTAGGCCACATCAGCATAACGATAAATGCTGGATAGAATTCCGATGGTGTCGATGATTAAAATTTGAGCTTGCTCCAGATTTTCACCTGTTGCTTGGGTGTAACGAATAGCTCCATCCGGAAGCTGTTCCAGTAATCGCTTGATGTTACTTTCCTTAACTTCGTGGGGGGCGAAAATGATTTTAGTGGTCGGGTTCTGTTTTAGAAAGTCGATCAGTAATTCTTCGTCAGGCGACCAGCTGCTGCCGGCTACAATCAGCTTTTGTCCGTTTTTGAATTGCTTAATCAGCGCAAGCTGTTTGCTTTTGGCTGCAATTTCGGCCACACGGTCAAAGCGGGTGTCGCCCGTTATGGTGTAGTTGTTAATTCCGATGGATGAAAGCAACTGGCCGGATGTTTCGGTTTGTACGAAAAAGTGGGTGACTTTTGCAAGTACCTGCCGATACCATTTGGCTCTGAATCCGGATTTGAAAAACAACTGTTCCTGTCGGAAAATAGCAGATACCAGGTAAAGGGGAATGTTGTTTTTATGAAGCTGGTTGATGTAGTTGTTCCAGAATTCATATTTAATGAAAAACACTTTTTCGGGTTTGGTCAGCTCAATGAACTTTCGGGCATTCGTCACGGTATCGAGAGGCAAGTAGCACACGTAGTCGGCTTGCTCATAATTCTTTCTGATCTCGTATCCGCTGGGCGAAAAAAAGGTTAACAGAATTTCGTAGCTTGGATGCTCTTTCTTAATTTGTTCGATTAATGGACGTCCTTGCTCAAATTCGCCAAGCGAGGCGCAGTGCACCCATAGTAGTGGGCGGCTGTGGCTCAGTTGCTCTTCTAGGTAGGGGAAAACCGCTTTTTGTCCTTTGACAAACAGTCGGGCTTTTTCGTTGAAAAGTGCTGATACTCTTGCAGCAAGAGAATAGAAAAAAATACCTATTTGATAAAAGAATTCCATAAATGCGGGTTGTACTATTCGCGTGTAAAAGTAATTCTAAAATGATAAATGCGCTAGCAAGAGCGATGCTTTTGTCAATTTATCGCCTGCTCGTTCTTACCGGCAGTAAGCAGGCTGGGAAGAACATCGCTTCACTGGTCTGCGACAGCTATCGCTTGCAGCATTCAAAAGCCGATGGGGCGGTTTACTCTTCTTCCATTCGGGCCTTCAAATAGCCTTCATCCTTTTTTAGGTTGGGTGCCATGGAAGCCTCTACTGCCAGTTGGTCGCAGCGTTCATTCTCGGGGATGTTGGCATGTCCTTTCACCCACACAAAACGAACCTGGTGCAAGGAATAAACTTTTAGAAAACGGGTCCACAAATCCGCATTCTTTTTGCCCTTAAATCGTTTTTTGACCCATCCCCAGATCCATTTTTTCTCAACGGCGTCTACCACGTATTTCGAGTCGGAATAGATGGTGACCTGGCAATTAGAGAACTTTAAGGCCTCCAAGGCTATGATTACGGCTAGCAGTTCCATGCGATTGTTGGTGGTCAGTTCAAAGCCGTCTGAGAGTTCCTTGCGGTGTTGGCCGGCAAGCAAAACAGCTCCATAGCCACCCGGGCCGGGGTTTCCTCGTGCAGCTCCGTCAGTGTAAATGGTTACGCGGGGTGAATTTGTCATGATCTTATTCTTTTGGGCAAATATACAAATAGAAAGAGGGTGACCTCATGTGTAGGACACCCTCTTTTTGTATTCGGTGGTAATTTTTTATTTTACGATGGTCATTTCATCGATCAGGTTGGTGGCGCCAGCAAATTTGTCGATGGTCCACAACACGAATCGGATGTCCACGTTGATACATTTCTGAAGTTCGGGTTCAAAGGCGATGTCGCCGCTCATGGCTTCCCAGTTGCCGTCGAAAGCAACACCAATTAGCTCTCCGTTCCCGTTGATTACGGGGCTGCCCGAGTTTCCACCGGTAATGTCATTATTGGTGGTGAAGCAAGTGTGCAGTGTTCCATCAGCATCAGCGTATTGACCGTAGTCTTTGGCTTCATAAAGCTCTTTCAGCTTGCCAGGAACATCAAACTCATCATCGCCAGGGATTTCTTTTTCAATATAACCTTTTAATGTAGTGAAATAGCTGTAGTGAACCCCATCGCGCGGAATATAGTCGCCAACAGTTCCATAGGTCAGACGCATGGTGGAGTTGGCATCCGGATAGAATTTCTTGTCGTTGTACATTTCCATCATTCCGGCAACGAACAGACGACGACCTGTAAGCAGGTCCGCTTTGGTCTCTCTCATTTTTGATCCGAGTACCGACATCAGGTCGAAGATATCCAGGGCGCTTTGGAATGCCCTGTCTTTTTCCAAGGTCTTTAACTTCGGATTGTTCAGGAATTCTTCCAGCTCTGCCCGATGAGCAAAAAGGGTTTTATCGAACATTTTTTGCACGTAGGCATCGAAATCACCTTTGTATTTGTATTTAATCTCGTTGAAAAAGCGGGGTTGATAAGGCGGGGTCACATTGTTATTAAAAACTTCCATCAAGGCTGCTGCTACCTTCGCATCGGTGTTTGCATTGTAGTCCTTGAAAAAATCGTCCAACTCTGTTTTTAATTGCTCGGCATTGGTCTTCACGCGTTCCTGATTGTCTTGCTTTAGGGCTTCATAAAGCCCTTTGGCGCCGTAGCTGAAGTAGAAAATTTCTGGCCCACGTACCATCGTCTCAACCAGGTATTCATAGGCTGATTCATCTTGCGTATTTTCATAGGCTGACTCGATCAGTTCCAGCGCTTTCCCGTATTTGGCTTTACGTTCTTCGGAGGCATTGGCCCATGTGGCAAATTCTTGCTCGATGTTTTTCTTTTTCTCAATGACCTGCAAAGCGCTTAAGCCTTTGTTTTGCCCAATGCTGTATTTGTAGTAGTTTGAGCTACGAGCGTGTTTTGACGCATATTGGATGCGTGCTTTTTGGCTCGATCCCATGTAGCGTTTCATGATTTCGAGTTTTTTAGCCCGTGCATTAATACGTGCCTCGTTGGTTTCGTTCATCGTATAGTCAATGCCGAAAGAGGATTTGTATCGGTTGGTGCTCCCGGGGTAGCCCATCACCATGGCAAAGTCGTCTTTGTCATAGCCTTTCAGAGAGATGGGTAGGTGATGGCGAGGCTGAAAAGGGATGTTGTCTTCTGAATAGCTCGCCGGCTTTCCGTCGGGGCCACAATAAACGCGGAACAAGCTAAAGTCGCCAGTATGTCGAGGCCACATCCAGTTGTCGGTGTCGCCGCCAAATTTTCCAATTGACTTAGGAGGAGCGCCAACCAAACGCACATCGCGGAAGGTTTCGTACACAAAAAGGTAATACCGGTTTCCTTCCAACAGCGATTGAACCCGGGCATCGTAGTGCGTATCTTCAGTTGCTTCTTTCTGAATTTCGAATGATTTTCGTTGGATGGAAGCGTTGCGCTCAGCAAAAGGCATTTCATCGGTTAAATCGGCGACTATCTGATCGGTCACATTTTCAACACGAACTAAAAATGAAACGGTTTTCCCAGGATTAGGTAGCTCTTCTTCTTTGGTTTTTGCCCAAAATCCATCTTGTAAATAATCGTGATCGACCGAGCTGTGCGTCTGAATCTCATCGAAGCCACAGTGGTGGTTGGTCAGGATTAATCCTTCGGATGAAATTAATTCACCGGTGCATGAACCGCGGTCCAGCGCAACAATGGCATCCTTCAAGCTTGAGTTATTAATGGAATATATTTCGTCAGCCGACAATTCCAACCCCATTTTTTGCATCTCGCCAATATTCAGTTTATGAATCAGCGAGGGCAACCACATTCCTTCATCAGCTATGGCCCGGCTTTGAATAAGCAGGCAAAGACCGACAAATACAATAAAAATCTTCTTCATTCGATATCCTATTAAATAAATTGTAGTCAGAAAAAAATGCAAAGATATTGATCTCCGGCGATGCTACAAATAACATTTGGTGTTGACGTACTTTTGTCATCTTTCTGCTCAATAGGTTGCTGAAAATAACTTTTCATTACAGCCAATTAAATTTTTGCTTTTGATTTAACGGTAGAAGCTTGGGTTTCAAATTAAAATGAATGACTGGAAGGAACAGATTATCAGAAGACTTTCGCCGGTTTTAAATTTCCCTATCTTTGCAGTGAAATTTTTAATCAGAACAAATGAATTCCAGAAAAGTCAGGGTGCGATTTGCCCCAAGTCCTACCGGCCCGCTGCATATGGGCGGCGTCCGAACAGCCTTGTTTAACTACTTGTTTGCCAAAAAACTTGGTGGCGATTTTTTGCTGCGGATCGAAGATACCGACCAAACCCGCTATGTTCCGGGAGCCGAAGAATATATTATTGAAGCATTGAACTGGTGTGGCTTAAAACCTGTAGAAGGGCCCGGTATTGGCGGCGAATTTGGACCTTACCGGCAGAGCGAACGCAAAGAGATTTACCGTGAGTATGCGCAGCAGCTGGTGGATAGCGGACATGCTTATTATGCGTTTGACACGCCGGATGAATTGAATGTCCTGCGTGCTGAGGCGGAGGCAAATAAAGAGGTTTTTTCCTACGATTTGCATACGCGCGATCGACTGAATAATTCATTGACTCTTTCTCCGGAGGAGGTTCAGCAAAAGTTAGATGCAGGAGAACCTGCGATAATTCGGTTTAAAATGCCGGAGAACACCGATGTGATTGAGAAGGATCTGATTCGTGGTGAGGTGAAATTCAATACCAACCAGCTGGATGACAAAGTTCTGTTTAAAGCGGATGGCATGCCTACGTATCACCTGGCTAATGTGGTAGATGACCATCTGATGCAAATCACACATGTGATTCGCGGAGAAGAGTGGTTGCCATCGATGCCATTGCATATTTTGTTGTATCAGGCTTTAGGGTGGTCCGAAAATCGTCCACAGTTTGCGCATTTGCCCTTAATTTTAAAGCCTACCGGCAAAGGAAAATTGAGCAAGCGTGATGGTGATAAGATGGGATTTCCTGTTTTCCCGTTGGAGTGGAAAGATCCAAAGACAGGTGACGTGTCACGCGGATACCGCGAAGATGGCTATTTCCCCGAAGCCTTTGTGAACTTGCTGGCTTTGCTGGGGTGGAATGCCGGAACGGAGCAGGAATTTTTCAAGATGGAAGAGTTAATTGAGCAATTTAGCCTGGAGCGTGTGGTTAAATCGGGTGCAAGGTTTGATCCGGAGAAAGCGAAATGGTTTAACCGTCATTATTTTCAGCAAAAAGACGAGGAGGAGCTAGCTGAAGCCTTTAAGCCGATATTGGCAGAGAAAGGTGTTGACGCGAACGATGAGTTGATTGTGAGGGTTGTAGGTATGGTTAAAGAGCGCTGCGAGTTTGTAGCCGATTTGTGGGAGCAGGCTAGTTATTTCTTTGTTGCCCCGGGCAGCTATGATGAAAAGACTGTGAAGAAGAAATGGAAAGAAGATACGCCTGAGAAGATGCAGGAAATTGTGACTCTGTTCAACTCGGTTGAAAGCTGGGATGCTGCTACAATAAAAGAGGCTTTCTCAACATTTATGAATGATAAAGGTTGGGGATTTGGCGTGGTGATGGTGCCGATTCGTTTGGCATTGGTGGGGACGAGTGCCGGAGCCGATTTGTTTGATATTTGTGAGCTGATTGGCAAAAGTGAAACCATCAGCAGGATTCAAAAAGCAATTGAGCAACTAGGATAGCGAAGAGCTAGATCGAATATAGCGTTTACAACCCGGGCCGGAAGCCCGGGTTTTTTTGTGGGATTTTTTTCAATAAGGCAGAATGGGTTAAGCAATGTTAAATATTTGCAAGTTTAGAATAAAAGCGTTCTGGGTTCGAAAAATATTTCTTCTCTTTGCAGAAGAAAATAATTAAACAAGAAAGCAAGTCATACTAAAATCAATTGAAATGATAAGACTACGTGTTTTTTGGTGCTTTGTTATTATGGCCTGTTTGGTGCAGTTGAAATCGTATGCACAAAGCTCAGATGTAAAAGTGCTTACTTTTTCGGATGTGTATGAGCAGATGATGGGCAACAGCCATGTATTAAAACAAGCCGAGTACCAGATGGACGAGAAGGCAGCCGAACTTCGGGCTGCAAAGGGTTTACGTGCCCCTAAAATCAATCTCACCGGAACTGCTGTTCAAATGGCAGATCCTTTGCATTTGGATTTAACGCCTGTGCGCGACGCCATTACACCGCTTTATTCTGCCTTAGGAAATTTTGGTAACTTCTCGGGAGTGCCGAACCCCGATCCAGCAACCAACCAAATGATGCCGGTATTGCCTGATGATATGAGTACTGCAGCCGTTCGGGCTCAGCTGTTGGAGGGATTGGATCATGTGAATGCCGCCGAGTGGGATCAAATGATTCAGGAAAAGCGTTTTGCTTCCTTGAGTGCCTCAGTAGTTTGGCCGATATTTACCGGAGGGAAGATTAACGCTGCCAACGAAGCAGCCCGTATTCACGAAGAAGAAGCTGGTTTGCAGAAAGATCAGAAACAGGCCGAGTTGTTAAGCGAGTTGGTAACTCGTTACTATGGTTTGGTGTTGTCGCGGGAGTCAGAGAAAGTTCGCCAGCAGGTTTTGGATGCGATGGAAAAGCATTTATACGATGCCAAAAAGCTGAGCGAACAAGGACAGATTGCCCAAGTCGAGAAACTGCATGCCGAGGTTGCTAAGGCGGATGCTGAACGCGAGCTGAAGAAAGCCCGTCGGCAGTCTCATATTGTAGAACGCTCGCTGCAAAATACAGTGGCCATGGAGGCAGCCGATTCGATCGTAGCAGTTAATCAGTTGTTTGTGCTGAAAGGAATTGGCGACGAAGACCAGTTTGTTGAATTGGCCAAAGCGAACAGCCCTTTGTTGCAGCAGGTCAGCTCCAAGAACGAGCTGAGCCAAACCGGGGTGAAGTTGGAGCAGAGTAATTACTTGCCGACCGTGGCACTAACCGGCATGTACGATATTGCCAATAAAGATTTTTCGCCTTATGTGCCGGAATGGATGGTCGGTGTAGGATTAAAATGGACGCTGTTTGACGGAGTGGCTCGCACGCGTAAAGTACAGGCTGCCAAGTACCGGGTTAATCAGGTGGAAGAGGCTGGTTTAAAAGCGCAGGACGATATTGAAACGGTGATCCGGAAACTTCACCAACAGCTAGGGATGCAACTGGAGCAGCATGAAAGTCTGAAAAAATCATTGACTTTTGCTGAAGTCTATTTGGAAAGCAAGGATATGGCTTTTCACGAAGGACTGGCTACTTCGGCCGATGTTGTTGACGCCCGCTTGCTGGTGGCCAGGTTTAAGATTGAGCAATTACAGGCCATGTATCAATACGATGTGGCCTTAGCTGCGCTGATGCAGATTTGTGGCGTCCCGGCTCAGTTTAATAATTACATCACCAGCGATTTGGTGATTACACAAACCATTGACTAACAATAAGATTAAATCAGGAAAAATGAATAAGACCAGAAATTTTATCATCGGCTTGTTTTTCACAGCCTTGTTGATTTTTGTGCTGTACACCACTTGGCTGATTACTCGGCCGGTTCCATTAGAAATTCAGGGTGAAATTGAAGCAACGCAGGTTCGGGTGGCTTCTAAAATTCCGGGACGTATTGACGCCATTGCCGTTCGTAAAGGACAGCAGGTGCAGAAAGGTGACTTTTTGTTTTCAATCAAGAGCCCTGAGATTGAAGCCAAATTGCAACAGGCCACGGCAGCCCGTAGTGCAGCTCAAGCTCAAAGTATGAAAGCACAGCACGGTGCGCAAAAAGAAGATATTCAGGCTGCATACAGCACCTACCTGAAAGCAGAAGCTGCCGCTCGTTTGTACGAGAAAACATTTCAACGAATTTCCAATTTGTTTGAGGCCGGAGTAGTGTCTGAGCAAAAGAAAGATGAGGTTGAAACCCAAATGGAAGCTTCGCGAGAAACAGCCAATGCGGCCAAAGCAATTTGGGAGAAAGCCAGCAAAGGAGCCCGCAGTGAGGATAAGAATGCCGCTGAAGCCTTGGTGGAACAAGCCGAAGGTGCTATTGCGGAGGTGGAGTCATACCTAAGCGAAACGCAGATTAGTGCTCCTGCAAGTGGCGCGGTTTCCAACATTATTTCCGAAGAAGGAGAACTTGTACCAACAGGCTTTCCGGTGGTGACCATTCATGACTTGTCGGACAGCTGGGCTACCTTCTTTGTTCGCGAAGACCTGATGGCTGACATCCGCATGGGGAGTGAGCTGAAAGCAACCGTTCCGGCGATTGGGAATCAGGAAATCACCTTTAAGATTAATTACATCAGTCCGTTGGCCGATTTTGCCAGCTGGACATCAACCAAAGCATCGGGCGGTTTCGATGTCAAATCATTCGAAATACATGCTTCGCCCGTTCAGACTGTCGATGGCTTACGGCCGGGGATGAGTGTTTTAATCAATTGGAAACAATTTAAGACGAAATAAAGCATGAACCAGAAAGAGCAAACAGGCAATTTTCGCAGGAACCCGTTTTTCAGGGTACTTCTTCGGGAAGTCGACCGGATGAGTAGTTCCTTCGTCTACCTGTTTACCACTTTGCTGGGGCCCCTCATTGCCTTTATTTTGTTGTTGGCTATTTTTAATGAAGGAGTGCCTCGAAACTTGTCGGTCGCCATGGTTGATCAGGATAACTCAAGCTTGTCGCGCAAAATGGCGATGTGGATTGATGCTGCTCCGGAGGCTGAGGTAGCCATGCGTTTGCCCAACCTGGAAGAGGCATACAGCCAGATGAAAACTGGGCATATTGATGCTGTCGTGGTTATTCCGCAGGAAACGGAAAAGAACATTCTGAAAGGGGTGCAGCAAGAGATTCCGGTTTTTATAAACAATGCCAACATTTTAAAAGGCGGATACCTGCAAAAAGGAATTTATAAAACGCTGGCAACCTTGTCAGGCGGCATTAAGGTGCAGGTAGCTATGAAACATGGTCTGTCCGAAAGGCAGGCACTGGCAAAGGTTCAGCCGGTAAAGCTGCATCAGCATGTGCTGTTCAACCCCTTTGGCAATTATGCTCATTTCTTGCTTTCGGCCCTGCTGCCACTCATGGTGGTGGTATTTACCCTGCTAAGCACCGTATATGCAGTAGGAACAGAAGTTAGGGAGGGGAGCGGACCGGAATGGCTCGAGCACTCGGATGGAAGCATTATTGTTGCTATTGCGGGTAAACTAACCCCGTACACCCTTTTGTTTTTAGTTGTGTCAACGGTGATGAACGTGGTTTTGTTTGTGCAGATGGGAACTCCCTTGCGTGGCGAATTTATGCTGATTGCCTTGGGTGAGCTGATCTTGATTATGGCCTATCAAATGTTGGGTGTATTGCTGGTTACCGTTACCAGTAACCTGCGTTTGGCGCTATCGTTGGGAAGTGCTTATTCCATGATGGCTCTGACGTTCTCCGGACTAACGTTCCCGCAGTTTGCCATGCCAGCAATGGCTAAAGCGTTTACCTGGCTATTCCCGTTTACCTATTGGGTGAAGTTGTTTATTTCTCAAGCTATTCGGGGCGAAGCTGTGGTTTATGGAATCCGGGTTCTAGCAGTTATGCCATTATTCGTCTTGCTGTCAGTAGCTATATTACCCCGCTTAAAACGTATTCTTCAAAATGAAAACTATTGGGGAAAAGTGTAGGGCGTGAGCCATTAGTGATTATCGATATGAAAAGACTATTGAAGAAAATAAGGACAGGAGTTCGCATGACGGGGCAATTCTATCAGGACGAAATGCAAGCCATCCTGAAAGACCATGGCGCCTTGCTCATTTTGTCAGGAGCAATTATTATTTACTCCTTGATTTATGCTTATGCCTACAAAATGGAAGTCGTGCGAGAGGTCGACACGGTGGTGGTCGATTTAGACCGTAGCGCTTCAAGCCGCCAGTTGGTGTGTATGATTGATGGAACCGAGGAGGTCAAAATAAGTCGTTCGGCGACCAGCATGAAAGAAGCGCAGGCGATTTTTGTTGAAGGCGACCACGTGGGAGGTATTGTTGTTATTCCTTCCAATTTCGAAAAAGACTTGTTGGAAGGGGTGCAGGCGGATGTTGCCGTGTATGCTGATGGCAGTTATTTTTTAATTTACCGGCAGTTGATTGGAGCAGCCGTTAAGTCGGTTGGCACTTTTTCGGCCGGAGTTGAGATCAAGCGGATGATGGCTGAAGGAAAAACCTATGAGCAAGCGATGGCTGCCCGCGATCCGTTGGCTGCCGATCTGCATTTCTGGTTCAACCCTTCTTCGGGCTATGGCAGCTTTGTAATGCCCGGACTGATCCTGATTATTCTGCAGCAAACCTTGCTGATTGGTATTGGAATGATTGGTGGAACCAGCAAAGAGAAAAATCGGCATAGTTTCCAGGTGCCGTTGGCTTTAAAACGTGGAGGTATCTTTCCGCTCTTGTTTGGAAAAAGCTTGAGTTACCTAACCATCTACAGCATCAACAGTGTATTTGCCATGGTGCTGTTGCATCATTGGTTCGATTACCCCAACCGGGGCAGTTACCTGCATGTGATGGTGCTAACCCTTTTGTTTTTGCTCTCGGTTATTTTTATGGGAATTACCTTCTCCGTACTTTTCAAGAAACGCGAATCATCTATTTTGCTGATGGTTTTCTTGTCGCCTATTGTTTTGTTTTTAAGTGGAATTAGCTGGCCTGCTGAGTCAATACCTCCGCTGTTGCATAAGCTGGCGCATGTGTTCCCGTCCACCATTATGGTGCCGGCTTACTTGCGTATTCGCAATTTAGGCGTCGACTTAGTCCATGTCAGGCACGAATACTTTTTGCTGCTGGCGCAAGCTTGTTTTTACTTTCTAACGGCATCGGTGGCGCTGTATTTCGAAACAAGGCATAACCGGAAAGCCAGAGCAAAGAGCCAAGAACCAGGAGACTAGAGCCAAGAATCTGGATTTTTATTCTACGCGCTCGCGAAACGAAAACTGGCGGGTGTTTTTTGTTCGTCTCCTACCGCTTATCAGCCTGAAACTTTTGTCTCCAGCTTCTTGGTTCCTGGTTCTATTCAATCACCTTTTCATCATGGCTGTTGACAAACAGCATCGAGTCGATGTTGTTAAAGCCTTCAAACAGGGGTTTGCCCTGGTGTTTGAGGTGGTCGCCGCGGAAACCCAGAATAACCAGACCGGCATCGGCCGACCGCTGGTTGATCATTTCCTGGATGCTTACGTCCTCCTTTTCCTCCAAAAACTCAATGTTTTTTAGGGTGATGGGCAGGCGTCCGCGCACAATCAGATCCTGGAGATGTGTCTTCGTGTTTTCAATTTCTCCGGGTTTCGAAATATCAAAAATCTTGATCGCACTTTTTTTCCAATCGGGGTGAGCATAGATAATAAAGCTTAGCAGAATCATCAGGTTGGCATTGGATTCATCGGTTCGCTTCAACCACAAATGAATATCCTTGTCCGAGTCAATCGGATCTAAGCCAGTGCGCAGAATCAGCACATCGAAGTTGCCGGCATTCACTAGCCCATAATTTTCTATAATCCTTTTCAAGCCATTTTCATCGTTAATGTTGTTGTCAAAAATGAGCATGTTGTTATCCAGTCCGGTAATGCCGGGAAGCTGCACCGCCTGCGCAATAGCCGAGGTGTATGATGGCGAAATCATGGTGTCGACATACACCTGGCTTTCAATTTTTCCAAACTGAAGGATCAGCTTGTCCAGAGTAGCTCGGGCTTCCTTATTCGAGGCTTTTGAAAAGTAGCCTTGAATGAGGTGAATGTAGGTTCCAAAACCATATTTATACGAAATCCAGTTCAGCAGCCGGAATGCTTCTTTGCGTTCAAAGGTTTTGTCCGAAATGCAAATGCAGCTGGGGCGCCATTCGGAATAGGACGTTCGCTTACGGGCATTTTGCAGGTAAACCTGCAAGTTGCGGTTGAGCTGAAAAATGGCGTTGATGAAAATAATTTCCAGCCCTTTCCGGTCGCGGTGGTAGTGGTTAATCAGCAGGTAAATGATGGTCATGGCCAGCAAGGAGACAATGGCGTATAACGCGTCGATTTTAAACATGATAAACAGGGCCACCAAAAAGCCAATTAACGAAAAATACCAGCGCGACTTAAAGGATGGGCGGTATGATGGTGAAGCACCAAAATGGTTTAAAAAGGAGATGAGGCAAAGCGAGCCGTAGGTGACCATGAAAAACATGGAGATAATACCGGCGACAACATCCACATTGCCGACGGCAACAAAAATGAAAGCTATCAGAATCGTTACCAGCGTGGCATTAATGGGTTCATCTTTCTTTTTATCATTCAAACGTAAAAAAGCGTTCACTTTTATCCCCGGAAAGGAGTGATCGGTTGCCAGCGCCTGCAAGGTTCGGGGGGCCACCATGATAGAGCCAATGGCCGATGAGAGGGTGGAGGCCGCCAGCCCGATTGGGATGATGATGTTTCCGCCAAGCGCAATTTTACCCATAATGAGTTGTTGCTCGGTTAAATCGGTTGTGCTGGCCGAGGAAGCCAGTTTCCAGGCAATAAACAGGTAAATGATCATGCCGGAGACAGTGGCCAGGGTGGTTCCCAGTGGTATCGACTTGGATGGGTTTTTTAACTCGCCCGAAAGTCCGACTCCTGCTGTCATGCCCGTAAAAGCCGGGAAAATAATGGCAAACACGATAAAAAACTGGCTCATGTTGCGCATGTCGGCCGAAAAAATCGAGAAGGTATTGGTTTGATAATACTCCGTTGTGCCCACAAAAAACAGAATAAGCGCAACCGCTAAAATCCCCACAATAATGTAAAGAGTTTTTACGCCCATGTTGGCCCCTTTCTTAAACATCAGAAAGGCTAAGGCGCCCATAGCCGGCAGACTGATGGCTTGCCGGGGAAGGATAAAGTCGTAGTTTACTTTCAGGTATTCAAACAGAAACTCGAACGATTCGGTAAAGGCAATGACATAAAAAGCGACACTAATGGCCTGCGACATGTATAGCGCAATGCCCACTGTGGCGCCAATATTCAGGCCAAAGGAGCGGGAGATAATGAAGTATTCGCCGCCGCCTTCCACCCGTTTATTGGTGGCAATCTCCGAAATGGCCAAAGCCGTGGGAATGGTGACCAGGTGTCCGAGCAGGATAATCAGAACCACGCCCCAAAAGCCGAGGGTGCCCACACCGTATCCAAAACGTAAAAATAGGATGGCTCCGAGAATGGTAGACATCGCTGTGAAAAATACCGGGGCAGTGCCGAATCCCTTTTTTGAAACTGTCATAGTCTAGTTGTTTGAATCGATAACAAAGCAAGCTTTGTTTTGATGTTTGTTCCTCAAAATTAAACTGATCCTACCTTCAATGATTTAAAGTACAAGATATTAAATTGAAGGCAGCTTTGAAGCGATTCATCGAAAAAAAAGTTATTGGTCTTTGAGAGTATTATGACTGCTCAGAAGCTTGATCCTTATTGTTTTTGCGGAAATAGAAGTAGGTTTTTTGCTGACTCAGATCGTCATAATTATAAATTTCCTTGTCGGGATGAAGTCTGTAGAAGGCCAGCATGGCCATGTCGCCGGCACAAAACAGGGAATGAATACACATCAGGCTGATGAAGAAGTAAGCCCACGGGCTGGTCCAAAAGAGCAAAGCGCTTACAATACAGAGTCCTTTGACAAGCCAGAAGGGAGCAAGAGCTACAAATCGAAAGGTTCGAAAATCAATGACTTCCTTATCTACCCCGGCATAAAATATGAATTTACTCCAGATGGCGCCAAACTGTACTTTACCGGTTCCCCTGAGGCGGTAAGCTGCGGCATGAATCAATTCGTGCAAAATGATTAGCAGCGTGAAAGCAAAAAGCAAGGCCAGGCCCATCTTGGTAATTGGCTGACTAACACCGTGAGTGTAGTGGATGGCCGCTTTTGTAAGGATAAACACATACAGGGCGATCATGCTGATTTGATAAATCGAATACAGCCGGATCAGGTGTTTTTCCCGCGAAATTTGTTCAAAGATGAATGGCTTGATATGCTGGTGGTCCACTTCAGCCAGCAGTTCAAATTCATCCCGATTTTTTAAGTCGGTGGGTGTGAGTTGGTGCTTCATTTAGTTTGATCTTTCAGGATTACAAAAAAGGCTTTCATCGAAATCAGCCGGCTGATGAAGGCATAGGCGGTAGCTGCAATCATCAGCAGCGAAAAGCCCACCAAGCTGTTGTTGATTAAGAGACTGCTCTTGGCAGCCAAAATAGTAAACAGAACAAAGGCCAGCAGTTTCAGTAATAAATGATAATTGATTTTGAACTGAAACAGCTTGCTGGCGATGACCACCTGTGCCAATGCTGTCAGGAGTTGGGTCGCCAGGCTGGCATATGCTGATCCGGCCGCTTGAAACGGCGGAATGAGCAGCAGGTTGAGACTGATGTTGAGGACCATTCCTGCAAAAGCCATTTGGTTGAGTTGTTTCAGGCTTCCGTTGGCTGTAAGCAGGGTGCCGAAAATATAGGTGGTGGCAATGCCGGAGAAGCCGGTCATCAGGATCCCAAGCAAGGGGGCTGACTGTTCAATGTGTTCGTGGTAGAGCAGCTCCATAATAGGCTGCCCGTAAAAGTTGGCGGCTACAGTCACCAAAATAGCGGGCACAATAATCAATCGGAAAGCGAATTGCACCAGTTGCACCAGCTCGTCGCGCTGCTTAATCATCCGGGCGAAGATGGGGAGCAGCAAGCCGGCAAACAACACGCCAAACATGGCGAAGGCATCCAGCAGCCGGAAAGCCTGTGCGTAAATGCCCGCCTGCTGTTTTCCAATTGGATCGGGGAGCAGGCGCTCCAGCATCACCGAGTCAATCCGGTTGTAAAACGACATCAGTAAGATTAGCAGCGCAAAGGGGTAGCTTTGCTTCAGAATCAGCCGGATGTAGCGCCAGTTAAGCCTGATCCGGATGCGCCCGGCATAATGCAACACCGTGAGGTAGGTGATGATGGCGGTGAGGACATAGGCGGCGGTTTGCGCATAAACGAACCAGCTGATGGAGAAAGCTCCACCCAGCCAGGGAGTGAAAAGCAGCATACTGCAAAACACGATCATCAGGCTTCGGTCAAGCACCGAAAGCAGGCTGTCGGTGCGAAACAGGTGTAGTCCGCTGATGTTGGAGCGTAGGTACAGGGTAAACGAAATCAGAAATTGGTTGAAAATCAGGAACAGCAACAGGTGAAACTGAAGTTTGCTGTAGCCGATAAGCGCGGCGCTAACCAGACAGACCAACGCATAAACCACAGCCAGCAGGAATTTCAGCCCTACAATGTTGTTGAGGTACTTCTTGAGCAGGTGACTGTGTCGGGCAATGTTTCGGTTGTTGAAATTGGTGATCCCCAAGTCGAGCAGGATATTCAGCAGCAGTGAGAAATTCAGTAAGGAAAAGTACAGGCCATAGCTTTCGGCACCCACCATATTTTGCACGGTCCGGTCAATGCCAAAGATCCAGAATGGCTTGATCAAAAGATTCAGAAAGAGCAGCAGGATTAAATTGGTAACAAACTTACGTTTCAACGGCCGTTTTCTTTAGCGGATTAATTGGCTTAAAAATAATCAATTTTTAGGCAGACTTTGTACATTTGGCTTGAATTTGATGGTCTCGATCTCTTGCATTTCGGGACTCGAAAGATAGCAATACAAAAAATAACGAGTTTACAATCGTTCAATAACCCGAAAGGCTCATGATCATTGCGGTAAACACACGCTTGTTGCAAAAAAACAAATTGGAGGGAATTGGCTGGTTTACACGCGAAACGCTTGCACGTATTACCAGAAAGCATCCCGAGCACCAGTTTCTTTTTTTGTTCGACCGACCTTACAGCGATGAGTTTATCTTTTCGGAGAATGTGACCCCGCTGGTCATTTCACCGCCTACGCGCCACCCCGTGCTGTGGTGGCTTTGGTTCGAATACCGGATTCCCCGGGTGTTGAAAAAGTACAAGGCCGACCTGTTTGTCTCACCCGATGGTTACTTGTCGTTACGCACACCGGTGAAACAGCTGGCGGTTATTCATGACCTCAACTTTGTGCACCGGCCGCAGGACTTACCTTGGCTGATGGCGCGCTATTTCAATTATTTTTTTCCGAAATTTGCGCGGCGGGCCAATCGCTTGGCTACGGTTTCCAAGTATTCCAAAGAAGATATTCAACGAACCTACGGCATGGATTCGGATACGATTGATGTGGTTTATAATGGTGTTAATCTGCACTATACGCCAACATCTGAAAAGGAAAAACAGAAAACGCGGCAGCGCTTTACGGCTGGTCAGCCCTACTTTTTATACGTTGGGTCCTTGCATCCGCGTAAAAATCTGGCTAGTTTGTTGCTGGCCTATGAGGCGTTTCGCAATTCCGGAAATCCGAATGTCAAGTTGCTTATAGCCGGGGAAGTGATGTTTAAAACCAGGGAGATCACCCAGGTTTACGGAACCATGAGCTTTCAGGAGGATATTATTTTTACGGGGCGGCTGTCGGTTGAAGATTTGCATCAGGTGTTGGGCGCGGCACTGGCACTGACTTTTGTGCCGTACTTTGAAGGTTTTGGCTTGCCGGTGCTGGAAGCTATGAGGGCCGGCATTCCGGTCATCTGCTCCAACACCAGCTCTTTGCCCGAAGTGGGCGGCGATGCGGTGCTGTATGTCGATCCGTCACAGCCTCGCCAGCTGGCCGAGGCCATGAGCCAATTAGCTGGTGATTTGAATTTGTGGGAAGAACTGGTGGTAAAGGGACAAGAGCAACAAGCAAAATTTAGCTGGGATAAAACAGCCGATAGTTTGTGGCAAAGTATTCAAAATAGTTTGAAGGATTGACTCTTAAAGTCAGTTAGCTGGGATGAAATAGTTAAGAATAATGAAGAAGAAAAAATCAACGATACGTAAGCCGAAAACAAGCCTGCTGCTTTGTTTGCAGGAGGGGCGAGTGGAAGCCGGCTGCGATGAGGCTGGCCGGGGTTGCTTGGCCGGACCGGTTTATGCCGCTGCGGTTATTCTGGGGCCTTCGTTCAAAAGCGATTTGTTAAACGACTCCAAGAAGCTGACGGAAAAGCAACGTTACCAGCTTCGACCCATCATTGAGGAGCAGGCATTGGCTTTTGGGGTGGGGGTGGTCACCAACCAGGAGGTCGATGAAATCAATGTGTTAAATGCTTCGTTTCTAGCCATGCACCGCGCGGTGGATAACTTGAAAATGAAGCCGGAGCATTTGCTGATTGATGGTAATCGTTTTAAGCCTTACCCCGACATTCCTCACGAGTGCATTGTCAAAGGCGATGGCAAAATGTTGTCGATTGCTGCGGCTTCGGTGTTGGCCAAAACCTATCGCGACGATTATATGAATCAGCTGGATGAAGCGTTTCCGGCTTACCAATGGCAGAAAAACAAGGGGTATCCAACCAAAGTGCATCGCGATGCCATTCGGGTACATGGGCCTACACCGCATCACCGCATGAGTTTTCGCCTGCTGGATGAGCAATTGAAGCTGGCGTTGTAATCCGGTAGCTTCAAAGTTGGAAAATGGCGGTTACCCTGCCTTTTGTCACTTTTTATTTTAGCCTTATTTAATTACTTTGGACTGTATTTTCGAATGCGATTCCGGCGTTGATTGCTTGTTCAATTAGCGCGAAGGAGAACCAAGCAAATACTCAAATACTCAAATACTCAAAACATGTACGGGAAAATAAAACAAGATTTACAACAATCCCTCGAAGAATTGAAAGAGCAGGGGCTGTATAAAACGGAACGTATTATTACTTCGTCACAAAGTTCCAGCATTAAGGTTGGTTCCGACAAACAAGTGTTAAACTTTTGTGCCAACAATTACCTCGGATTGGCTAACCATCCGGAAGTTGTTGGAGCAGCTCAGGACATTATGAATGAGTGGGGATTCGGATTGTCTTCGGTTCGTTTTATCTGTGGAACACAGGCTGTTCACAAAGAGCTGGAACAAAAGACATCTGAGTTTTTAGGCACCGAAGACACTATTTTGTATTGTGCGGCTTTTGATGCCAATGGTGGTGTGTTTGAACCTTTATTGGGTGCTGAATCGGCTATTATTTCCGATGAGCTGAACCATGCTTCGATTATTGACGGTGTACGTTTGTGTAAAGCACAACGCTTCCGTTACAAGCACTCCAATATGGAAGAGCTGGAGCAATGTTTGATTGACAGCCAGTCGGCGAAATACCGCGTTGTAGTTACCGATGGGGTTTTCTCTATGGATGGAGACTTGGCCAAACTGCCCGAGATTGTTGAATTGTGTGAGAAATACGATGCCCTGGTGATGGTGGATGATTCACACGCGTCAGGTTATATTGGCGCTACCGGACGTGGAACGGCCGAACACTTTGGCTTGCTGGGTAAAATCGACATCATTACCACAACCTTTGGAAAGGCCTTGGGTGGCGGTAACGGCGGTTGTACTTCAGGTCGAAAAGAAATTATTGAAATGCTACGTCAGCGTTCGCGCCCTTACTTGTTTTCGAACACCCTGGCTCCGGCTACTGTAGGCGCTACCTTGAAGGTGCTGGAAATGCTGACTGCCTCTTCGGAGTTGCAAAACCGGACCATGAAAAATGCTGACCGTTTCCGCAGTAAAATGGAAGCTGCCGGCTTTGACTTGGTGAAAGGCGAAACGGCGATTGTTCCGGTTATGCTGTACGATGCCCCCCTGGCGGTGAAATTTGCAGATAAACTGCTGGAAGAAGGCATTTACGTGATTGGCTTTGTTTATCCTGTTGTGCCGAAAGGAAAGGCCCGTATCCGGGTGCAACTGTCGGCTGCACACACCAACGAGCAAATTGACCAGGCTGTTGAGGCTTTTATCAAAGTTGGAAAAGAGCTGAAAGTGATCTAAAAGACACACTCCTGAATAATATCAAGGGATCCGATCTTAGCGCAAGATCAGATCCCTTTTTTTGTTTCAAAACCTCGTTCGTGACTGGCTCTTGTTGAATAGAACTAGCCATCGCTGTTGAATTGAGGTATGGCGGTTGCCCGTCCGTGGAGTGAGCGAAGCTTGCAAGATGACCGTATTCTATTCGGGGCAAAGCCGAATCTTCCGGGTATCTTCTGCGTTGCTTCTGGGTATCTTGTGTATATAATAACGCAGAAGATACATTGAAATAACACAGAAGAATCCTTGAAAATAAGAGCCAGGTATGGGGAAATGGAAGGTGGGGTGTGCTGAGCTGCTAAGAAGGATGTGTTCTGTTCGGAAACGAGTGCAACATCATTGAAAACGTCTTAAAGAGGAAGAGCACTTCCAGAGAAGATAAAAAGCAAAAATGTAAAAGGGCTGCCCAATAGTTGGACAGCCCTTCCTGATAGTTATCGTGTATGATTAATTACCTAAAGTAAAGCTTACCGACTTTGAAGCTCCGAAATCACCATCGACGTGTACAATCTCGTTACCATCAAAGACAAGAGAGGCAGCTCCCGTTTCCGGGTAAGTTAGGCCATCGCCGTATTCATCGTAAATTTTGAATGAATAGGTGCCATCTTCCAAGCAATGCTTGCTGGTTGCTGAAACAGTGCCATCCGCCCAAGGGCCTCCTGATTCGATAACCTCTTGGTCGGCATCTAGTATTTCCCAAGTACATTCGCTGGCATAGCCATCAAAAGTAATGTTCAAGATTACTTCATTTTCGGCACAAGGTGGTTGAATAAAGGTCTCAAGTTTGAAGTAGGGATACTCAACTTTATATGGGTTGGTGAATTGCTCATCAAATTGAATTTCCAAACCACAAGTTTTTCCTAATGGAGTATTGTCATCCAATGTAATGGTCAGACTGACGGTATCTACTCCTGCAGGAAAAGCTAAGGTCTCTGGCACATTGAAAATATTTGCTGTATCAGCTATCTCGCTAATGGGCACTTCAATTGCAGTCTCTTTGTTGTCACGAACCACAGTGAGGTTAAATGAGAATTCATCTGTTGATTCAAATTCAAACAAAGTGGAGTTGTCCGAATAAAAGCGTACGGCAGGATTACCTGCTGCTACTACCGGGCTTGGTTCAACGGTATCTTCGTATTCGCTACAGGCTACCATGGTAGCTGTAAGCAGTACAAGAAATGCAAAATATAATTTATTAATTTTCATAATTTTCAGTAATTAATTGAGACATTAAAGATCTGCAACCGGCTGTGGTGCTGTCCCCGTTGGGTTATTATCTCCGTTGGTTAAAGCTGGGTTCGCCTGAATTTCAGCCTCAGGGATTGGCCACAACAGGTTGCTATCTCCTTGTGGAATGTTGAATACCATGGTGGTATTCGGGTACCCGGCACCGCGACGGTCAACGCCTTTGTTCAAGCGCATGATATCGAACCAGTTTAAGCCTTCGCCCCATAACTCAATACGACGTTGGTTGAATACTTCTTCCTGAACGTCAGTAGCCGATGTAACCGGGCATAAATAGTCGGGGTTACGGTAGGTCTGGATAAAGTCTTCCAGGGTTGCTTTTCCGTTTGCTCCGCTCATGGCTTCAGCTTCGGCTTTAATCAGGTACATTTCTTCGATACGCATCAAAGGGATGTCGTTGGCATTGGTTGATGTTTCAACCACATTCTGATACGGTGCAAATTTGACCTGTGTGTAAGGGGCATAACCAATACCGACTACTGCGTCAGCTTGTTCGTCAGTCAAGTTAGGAGAGCTCAGGTTCTCATCAATCCACCATCCTTTGCGGACATCGCTGGCCGGAATGCTTGTAAACAGCTGCTTATTAATCTGCTTTCCTCCAGAATAATTAGCATAGCCCCAGTTGAGTGACCCGATATGTGAAATCCAGTTCACAATACCTGAAGTGACCACTCGGTCTGTTTCAGCAATAATGATACCCCACATCCAGTTATCTTCGTCTACTGTCCAGAAGGCGGGCTTGTTGGCTGTCTTAAGCCCGCTAGGCGTAGCACTTGACAGTTCGATGGCTTTGCTGGCATCCGCAGCGGCTTCTGTCCAGTTTTGCATGGTTAGGTTAATCCGGGCGCGAAGTCCGTAAGCTACAGACAGATCGATATAACGCTTGTCTTTGCGGCTGATTCCTTGTTCCTCTGCTGAGCTCAGGAACGTAATCGCTTTGTCAATATCCGAAGTGATTAAGTCGTACACTTCTTTGACACTTGAGCGAGCAGCTCCTTCCAAAGCAGCCACACCTGCATTTTCATTGGTGATGATGGGCACACAAGGGGCAGCTTCATTACCCACATAGGTGAACTGGTACAATTGAGCCAATACCCAATAGCTGAAGGCACGCGCAGCCAATCCTTGTCCCAGGTAGAACTGAGAAGTTGGGTCTTCCACTTCCTCATTAATGGAGCCAATCACATTGTTAGTCATGTTGATGATGGCATACATGTTATTCCAGGTAATTTGGCCTTCGCGAGAGGCTTTTTCCCGATCAGAATAGTCCAGGCTATTGCCTGTCCAGTTGTAGCCGTTGTCTTCCGATACCACATCGTAACCGTTGGCATCGGTAAACATCATGATGGCTGGATAGCCAAAGTCATTGTGGCGAACAGAGCCCAAGGCATCTTCGTTGGGCGCATACTGCGAGAATTGAGCAAAAATGGAGTTTACGCCGGCTTCTGCTTTCGAGGGGTCGTTTTCCACCACCTCTTCTTTTTGCGAAGACGTTACCTCGTCTCCTTCGGGCAGCATATCCAGGTCTTCGCAACCAGTAAGGGCGAAGGAAAAGGATGCGATTAACGCAAGGAAATATGTTTTATTTATAGTCATAATTGTCAATTTTTTATTAGAATGTTAAATTGATACCTCCAGAAATGGTGCGTATAGGGGTATAACGCGCTGTGGTCGCCGAAGTGTAGCTCTGACGAGGATCCAAGCCTTTACGACTTGACAATAAGGCGATGTTATCGGCTGTAAAGTAAACCCGGATTTTATCGAAACTTACCGACTGAGCCATGTTTGAAGGCAAGGTATAGCCTACTGTAATGTTATTCAGACTCAAATAATCAGAGCTTGTCAGGAAGCGCGTTGATCTTGAGCTGGCGTACCGGTCGTTCGCATTTAAGCGAGGAACATCCGTATTGGTATTGGTTGGCGTCCAGGCGTTCTGGATATCTTTGTGCCAGTTGGTTCCGGCAGAACTTCCCATGCCACTATGCATTAGGCGTGCGTAACCTGAGTCGTAAATCTCACCACCCAGTTGGTACGAAAATTGGATAGAAGCATCAAAACCGTAAGCCTCAACTGTCGTTCCAAAACCACCATATACAACAGGTAGCAAATTATCTGTTGCTACTTTATAGTCTTGAGCAACGGTGTAGTCACTGGTTTTAATCGGATTGCCTTCTTCATCTTCTGCCCAGTATTGCGCCATTCCGGTTTCAGCATCTACGCCGGCATAGTCAACCAGGTACATCCGGTACATCGATTCGCCTTCTTCATAAATACGTGTGCCGTCAATTAACTCTCCATTCAAATCAGGATGCAGTTCGTTGATCTTATTCTTGATAAAGGTAGCGTTTGTATTCAGGCTCCAGTTAATGTTGTTTGTTTTCAAAATACTCCAGGCCAGGTCAACTTCAATACCCGAGTTGGTCATTGATCCAACGTTCATGGGGATTGACGTGTAGCCCAAACTTCCGGCAACAGGCTTGTAGTAAAGCATGTCGGCTGATTTGCGGCCGAAATATTCAATTGATCCTGACACCGTATTGGCGAACAGACCAAAATCAGCACCCAGGTTATACGAAGTAGAGGTTTCCCAGGTAATATCCGGATTGCCCTTGTAAGCTAAGGTTCCATCAGCAAATACACCATCGGATCCGGTAACTTTGAACTGATCCATCCAGGCATAGTAGTTGCCGATGTTGTCGTTTCCTTGCTCTCCATACGAGGCTTTCAGTTTCAACATGTCAATCCAATGCACACCGGCAAGGAAGTCTTCGTTGCTCATCATCCAGGCAGCACTGGCCGAATAGAAATCACCCCAGCGATTGTCGGGGCTAAAGCGTGATGAAGCGTCACGACGGTAAGCAATGTTTCCAAAGTAAGTGTCCTGATACGAGTAATTAACACGCGCCAGGATACCTTTGGTGGTGTACACATCTTTGGCGCCACCGCCTCTTAGGTTATCAATGGCGTTATTCACATAGTAGTTTTCCGGATTGTACAGGTTTTGACCTGAAGCGAAAACAAACTCATCAGAATACGTGTAGCCGTCGTAACCAGCAGTAATATCAAACTGGTGTACATCGTCTACGGCAAAGCGGTAGTAAGCAATGTATTGCTGGTTGAAACCCTGTGTGCGGGTCTGATCCTGGTAGGCAGTTCCACCGTAAGCGGCACTTTGCCCCATGTAGGCATTTCCTAAGTCGTTGTAGCGGGTATTGTCAATGTTTAATCCATACTTGGCGGTCAGTTTCAAGCCTTCCAGTGGGGTAAGTTCTGCAAACCACGAACTGTTGATAACATCTGTTAAGTACTCGGTTTTGTTGTAGGTCAAGTCACCGGCAGGGTTGGCGATTTGCATAAATGAACGGGAGAAATTGGTGCTGTTTCCATCGCCATAGTCGTACACTTTACGACCTCTGTTCAGTACGATTTCTTTAGAGTCGGCATCGCGCACATAGATTGGATAAACCGGTGCAATGTAGTTGGCAATAAAGAAAGCGTTACCGCTGGAGTTGGTTGTCACCTGCTCGCCGGGATAATCGCTGTTGATTTGGCTGTAGCTTACATTGGCGCCTACTTTCAACCATTCTTTTACTTTGTGGTCTCCGTTGAAACGTCCTGAAATACGGTTGAAGCCAGAACCTGAAATCACGCCTTGGTCATCCATGTAACCAAATGAGATGAAGTAGTTTTGTTTGTCGTTACCTCCTGAAATAGACAGGTTGTAGTCTTGTCTTGGGTTATTTGAGAACGTTTCGTCGGCCCAGTTGTCGGGGGTGTAATAATACGTTCCATCGCTATAGCCTAGGGTCGCATTGGGGTTTAGTTTACCATTGGTTCCAATTAGGCGCTCGCCTGCAGGCAGTGTGTAAATGTTGTATCCATAGCCACCTTCTGAATCAGTGGTCAACTTGTTATTGGCATACGAATTGGCCTCAAATGCATTGTAGCCCAAATTGTAAATACCGGCATTGTAAATAGCGTTATAGGCTGTTTCTGTGTATTTCTGATGGCTGGTGAAAACATCATAGTTTTCAACGGCACGATCGTTTACACCAATTTTCATGTCGAAATTGATTTTAGCTTCTCCCGATGTTCCTTTTTTAGTGGTAATCATGATGATACCGTTGGCTCCACGCGCACCATACAAGGCAGTAGAAGCGGCATCTTTCAATACGGTCATCGACTCAATGTCAGATGTATTGATCGAGGCCAAATCTCCGTCAAATGGAATACCATCAACGACGTACAAGGGATCCGACTCAGCGTTGATTGATCCAACACCACGTACGCGTACTGTTGCCGAAGATCCGGGTTGTCCGTTATCGGTCAATACTTGAACACCGGCAACGGCTCCAGCCAACGCATTCGAGACGTTCGATACCTGGCGTTTTTCCAGTTTTTCAGTGCCCATAACGGCAGCCGAACCGGTAAAAGCTCCTTTGGTTGAAGTACCGTAAGCGACAACCATAACTTCTTCAACGCCTACGAAATCTTGTGCCAGTGTTGCATTCACGACCGAGCCGCTAATAGCCATTTCTTGCGTTTGCATACCAACAAACGAAAATACCAACGTTGCGGCGTCCTGTGGAACATTAATAGCATAAGCTCCGTCAAGATCTGTAATAGTACCCAGCGTGGTTCCCTTTACGGAGACCGAGACACCCGGGATTGTACTTCCGTCATCGGCGGAAGTGACAGTACCTGAAATTTCCTTGGTTTGCGCATAGAGCGACTGCAAACCAAAAGCAAAAATTACAAGTAATAATGCGATTCTTCTCATAGAAATAATTTTAAAATTTAACAGCATTAATTTTATACTCATGTAATTGTCAGGGCAATAGCAAGCCAGAGGACTTTGCCGTCCTTTTTTAAGATTGCGTTATGATCCCCTAATCAAAACGCTACAGAAAAAATGATTTAAATTGACCCTTCAATTTCAATTTATGCTTCTTAACCAGATGTTAAAAAGTCTTAATCGAGCAAAAGTAACAATTAAGTTGAATCTGGAAAGGGCTAATAACATCTGTTAAGAAATAAGTAACCTAATGCTTACATGAGCTGTTTTTGCTGGGGACTGAGGTTTTGGTGCCTTTCGTTGTTCGTAGGATGGTGGCGTGCGAAAGGTCTTGTCTGTTGATTATAAGGTTGGTAGTATGGTGTTGCTGCGTTCCCCTTTGTTGTGTTGAATGGACTTTGCTGGCCTTAGTTATTTTTCGAGAATAGGGACGGGATAATGGCAGTATAAAGAAAGAGGCTATCCTTTTTGGATAGCCTCTTTGCGTATTTCTAATCCTGCAATATTTTCAAGGATTAAATGAAGTTTGACGTATCGTTAATCGTCATTCGTTAGCCCTGTATACCGGTATCCGGCAATTCGGTATGAATCAAATCCAAAGTCTTCGGGATAGGTATCATCACTGAAGTTCACATTGAATACAATACTGTCGGCGGGCATTCCACTAGGAGTGGTTGCGGCGCCATACATAATTTTACCATCCGATATTGTTACTTGCATGTCATAGTAGTCATTTGGAGCATTGGTGGCTTGAAATGTCATTGAATTGAGATCAATCGACACTTTATTTTTAAAATCCCAAAAGTTCTCATTGTCATCAATCCACATTTCCGTTGTGCTATTCGCCGATGTGTTGTACGTGTCAAGGTGGAAATGACCAAGAACAAATAAGTCATCGTCAGAATATACTACATTGCCTTCTGCATCTACAGCTACACCTGTAACATACCATTCTCCAGCCATGGTTTCTGTCGCAGTACCGCCTATTTCTTCTTTTTCACATGAAGTAATAAAGAACAATCCGGAAACAAGCAGGACAGTATATAAAAATAGATTCTTCATATTAGTATCGTCTTTTTTATTAATTAATAATAATAGTAAATTCCATTAATCCAGCGTATTCCATTACATAGGTAATTTGGCCGGTTGTTGGATCAACTGAGCTAGATGTCATCGCATCCATCGAATCGCCCCAGCTAGGAACAATGCTAGAGATAGGTGTGATTGTATTATCATCATTTAGTTTGAAGTAACCGTTCATCGCATAGCCAGGACCGTATCCAACACGCTGGTCATAGTAGCCACCCATGAAATCAGAGATGTAGAATACACCTGGTTCAACTTGAAGAAGTAGAATCTCAAAGCCGCTGAAATTTACTACAGCCTCACTTGAGAACCAAAATCTTTTTGTTCCCTCTGCGGTCGTATGTATTCCTGTCGTGATAATTGAAGGTGTAGGATCAGCTACATAAACAGTTCTTGAACCTGTTACTGCGAACCCTTCAGCGTTTTTAATCTCATAGTTAACTGAATAAACGCCACCTGTACTTGTGTCGACATTGGAAGTTACTTCAACCTGATCTGAAACATCTTCACCATTCAGTTCTGCATTAAATCCAGCATCTTCATAAGTTGAACCTACGGATACTATTACTTCAGGCTCACCTAATACTTCAAGTGTAGGGTAGTATGTTATGTCAGTAAAGCCTTCTGTGGTTTCATCCTCACAACTTGACAATCCTACAATTGCAAGTATAGCAACCAATAGATATAATATTTTATTTTTCATCATATTCTAAGTTTAAACATTTATTAATTTATTCAGCCCAGAATACCGGAGTGTCAACTCCTTTATTGGAGGGAGCATTACTGTTACGGCTTGTAGAGCTTTCAGCATAGGGGAAGCGTTGTAAGACAGTTCCAGCTCCCAAATTGGTATTATAGTCAATGGGGGTGTATAGTGTACCTGCAACATATAATTCAGGAGAGAATACATCGTTAGCTCTATCGTAAATATCAGCTCCCGTCGCATCGCCAAATTCCGGATATCCTAAACGACGCATTTCGCACCAGGCTTCGAAGTTATTGGTGCCACCTAATGCAATCCATTTTTGAATACCAATTACTTCTGCATAATTATCATTGTCATACGGGTAATAACTGGTATAAATGTCATCAGCACCACTTACGCCTGCAGTGCTAAATGATGCTTCAATGGCAGCTTTGTAGTGTGCTTCTGCATCAACCGCTGATCCGTAGCGTGCATAATATTCCGCCAGGAAGAATTCCGTTTCAGAAACAGTAATGAGATAGACTGGCATGTCGTATGCAAATACAGGACGACAGAAATATGGATCTTTATACTTATCGGAAGTACTGAAGTTCGTGCCAGAGACGCCTCCTTTATATTCTCCATCGTCATTTGTTTCAAAGAACGCTGGTACCCGAGGATCATTGCTATCAAGCATGGTTTGCATATACGCGATATTCGCTGTCACATTCACCTGGTTGGAACCAAAATAAGTTGCGTATTCTTCTTGATAGAAAGGGCTGGCTTTACCTGTTTCATCTGTCCAGATATCATCCCAGGAAATATCTTCCGTTGGGAAGTTGTCTTCCTGAATTAATGCTGCTATTTCAGACTGTACATTCTGAATATTACTCAGCCGCATTAAGATTCTCAACTTCAGTGCGTTTGCGAATTGGATCCATTCTGCGGCAGTGGAGGTTCCAAATAAGAAGTTTGTTCCAACAACGCTCGAGGTTGTTGCCTTCGAGAGTGCATCATTCAGTTCCGCTAAAATACCTTGATAAATAGTTGAGCCATCATCATATACGGGAGATAGGTTCGTTGGATCAAGAGCTTCGGTGTAAGGAACTTCACCATACGCATCCACCAATACTTGGTAGGTGAAAACTCTCAATGTAGTAGCCGCTAAAAATGTTCCCCATTCTTCAGATTCCGTCGACTGCTCGCGAATTGTTTCAAGGTTTTTAAGTGCGCGTTGAGTTAATTGTGTATAGGTGCTACTAGAACGAGTAGCAGACATGATAAACCTCGAATAATCGACATAGTTACTAGTCCCAAAATTCTGTGAGTAATGTTGGGAATAGTACCCACCAACAATGCGTAGGAAGTTTCCATAACTTGAGGCCACGTTCATTTCCGCTCCCGGAAAAATCATACCCGCTGTTACGTTATCCTCCGAAGGAGAGTTCGGATCTTGATTTATATCCAGGTATTCGTCACAAGAGGTCGTACCCAGTATAAGTATTACGAATAAAAATATTATCTTTTTCATATAATTTGGAGTTTTAATATGTTATACTAAGGTTGAAACCAAAAATTCGGGTAGCTGGGTTTACATACATTTCTCCGAAGGATCCTTCCAAGTCAGTACCTGTAGTGCTCGACTCCGGATCGATGAAATGATTATCCTCAGCGGTCCATACAAAAGCATTGTTTACAAATGCAGAAAGCGAAACGTCACTTAATGATAAATCATTAATCCATTTTTTAGGTAAGCTATATGACAGTGTGACGTTGCGTAACTTCGCAAACGTACGATCTACCATGTATGCTAACCCACCGTTGCCATAACCATAGGTGTCGAAGTATTTCTGGAAACTATCATCGGTTGTTTTAATCTGAACTGTATTTTCGACATAAGCCCCATCATCAGTTACTAGCACTGAATTTGGAATTATAAATGGATTTCTGTCATTATATGTCGTGATGACACTATTTCCAGTAAACTGCATTAAGTTCTTTGTGCGTGAAAACATTGATCCACCGTAGCGTACATCAAGTGTTGCGCTTAGTGATACTCCGTAGGCCGATAAAGAAGTAGAAAGACCGCCAGTCCAATCGTGGTTCATATCCAGGCCTGTGTCTTCTACGTCTGTTCCCAGTACGGGTTGTCCTGCTTCGTCAACGATTTGATAACCAAAGTATTCGCTGCTCTTGTCCGTTACGTATTGTGGCAGGTAGGTATAAAACGTACCCATTGCTTCTCCTTCTTCTGCATACATATATACGGCATCATTACCGGCAGAAAAACTGTAGATATTTACTTTCCCTCCTTCTAGGCTTTCAGGCATTGAGAGGACTTCGTTACGGTTAATTGCAAAGTTTACATCTAAATCCCAACGGAAATTTTTGGTTTTTACAGGTGTGGTGCTCAATAGCAACTCAACTCCTTTGTTTTGAACCTCACCGAAGTTGGTGACAGTAAAGCTGTACCCAGTTGATGGGTCAACAGGTAATGTAAAGATCTGATCCTTCGTTTTACGATTATAGAAAGCTGCATCAATACCAATTCGTCCATTTAAAAACTGTAAGTTTAAACCAGCTTCTGATTCTGAGGTCATCTCAGGTTTCAGTGCGGTGGCTCCAGCTCTGTTGGAGGAAATGAACGAGTTCGTACTATTCATTGGGAATGCGGCAATATCACTTCCGTAATACCCGTTGGCATAGGCTTGGATAAATCTGTTACTTGTATAATATGGGTCTGCATCATTACCCGTTTGTCCATAAGCAAGACGTAATTTACCAAAAGAAAGCACCTTGTTGTCTGGCATCAATTCTGTAAAAATCCAGCTTAAGGTAGTACCAGGGTAAAAATAACTATTATTACCAATAGGCAAAGTTGAAGACCAGTCATTTCGAGCTGTCATGTTTAAGAAAAGCATTTCTTTATAGCCGAATGTTGCATCCCCAAACAAGCCGATCAAACGACGTTTTGATTGTCCTTCTGCCAATATTGATCTGGTAGCTCCATTACTCAAATCCCAGAATCCGGTTTCGAATGTTAGAACATCAGTCTGGCCTTGCATCACTGTTGAGTATCTTTCATTGATGTTTGCACCAACGATCCCTGTTAGGGTGAAATTACTAAAGCTGGTATCGTAACTTCCAAGGAAGTCATGGTTGATCTCATAGGCTCTTCTGTAGCGAGCATATACGTTACCATCTTGATTCATATTACTTGGAGCATAGCCGTAATCTTCGTTGATCAAGGCATCGTCCAGACTGATTTGCGGAATTCCCATTTTAAAATCATAGTCAGTATAGTCAAAACCAAAACGATAAGTTAACGTAAGGCCTTCTAGTGGCATAATGTCTGCCTGAAGCTTGCCATAAAATTGTTTTGAATCTAAATGGTTGTAATTATTTTTCAACGACCAGTAAGGATTGGTAATTCCGTATGGCGTGAAATAAGCTTCTGGAGTATTAAATGGGCTGCTTAAATCCTGCATATCCAAGATGGATATATCTCTTGGCATTTCATAAACACCGTCAATTACAGATGTTCCTTGGTATGAGCTTGTCATATCCGTTTCCGATTTCGCAAAGTTGATAGAAGACGAAATCTTAAACCAATCATTACCCTGATAGGAAGAACGGAATGCCAACGTGTTCCGTTTATAAGAGTCAGCATCGGTAGGCATGATACCATCATCGTCAGAATTTGAGAAAGAAACGTAATAGCTGACTTTATCATCTTCTGAAACTCCACTTAAAGAAATATTCTGGTTGGTAGAAATTCCAATTTCAAAAAAATCTTTTACGTTATTTTTGAGAGCAGAATATTCGTGAATAAGTTGTTGGTTGTTCCAGATCGGTCCATACACCTGTGTTGAACCATCTAAGCGAGGTCCCCAGGAGCCATTCTCAATATAGGTTTGACTTCCATCCCAGCCTTGGCCGAATTCATTTTGGAATTCAGGTAATAAGGAGATTTGCCGTAGTTGGATGCCCCCGTTGTATTGAACAGTGAAATTTTTTCCCTTGCCTTTGCTTCCCTGTTTGGTTGTAATTACGACAACACCATTAGAAGCTCGACTGCCGTAAAGGGCTGTTGCAGCTGCACCCTTAAGGATCGTCATGGATTCAATATCATTTGACGACATGTTCGAAAGTCCACTTGTTGTAAGGGCATTACCTGCTTTGTCGATTGCAGGATCATCCAGGTTTAAGGAACTGTTCTGCAAAGGAACACCATCGACAACGTAGAGTGGTTGGTTGCTTCCATTGATAGAGCCAAAGCCTCGGATAGTCATTGATGTAGCAGAACCAGGATCAGAAGATGTAGATTGAATTTGTACACCAGCAACTTTCCCGGATAGAGAATTCGCAATGTTTGTGCTGCGATCTTTCATTAATTCATCGCTAGCGACTGTTGTTGCTGAATAGCCGAGTGTCTTTTCGGAACGCTTAATTCCCATTGCAGTAACAACAACTTCATTAATTCCAACGACATCAGATTCCATCTGTACGTCTACTTTGTTGCCGGTGATTGCCATCTCTTGTGTTTGCATACCAACAAAAGAAAACACCAGCGTTTTTGCGTCCTGAGGTGTTGTGATAACATAGTTTCCGTCAAGATCCGTAATGGTACCTAAGGTGGTTCCTTTTACAGATACAGAAACGCCAGGGATAGTACTTCCATCCTCGGCGGAAGTAACTGTACCTGAAATTTCCTTGGTTTGCGCATAGAGCGAATGCAAACCAAATGCAAAAATTACAAGTAACAATGCGATTTTTTTCATAGAAATAATTTTAAAATTTAACAGCATTAATTTTTTGCTCGTATAATAAAAGGGAAAGTGAAATCTGATTTCGCTTCCTTCTAATTTTAGATTGTCTTACGGTCCCCCAACCTTGAATCTTTCATAGGAGCTTCTTTAATCAATATCTTTCATTATGAGCTTGTTAGCCCTGTGTTAGAACGTTTGTGTTGCAGTAGTAGTAGTGTATCGTTTAGAAAATAATGATAATGTCTGTTTTGTAATATACTTACATGGCTTTTTTATTGGTTTATTCTCGTTTGTTCTGTGTGCGTTGGCGTTGTTTTGCCACAAGAGCATTGCGCTTGGGTTAATAGAGGCGTGTTTGGTATAGAAAGGACCAGAGCTGCAGTTACTGAGAACTTTTCTTTGAAATTGAAGGAGAAAGAAGTGCAAGCCTCTGGTCCTGTTTTTTTCTATTCTTTGCATATCGCAGGATTCCTTGTTTGTTGATTGGTCAACAAACAAACAAACAAGAGTTGCAGGCGATAATGCAGATTTCTTCATGTCAGCGTTTTAATTTATTAAACAGCATCAATTCTATTGCATATTAGTCAATAGGACAGTAAATTTTTCAATTTTCATCCCCTTGGTGTTTGCAGAACGTTTATTCCCCCAAATAAGATCGCCCCACGTTTCTAAAAACTAATTCGATTGAAACCTTCAATTTCAATGATCTTTAAAATGTTAAAAGATCTTAATTATATACAAAAATATAAAAATCCCAATCCCGTGAAAGTTTTTAATCAAAAAAAATATCAAAGTTGATAAATCTCATAAGAGAAATGCAAGTTCTTGTCTTTCTGTATTTAGGCTTGCTTTTTTGTTATTGACTTATAGCCAGCGCGTTTGTGTTTGTTCTTTTCATTTTTATGTTATTTATTTTTCATGGAAAATAATTTTAAAAATGAATGATTGCACTCTGTAACTAAAATGATGAATTTGATTGGTAAGTGTTGTTGATGCTTAGGGTTTGGGGTGAAACTGTTAACGGAAACGTACGGGGCATTAATGTTTAGCAAAGTATGATAAAAGTCAGTTGCTTGCTTTCTGGTAAGTAAGGAGGGGTGGATCGGAAACGAAGGATAATTGCCTGTTTTGAGGAATTGCGTTTAGCTTGGCTTAGTGCGTGTATGTTCAGTAGAAGGTGACTTGCTTAAAGTAATTTGGTGAGTTTTCCTATTTCTGTTACAATGTAGGTTGTGGTTGAAGAGTTTGTATGTTGGAAATAGTGCCCTTTGTTTTCACCCCACTTGTCTTCTGGCGGTCTTGTTTGACTGCTGGAAGGGTCTAAAACTAACACCTGATTGATGCCCATGCCTTTGGCTCCCAGGATGTCTGCTTCCCAGGAATCTCCAATCATCATGCTTTTCTTTTTTTTAGCGTTACAGCATTTCAGGGCATGTTGAAAGATGCGTTTGTCCGGTTTTGGAGCTTGGACTTCTTCCGAAATAAAGATACGGTCAAAGTAGGCATTCAAGCCGCTTGATTCAACTTTCCCGCGTTGAACTTCCGTAAAGCCATTGGTGATGATGTGCATCTGATAGCGCTTTTGTTTCAGGTAATCCAATGTTTCAATCACGCCAGGGTAGAGCTGTTTTTGCAAGGGCATTAGCTTTAGGTAGTGCTCGTTCATGTCAAGCGGATCAATTCCCTGTATGTTAAAATGGTTCAGGGTGTCCTCAAATCGTTTCCGAATCAGTTCCTGTTTTCTGATTTGCTGTTTTCGATAAGCTTGCCATAGTTTGGTGTTAATGGTTTCGTAATAAGTAAAGAAGTTGTCAAAATCAGTTACCTGCTTGTCCAATCCAATTTCGCATACCGTTTGCTGCATGGCGAGCTTTGAGTTGGTTTCAAAATCCCATAAGGTGTGATCCAGATCGAAGTAAAGATGATCGTATTTTCTCATGCAGTTGAGTTTATTGTTTTCGTCATTGGCAAGCAATGAAGCAATTTGTTCCAAGTTTCAAATTTCAAGTTGTTCGAAGTTTCCTCAAAATCCGGGAATCTGAACATCCGAATAGGCCGTATCTTTGGTGAATGGTCAATTCGTCGTTTTTGTCGTCTTGCTTTTGCCTTCTACCACAATGACAATTTCTCCCTTAACGGTTTTCGATTTGAAATGATTGGCTAGTTCCGTGACTGTCCCTCGGGCGTTTTCCTCGTGCAACTTAGAAAGTTCTCTGGAAACCGATGCTCGGCGTTCGGGACCAAAAAACTCGGCAAATTGTTCCAGGCTTTTTACCAGCCGGTAAGGCGATTCGTAAAAAACCATGGTGCGTTCCTCTTCGGCTAGCTGGAGAAGCTTTTTTTGTCGTCCTTTTTTAGGAGGTAGAAAACCTTCAAAGCAGAAACGGTCGTTGGGTAGCCCGGAGTTAACCAGGGCCGGAATGAGTGCCGTTGCCCCGGGGAGACATTCGATTTCCACCTCATTGTCGATACATGCCCTGACAAGCAAATAGCCAGGATCGCTGATGGCCGGGGTGCCGGCATCCGAAATCAGGGCAATGGTTTCTCCTCCGGCAATGCGCTGTGCTATATGCTCGACCGTTTTGTGTTCATTGAATTTATGATGGGAAAAGACCTTCTTTTGAATTTCAAAATGGTTCAGTAGCTTGAACGAAGTACGGGTGTCTTCGGCCAAAATTAAATCAACTTCTTTTAATACTTTGATGGCCCGTAAGGTTATGTCATCCAAGTTCCCAATTGGTGTTGGTACAATATATAGTTTTCCCATTTTAGTGCTTGTAATTGTTTTTTTGTAATCGAGTCGTGTGTTATTTGCTCTTAGTTCGAAAATCGCCGCTTAACCAGCTGGGCGAACTGAATGCTGGTGTCTGTTTTTTTCCATTTGAAATTGGAATTCAGATAGGTGATAGCTTCATCCAGATTTTCCGCTTGGTCAATTTCTTTTACCGTTTGTGTAAAGAGGTGGGGATTGTTCTGGAAAAGTTCGCGGGTATATTGAAAACGGTCATTCAGTCCGATGGCTGTTTCCAGTTTATTGATGGGCGAGCTCGATAATTTGGTGTCCAGTGTTTTACCGTCCAGTAGTAAGTCGTTAAGGGATTTTCCTTTGACGAAATTATCTCCGAGAGTCTTGGTGAAGGCTGGCTCTTCCTCTTCTTCCGGCAGATTTTCAACCAGAGCGGGCTCAATTCCATCTTCTTCGTTGAAAGTTGAATTGGCCGCTGGTTCAGCTTGCGCTTCTTCTGTTTTTTCTGCTGTAGGTGTTACTGTTTCCTCTGGTTCCTGAACCTCCGGAGCAGCTAGAACTTGCTTGTTGGCTTCGTCTTGCTGAGGACTGGGAGTTGGTGGCGCGACCATTTCTTGTTTGGGTGCATCTTCAATGGCCGTCAATTCGTCCTCCACTTTTTCTTCCATTACAGGTTGCGAAAAAATGGGACTTGATACCGTTATGGGTTCTTGCGGTGAGTTTCCGTTGTTGTTGTTGTTGTTGTTGTTGTTGTTGTTGTTGTGCAGGCTCAGTTCTTTCAAGAATTCAAATTCCTGCGCTACAAGCTTCGATTTGCTCGCGGCAATGTCCAGCTCAAAACGGGAGAGCTCTTTGGAGTTCAGCAGTTCGCCGGCAATTTCATTCAGCTCTTCCAGATCTTTTAAAATAAGTTGTATTAATTTGTGCTTTTCCATAATCATTCAAAAACAATTTAACCCGACAATTTCGTTACTTTTGTAAAAGTAGTAAAATACAAATTTAAACACTGAAAATGTTTCTTGAAAGGGATGTCAGTCATCATAAAAACGGCGGAACGATAGAAGTTATTGCCGGTTCCATGTTTTCAGGGAAAACAGAAGAGTTAATCAGGCGGTTGCGCCGGGCTCAGTTTGCACGCCAGAAGGTCGAGATTTTTAAACCGATGGTTGATTCGCGCTATTCGCTGGAGAAAGTAGTGTCGCATGATGAGAACTCCATTCCTAGTTCTCCGGTCGAAAATTCAGGTAATATTTTGTTGCTGGCAGGCAATGTGGATGTGGTGGCCATTGATGAAGCCCAGTTTTTTGATAAAGGGCTGGTGGATGTTTGTCGGACCTTGGCCGATATGGGAATTCGGGTGATTGTTGCCGGGCTGGATATGGATTTCAAGGGCAAGCCTTTTGGTCCCATGCCCGATTTGATGGCTATTGCCAATTATGTTTCCAAGATTCATGCAATTTGTGTTCGCTGTGGTAGTGTGGCGCAATTTTCGCACCGGCTGGTTTCGAATGATAAACAAGTACTTTTGGGAGAGAAGGAGGAATACGAAGCCCTTTGTCGGGTTTGCTACAATAAGGTGAAAAATTTATGACTCAATTTTCGATTGATAAAATAGCAGCTGTTATTGGGGGGGCTCTTCGCTCTGTCCGTGCTGTTGAGCATGGTTTTATTTCATCGCTGTCTATCGATAGCCGAGCCTTGGTTGATCCGGATCTGTGTTTGTTTTTTGCTTTGGTGGGCGATCGGCATGACGGGCACCAGTATGTTCGGGAGTTGTATGAAAAAGGTGTTCGTAGTTTTGTTGTTTCAGTACTTCCAGCAGACGATTCAAGCTTTCGTGGCGCGAACTTTATTGAGGTGAAGGACACCTTGAAGGCGCTGCAGCAGTTGGCGGCTTTTGTTCGCCGTGAATTTCAGTTTCCGGTTTTGGCTGTCACTGGGAGCAATGGGAAAACCATCGTTAAAGAGTGGCTTTTTGATTTGCTTCAGCATGAATTTCGAATTCTGCGAAGCCCGAAGAGTTATAATTCACAAGTTGGCGTTCCGCTTTCGATCTGGAATATGCAGGGTGATGCTGATCTGGGTATTCTGGAGGCCGGTATCTCAAAGCCCGGCGAAATGAATAAGCTGGCAGCTTTAATCAGCCCCGAGATTGGTCTTTTTACCAACATTGGCGATGCGCATCAGCAAAGCTTTTCTTCGATGGAAGAGAAAGTATTGGAGAAGTTGCAGCTCTTTGAAGGAGCGAAACGGTTAGTTTGCCGAAGGGATCAGGAGTTGGTCTTTAAGTTGGCTTCTGAAAAATTTGTCAGCACCGGTACGCGTGTCTTTTCCTGGTCGACCAATGGTTTGGAGGCAGATATTGCTTTTGTGGTGAGCACCAAGCAGCAGTTTACACAGCTTCTATTTGAATGGAACGGAACGAATTATACGGTTCAGATTCCCTTTGGCGATGAGGCTTCCCTGGAGAATGCCTGTCACTGTCTGGCGCTGATTTGTGCCGAGGGGTGGTTGAGCGATTCTGTAATTCGCGGGTTTGAAAGCCTACAGGCAGTGGCCATGCGACTGGAGCTTAAGCAGGGAGTGAATGGATGCACGCTGATCAACGATTTTTACAATACCGATATTAATTCCTTAGAAATTGCCTTGCAATTTTTGAATCAGCAGACGAGTTCATCGGATCAGAGGAAGACCGTTATTTTATCCGACATTAAACAATCCGGCTTTGCGCCGTATCAATTATATACTGAGGTAAATCGCTTGCTTAAGCTCAATCAGGTGAGTCGCCTGATCGGTATTGGGCCAATGATTCATGAACATCAGTCGGTATTTCAGATGCCGGCACAATTTTATAATTCTGCGCGCGAATTTGCTGCGCACATGAAAAGTGAAGATTTTAGTCGTGAGTTGGTCTTGTTAAAAGGAGCCCGCGAGTTTCGTTTTGAAAGTTTGGCTTCTTTGCTTCAGAAAAAATACCACCAAACCCAACTTGAAATTAATTTGAACACCTTGGTGGATAACCTGAACTCCTTTCGGGCTGTGATTAAACCTGAAACCAAAATTATGGTTATGGTGAAAGCTTTTTCCTACGGAAGTGGGACTGTCGAGATTGCTCGCGCGTTGGAGTTTCAGAAAGTAGATTATTTGGCTGTTGCCGTTGCTGACGAAGGAATTGAATTGCGTCAGGCCGGAATTGAAACGCCTATTTTAGTCATGAATCCGGAGGAGCACAGTTTTGATGCGATGATCGAATATCGGTTGGAACCGAATATTTACTCCTTGAGCGTTTTCCAAAAATTCAACAGGGTGGCAGCTAATTCGGCGGTGTCATCCTATCCGGTTCATATTAAGCTGGAGACAGGGATGAATCGGTTGGGATTTTCTGATGCGACTGAACTGGCCACAATAGCAGTGCAAATTCAGCGGGAAGAAATACTGCGCGTACAGTCGGTTTTTTCGCATTTGGCAGCTACCGACGAGCCGTTGCACGATGCTTTTACACGTAAACAATATGAGCGGTTTCGGGAACTGGCTGATGTGGTGGTTTCGAAACAAAAAAATAAGGTGATCCGGCACTTGCTGAATTCGGCAGGAATTGAGCGCTTCCCGGAGTTTCAGATGGATATGGTTCGTTTGGGTATTGGGCTTTATGGTGTGGCTGCTGCCGCTATTGATGTTCGTCCGATTGCTTGCTGGACAACTGCCGTGTCGCAGGTGAAAAAAGTGGTGAAAGATGAAACGGTTGGTTATGGTCGCAAAGGCAGGGTAAGTCAGCCCACAAAGATTGCGGTTGTTCCGGTTGGCTATGCCGATGGCTATGATCGTCGCTTTAGCAATGGGGTTGGACAAGTGTGGGTAAATGGTGTTCGTGTGCCCGTAATTGGAAATGTGTGTATGGATATGACGATGATTGATGTTTCGGGCGTGGATGTAGAAGCTGGTGATTTGGTTGAGTTGATGGGAGAGCACATTCGCCTGAAAGAACTTGCCAATTGGGCTAATACAATTCCTTACGAGATATTGACTGGCATCTCGCAGCGTGTGAGGCGGGTTTATTCACAAGAATAGACAAGCAGCGTACGGTCTGTCAATAAAAAAGGAGAAATTGAGGTTTTAAACACCAGTTTCTCCTTTTTTATTTTTTATCGTCGATGGGTTTTTAGCCCAACTTGCTAATTCGGTCCAGTTTATGCGCATCCAGAATCCGGATCTTACGGCCATCAATGGCAATGACTTTTTCGCCTGCAAAGGTTGAAAGAGTGCGAATGGCATTGGATGTGGTCATGTTTGAAAGGTTGGCAATATCTTCGCGCGAAAGGAATGCTTTCAGCGTAGCGCCGTCGTTTTCATAACCATATTTCTCTTTTAGCAAGAGCAGCGATTCGGCCAGACGACCGCGGATATGTTTTTGTGTGAGTGTCACCGTGCGTGAATTGGAGAAGCCGAGTTCGCGGGCCAGCTTTCGTAAAAGTTTAGCTGCTATCTCCGAATTTTTCAGCATGCAGTTAAAGAAAAAGTCGCTATCGACATGGCAGGCTAAGGAGTCTTCCAAAGCAACAGCTGATGCGATGTGAATTTCGCCGGCTAAGAGCGCCCTATAGCCAATAAAACCATTGGGTTTTGTCATTCGGATGATTTGCTCTCGACCACCAACGCCCTCTTTAAATATTTTGATTTTTCCTTCAATCAGGAATGCAAATCCGGTGGGTTTGTCGCCTTCTTTGTAGATAAACTCATTTTTCCTAAAATTGGTCAGCGTGATATGTTTGAGTAGTTGCTCTTTTTCCTCGGGAGTTAGCAAACTGAAAACCGATTTTGGATTCTCAAGCATTTCTTTAATCCCCATTTCATGACTCAGCATATATTCCAACTTTATATGTTATAGAGCATCAAAGTTAACTAAATTTAACAAATAAAAAATCTTTTGAAGACTTATTTCGCCTTCAAAGAAGCTGACTGTGACTTTGATCCATTTCAATGGGTATTCACTGGAAAGACACACTTTTTGAACTAATGATACCTTGCAACGAGGGGCATTCGCCGGCCAAACCCAAAAGCTTTTGAGCTTACTCTTAAAATAGGAGGGGACTGAAATCTTTTGTATTCATTTTGATTGACCATCCGGGTGATTTTAATGACGGTTTCTTTATCGAAACCTTTGTGGATAATCTCCTCGGGCGATAGGTTCATTTCGATGTAATTGAACAGCACCTCATCCAATATGTCGTAATCCGGCAGCGAGTCCGAGTCTTTTTGGTCGGGGCGTAATTCAGCTGATGGTGGCTTGACAATGCTATTGTGAGGTATAATCTCTTGTTCGCGGTTAATGTAGTGCGAAAGTTTATAGACATCGGATTTGTAAACGTCGCCTAAAATAGACAGGCCGCCGTTCATATCGCCATACAGGGTGCCGTAGCCCACCGCGCATTCGCTTTTGTTGGTGGTGTTCAGAAGGATGTTACCAAACTTGTTGGAAAGGGCCATCACCAGAATGCCACGTGTTCGGGCTTGAATGTTTTCTTCGGCTACATCAGGTGGCAGGTTGTTAAACAAGGGTTTGAGTTGATTCTCAAAATCAGTCACCATGCTTTGGATTGCGACGGTGTCGTGTTGGATGCCCAGGTTTTCAGCCAGCTTTACCGCATCATCGATGCTGTGATCAGATGAGTAGCGCGAGGGCATTAGCACGCCACGAACATGTTCTTTGCCCAGGGCTTCCACGGCCAAAGCGCATACCAGTGCTGAATCAATTCCGCCTGATAGTCCCAAAATGGCATCTTTGAAACCCATTTTTTGAAAATAGTCACGGATGCCTAAAACCAACGCTTGGTGTATTTTTGCAATGTAATCCGGATGATCCACTTTTCTGGTCGAAGGGGTCTCGGTGTCAATTACTTGAAAATCTTCTTCGAAATAGGTTAACTCAACAGGAATTGTTCCATCTTCTTTCAGGAAAAAGGAGCCACCATCGAACACAATTTCCGTTTGAGCTCCAACTTGGTTGACATAGACAATTGGAAGTTGGTATTTGATTGCCTTCTTAATGAGAATATCTTTTCGCCAGCTCGCCTGGTTGTATGAAAAGGGGGAGGCCGAAAGGTTGATAACCAAATCGGGTTGGTACTGACTCAACTCCTCAAGTGGCGATCGGGTGTATAATTTATCTTTGCCAAATTCATTTTGCGTGGGCTGCTCATCCCACAGATCTTCACAAATGGTGATGGCCAGTTTTTTTCCTTTAAACGAGATCAACTCGAATTGCCGGTTGGGCTCAAAGTGGCGGTATTCATCAAAAATATCGTAGGTTGGCAATAATGATTTGTGACGCACGGCTTCAACCTGCCCATTGTTTAATAAGAAGGCAGAGTTGAATAGTTTCTTGCCTCGTGAACTTTGGTTGATACTTGGCCCACCTACCAGCGCGGCAATAGTCGTGCATTCGCTCGCAATTTTCAAAATTGCTTTTTCTGCCTTCTCAATAAATTCTTTTCGCTCGAGCAAATCGTGCGGATAGTAGCCCGTAACAGCCAGTTCTGAAAAAACGACCAGATCAGCTCCCTGGCGCTCTGCCCGCCGGATAGCTTCAATAATTTTGTTGGTGTTTGCCTCAAAGTTGGCAATATGGTAATTCAGTTGTGCCAGTGCAATTTTCATATGATTAAAATTAGAACCAAGACATTAGAATCAAGACACAAAACAAGATAGTTAAAGCATTCTCCTTTGTATCAAAAAGCCTTTTTGTCATGGGTGTTTCATCTGAGCAAATTATTCGTATTCAAATGTATCCTATGGAATTCGCAAAAATAACTGAAAAAGAACAAAAATCCCCTTGATTGCTTCCCTGAATTATGCGTAAAATTTTTATTCTCGAGCGTGGGGTGCTCACTAGAAGATGAGTCCCAGTTTCAGAACGAACGAATTCAAAGTTGTTTTGTCTTCAAATTGGTCGTTTGAGGTAACATCGAGAAAACCGTTTTTGTATACCAGCCCAAGGGTGATCGCGTTGTTGCCGCCCAAATCAAAATTGGAGCCAACACCGATATTCAAAGCCAGGTTAAATAAATTGACTTCATCGCTGATGCTCTGTTTGTCAAATGTTCCGTCGCTACTGTCGCCTTTCGCCTGGATATTGACAAAGGAGGAGAATCCAAATTGTCCCCAGTAAGACCAGCGCTGAAACTGGCTGGTGTGCAGTTTGATCATCAAGGGTACTTCAACATACTTTAAACGGTAGCGGAAGGTCGTGCCCGAGGCAAAGGTTTCACCTGCAAACTGAATATCACCCGACGGATTGTAATAACTAACTTTAGCTCCAACGTTGTTAATGATTAGTCCGGTGGAAATGGCATACTTATTATCTGCGTCAAAATAGAAATCAGCATTCACTCCATAATCAAAGCCCATGGCCACTTTCCCTGATTCAACACCTTCCGTATCGGACGAAAACCAGTTAATGGAGGGACTCCCTGTGAAGGATAACTTGATGGCACGTTGCGAGAACGCAGATTGACTTAGCAAGACAAGTAAGATTAGAAGTCCAAGGGTGTTTTGTATTTTTTTCATGATTTTTCTATTTCTGATTAACTGAACGGACGATGGTGGTTTTTTTGTATCTGCAAATCTCGAACTTTCTTTTGAAATAGACAATTAATTTGTTTAACAGTCACGTTCGGCATTGATTAACTAATGAGTCAGGCTGAATGGCTGAGCGGAGTTTAGTTAAATCTGCTGTCTGTGGGATTGAAAATCGGATTTTCCTATGCTACTAGCAAAGTCTATGGCTATGTTAATATACTGATTGAGAGTCTGCGATATGTTCTTTTATTTTTATTTAATCTAAATAAGCAGTAACTTGATGGGGAATTGATTGAATAACTTAAAACAGTTAAAAATGAAGACAAGAAATGAGATGATTAGAAGAACAGTACTTTTTGCTGTGGCAATGGTATTTGTTTTTGGAGCTGGGGTGTTTACCGTCCAGGCTCAGGATGACCCCATGGTTTTTGCAATTGTCGACTTTATGAAGGTTAACGCTGGTGATGAAGGGAAATATGTTGAAATAGAGCAGGATGTATGGAAGCCCATCCATCAGGAACGAATCAACCAAGGCGAGATTATTGGTTGGATTTTATATCGAATTCACTACACAGGGGCTGATGATGAGTATAACTTTGCTACCGTTGCTGTTTTTGACGATCCATCCAAATTGGAACATACTTTTTCGGTAGATATGGAGAAGGTACACCCCGGAAAAGATATGGATCAGCTGTTTGATGAAACCATGAATAGCCGACAGCTTGTCCGGCAAAACCTGATTCGTCGGGTCGGTGCTGTTTATCCTGAAGGCGGCCCCGGAGATTTTAAGTACATCCAGGTCAACAGCATGAAAGTAAAGCCCGGACATGGAGGTGCCTATGTTGATAATGAGATGAACGTATGGAAACCTGTGCATCAGGAGTTGGTGAATGCGGGGACACGCAGTGGGTGGTCCTTGTGGCAGTCGGTTTATCCTTTTGGCGAGAGCTTGCCCTACGATTATATAACAGTTGACTATTTCGCTGATTATTCGAAGCTGGGAGCAGCTGATGTTTATGGCGCCTTTGAAAAAGCACACCCCGGAGAAGATATCAATATGTTGATGCAAGAAACCACCGAAGCAAGGAGCCACGTGCGTGCCGAATTGTGGGAAGTGATTGATTCGATTTGGAAACAATAAGGACTTGATCGGAGGATCGTCCGTTTCACGTTTTTTTTTATTTCCTCAGAAAATATTTTGTAGTTTAACGAGTTCTAAAGTTGACCCCGATCTCAAGTTGTCGGGGTTTATTTTGACTTTTAGTTGAATGGATAGTTTAGAAAAAACGAAAGATTGGATTACGGTTATGAAGCGTTGCTTACTGGTTGTTTGTGTTGTTTGTGTTGTTTGTTCGTGTCAGCGAAATCCGTTGAAGATTGATGTTTCGGATGTTGAAATTGAGCTGGCCGTAAAGTCTTATGATGATGCGCTTTTTGCAGACAGAGCACTGACGAAAGAAAGAATCTCTGAATTGCAGCAGGAGTATGGGCGCTTTTTTGAATTGTTCAACTATCACATGATTGGTGTTGGAGGTCCGGAAGATGCCGGTTTTCTTCCGCAGCTTAAGTCTTTCGTCTCCGATACGATGATTGTAAGTCTAAAACAGAAAGCAGATCAGTTGATCGACAAAAAGGCTTTGGAGCATGATTTTACCTTAGCCTTTAAACACTATCATTACTATTTCCCAAAAAAAGTAGTTCCAACAATTTATACCTGTATTAGTGGATTTAACCAGTCGGTGGTGTTGGCTGATTCGCTGATAGGCATTAGTTTGGATAAGTATTTAGGTGCAGACTCTCCGTATTATCCGAGTCTGGGACTTGCGAAATATAAAACCCGAAACATGCATCCGCAAAAGATTGTATCAGACGCTCTTTATTTTTGGGCGATGACTGAATATCCCATCAACTTGACGGCCAGTAAGGTAATTGAGAATATGGTTTATCAGGGCACCTTGTATTATTTTGTTGATGCGATGATGCCTGAAGTACACGATACGCTGAAGATTGGCTACACCGCTAAGCAGCTGGCGTTTTGTCAAACGAGTGAGGCAGCGATGTGGAGTTATTTAGCCGAGCAGAACTTGTTATTTTCGACCAAGCGGATGGATATTAAACGGTATGTCGATGATGGCCCTTATACAGCCAGTTTTACCACCGAATCGCCTGGAAGGGTGGGGGCTTGGTTAGGCTGGCAAATCGTCCGGGCGTACATGAAAAAGAATCCGGAAGTCAGCCTGAAGCAGCTGATGGAACAACAGGATTATCTCAGCCTGTTAAATCAGTCGGGCTATCAGCCGAATTAGCTTCATGTAACGATTTTTCCCGATGCTGGTTTCAATTTTCTGATGCTTCAGTCTGTTCATTCCTGAAAATGAAGAATGATTTTGGAAAATAGAACTCCCGCTCTCTTCAGGAAACAGATCGATTGAACAATGAAAAAAGCTGGCTGCACGCACTTGCAGCCAGCTCTGAATCAACCTTCACGCAGATTGAGCGGATTGGCCTTGGAAGGCTTGATGCCTTCTTTTTTTCAGCACTAAAGCCGGCCAACCTCAATTAGTATTTTATTTCTCAGACAATGTTGGTCCTGTTTGCGCCTTGTCCATCGCTAATTTGAGCGGGTCAATTTCTTCGCCCCAGTAAATCGTTCGGTGTGGAAATGGAATTTCAATATGGTGTTCATCGAAAGCGGCTTTCAGGCGTTTGCGATAGGCTCGGCCAACGATCCACTGCTGACTGGGTTTGGTTTTTATTCGGCCCTTAATTACCAGCGCGCTGTCGCCAAAACTATCGAGTCCAAAGATTTCCATCGGTTCCAGAATGACTTGTTTAAACTGCTTGTCTTGTCGCATGTTCTCCGATACTTCCTCCATAATTCCCATGACTTTATCCAAATCTTCCTTATAGGCCACGCCAATGTCGAAAACGATGGCCGACCACTCTTTAGTCATGTTCGAAACCGTATTGATTTTACCATTCTGAAAGATATGTACCACGCCCGACAGATCGCGTAGAGTGATGGTTCGGAGCTCAATTTTTTCGACTAATCCTCCGGTTCCATTAATGATGGCGATATCGCCGGTGCGGATCTGGTTTTCAAGTAAAATGAAGAATCCGCTGATGAAGTCGCGCACCAATTCCTGCGATCCAAATCCTACGGCCAGCCCAATGATACCGGCACCTGCCAAAATTGGGGCTATATCGATGTGTATCTTTTTCAGAAAAATCATAATGAATATGGTCCAGATAATTGCGGCAATTCCTTTGCGGACAATCCCCATCAGAGTGTTTAGCCGTTTCTCCACTTCCAGGTCGGGATCCTCTGCGTGATGAACGGTTCGTTTGGCCAGAATCTTTTTTAGGTTTTTGATCATGAAGGAACTGGCACGAAGGGCGATCAGCAAGAGAATAAAGAGGATGATGATCGATGGTAGTTCTGTAATAATCCATTGCGACAAACTTTTCACAAAAGTTTCCCAAAAGTAGGAGGTGAATAATTTTTCCATTGTTTTTTAGTAAGCGATGATTAATAATTTCAGATTCTTGAGTTATCGGGAACAAACGTTCTTTTTTTATTCAACCTAAATGTAATGAATCCTTCCCGGGATATCAGACTAAGTAGACACGCACGGGAGGGATTTTAAATATATGGAATATCATGCCAGTCGTTAAATGACTCTTGCTTGATGTGTTCATGTCTTTATTGGTCAGTGCGTTATGTCTGTTGTGGGCGTTATTCTTAGAGAATATCCCGATGTAGAATTAAAATGAACGTTGTAGAATTCGTTTCACAACAGGGCTTTGCATGAGGTTGTTTAGCACAGTCTTTTGTAATTTCGTCGATAAGCGAACCTGTTTCGTCTAATAAAAGTGGATGTTGCAATGAGTTTGCCAAATTTAGATGTCTTAATTTTTTTGATCAAAAAGGCTTTTATTTCCTGAGTTAAGGATTAAACGTTTGATTAAAAAAGGAGTCTACATACTAAACGAAATTGACCAAAGTGAAAATTACGATTGATCAGCTAAGTAAAATCTATCCCAATGGGAACCGGGCGCTCAACGATGTTCATCTGGAAATTGAGAATGGCATGTTTGGACTACTCGGACCTAATGGTGCTGGGAAGTCCAGCCTGATGCGGATTTTGGTGACCTTGATGAAGCCCAGCAAAGGAAAAGTAACCGTTAACGGTTATGATTTGGTGAAGAATCGGAAAGAGATTCGCAAGATGCTGGGTTACCTGCCGCAGGATTTTCGCTTCTTTTCACAACTGAAAACATACGAATTTCTGGATTATGCGGCGCGCCTGGCGGGCATGAAAAATGCCAGGGAGCGGGCAAGTGCCGTGGAAAAGATGCTGGAAGAAGTGGGCTTGTTTGAAGCGCGCGACCGGCAGGCCAATCGCTTGTCGGGAGGAATGAAACGACGCCTGGGGATTGCCCAAGCCCTGATCAATGAACCTCAGATTATTATTGTGGACGAACCCACTACGGGGCTGGATCCTGAGGAGCGCATTCGCTTTCGAAATTTGTTGTCGACCATCTCAACCAATGATGTCATTATTATTTTATCTACGCACATTGTAGGCGATATTTCCAGTACCTGCAAAAACATGGCCTTGCTTAATTTTGGCGAACTGGCTTACAGTGGTTCGCCCGATGAACTGGTTGAAAAAGCCAGGGATAAAGTGTGGCTCATTCACGCTACCGAGACCGAATACCAGGAAATCAATGAAAGGTATCCGGTGATTTCCAATGTTCCCACCAGCGAAGGATGGGAAATTCAGGTGGTGGCCAATGAGATCAATGGGTATTCGGGGCACAACATTGATCCGAACCTGGAGCATGCTTACGTTTATTTTATGGAAAGTCGTTTAAATCAATGGACTTCCAGTTGAAAATTATAACACGAGCTATTATCATCTAAGGATGAACCTTTAAACTGGTAACTGAAGGCAGGAGCAGGCTCTGTGTCCAGCCAACTGAAAACTTTAAACTGTCAACTGAATAACGTTTATGATCTCGATTCACAATATTCGCTCAATAGCCCGTTACGAAACAACGACCTTATTGCGCAGCTGGTTTTTTCGGATTTTCGCAATCCTGGCAATGATCTTCCTTTCTTTTTTCAACTTTGGCGTATTGATTGAATCGAACGGAGGAGCCGGACATTGGGCCATGAAGGGCCTTGCGTCAATCATTCCGTATGTCAATCTCTTGTTTTTGAATGTGGTTCAGGCTGTGATTGCTATTTTCCTGGCTTCCGACTTTTTGAAACGCGATAAAAAGCTGGATACGACTGAGGTGATTTACATGCGTCCGATGACCAATGGCGAATATGTGATTGGCAAAACCCTGGGCAACCTGGTGGTTTTCATTGTGCTCAACCTGATTATTATGACCATTGCCCTCATCTTTAACCTGATTGCGCAGAACACCAGCGTTGACTTGAATGCTTACCTTTATTATTTTTTGGTGATCAGTGTCCCCACTTTGGTGTTTATTATGGGGCTTTCTTTTTTGATTATGTCGCTAATTCGGAACCAGGCCGTCACCTTTGTGGTTTTGCTCGGTTATGTTGCCATTTCGCTGTTTTATCTTCAGGATAAATTTTATTACCTGTTCGATTATATGGCTTTTAATATTCCGTTGACCTTTTCTGATTTTGTTGGTTTCGGAAATTTGAGCACCATTCTTGTTCACCGGGGAATGTATTTCACCTTCGGTATCGCCTTTATTTTTTATACCATTCTCCTTCTGCGTCGCTTGCCGCACTCCGAAACGATGCGTCTGTTTTCGTTGCTTTTTGGGACTCTCTGCCTGGCCGGAGGGATCTACCTGGGGAGCATACATATAGGTTCTTTTTTAAAAGATCAGAACCTGCGTGAGGAAATGATTCGTTTGAACGATGAATACCTGGGAGTTTCGCAACTGGCAATTGCCAATTACGATATTCAGTTGGATCATCAGGGTGAACGCATTGCATGTGTCGCTACCTTGGATGCCCAAAACACCAGTGACGATCGGATGTCAACGGTTCTTTTTAGTTTGAATCCGGATTTGAAGTTGAAGCAGCTTACGGTGGATGGAAAGGCTCAGGATTTTGACCGTAAACTAGGACTGGTCGAGTTGACAGGCTTGAGTGTTGAGCCCGAACAGAAGTTGAAAGTTACCTTTACCTATGCCGGTAAAATAGATGAAGCGGCCTGTTTCCTGGATATTGATGATGAAACCCGCCAGGAAGCTTACCGCAACTTCATGTACCAGATTGATAAACGACATGCTTTTATTACGCCGGATTATGTGCTGCTGACCCGCGAAAATAATTGGTATCCGATTCCAGGAGCTGGCTTTGGCGCAAAAAATAAGCAGTGGCTGTCGCGCCAATTTAGCAACTATCGGCTTGAAGTAACTTCTCGCCCGGGCTTAACGGCTATTTCGCAGGGCGTGGTTGACGAACAGGAAGGGCGCTTTGTGTTTACCAACTCGCATGCGCAGTCGCAAATTTCATTGACCATTGGGTCTTACGAAAGAATGAATCAGGAAATTGATGGACTGGATTTCAGCATCTATTACCGAAAGGGACATGACTATTTTTCAGAATTTTTTAAAGAAATTAAAGATACCATTCCGGGAGTTATCACCGAAGTGATTCAGGATTTTGAGCGGGATGTTGATCTTTATTATCCTTTCGAGCGGTTTTCGCTGGTTGAAGTTCCGGTTCAGTTTTACTCCTACGAACGGATTTTGACGGGGGCGCGGGAGCAAATTCAACCCGAGATGATTTTATTTCCTGAAAAAGGCTTGCTGGTGAATGAGGCTGACTTCAATGGACGACTGAGCAGGCAGCGCCGCTATGGAGGACGAAATGATGAGAATCTGACGACAGAAGAAAAGAAAGTGCAGGTGTTGCAAAATTTCCTGTCGACTTTTACGCAAGAACAGGGGCGTCCCGATTTTAACCGCTCGCAGGGTGAGTTGGAGATCGAAGAAACAAAGAATGCTTTTTATGCGTTTCCACTTTTTTACAACTATGCTTTTTATATTCGTTCTGAGCGCTGGCCAGTAGCCGACCGCGTGTTCGAAGCCTATAAGAAGCAAGTAAGCTCCAATCCTCGAATGGGCTGGATGCGCGATTTACAGGGTATGTCGGAAGATGAACAAGCCAACCTTGCGTTGTTGTCGCAAAGCTTTGAAGAGATATTGAACGATCCGGAGCAAAATCAAATTATTGATAATGTTATTCAGCAAAAAGGTAAGGCGCTGTTTTCCATTATCAAGACCAAGGCCGAAGATGAAGCTTTCGAAGATTTCTTGTATGACTACCTCAGCGATGTGAAGTTTACTGCTTCGAGCATTGAAGATTTTAATGATGCTATTTGGGATGAATTCGCCATTGATTTGATTCCTTATATGGAAGATTGGTTTAGCAGCACACGTTTGCCGGCATTCCTGGTTGGAAGTGTCGATGCGGTGAATGTGCTGGATGGCGACCAACTGAAAACGATGGTGAAGTTTAAGGTGAGCAACACCGAAGATGTGGAAGGCATTATCTCGGTCGATTTTCGCTTGGGAGGCGGCCCCGGTGGAAGGGGAGGCGGCATGGGCAGTTCGCCGGAAACTATTAGTAAGCTAATTCGTCTGGAAGGTAACCAAACCAAAGAAGTGAGCTATTTGCTTAGCGGCACACCCCGCGGAGCGAATATCAACACATTGACGTCTAAAAATATTCCATCCGAAATTCGCTTACCATTGGATAATATTGAAGAAGACAAGAAAGCAATACCTTACGAGGGGGAAAATATTGTCGATCTGCCGGTCCGTATTGCGGAGGATAATGAGATCATTCTGGATAATGAAGATCCGGGATTTGAAGTGGTGGGGGAGCCCGAAACCAGCCTGCTCCGTCAATTGCTCATTAAAGAGGAAAAATCGACGGGTAAATACTCGGGATTCTCCAGCTGGCGTGCGCCGCGTAGCTGGACTTTGACCACTCATTCGAGTTTCTATGGTGCTTATATTCGCTCGGCGTATTACCTGCGCTCGGGCGAAGGCGATAAAGTGGCTACCTGGAATGTACCCATTTCTGAAGCCGGTTATTACCAGGTGTATGCTTATGTGTATAAAGATGATCGTCGGGGACGGCGTGGTGGTGATGGCGGAGAATATCACTTTATAGTACATCACGATGATGGTGATGAAGACGCTTTAGTAGACCTGAAATCGGCCGAAGATGGCTGGAACCATATAGGGGGTTACTACTTTTCTCCGGATACGGCCAAAATTGAGTTAACTAACGAGTCGTCCGCCCGCATGGTGGTGGCCGATGCAGTCAAACTGATTAAACAATAAAAGACAAGATGAAACTAACTTTAGTCAAACTTAAATTCCTCATTCTTCTGGCTCTGTTTCCTGGAAGTGCGGTCGTCGGGCAACAACTTCTGAGCCTGGATAAAGCGATGGAAATTGCCTCGCAAAACAGTCCCGATATCCGACGCTCGCTTTTAAATCTGGAGCGTTCGCAGGAGTCACTGAATGCGCAGAAAGCAGCTTTGAAATCGCAGTTCTCATTAAGCCTCAATCCGATTGAATACAGCCGGACTCGGTCGTTTGACGATTACTACTCTTCCTGGTATACTAACGAATCGTTTGGTTCATCGGGAACATTTACCGTGTCACAGCCAATTTTGCTGACTGATGGGACGGTGTCGCTGGTCAACCGTTTTGGCTGGCAAAAAAGCAACAGCGATATTAATAATGTTGAGGACCGATCGTTTACCAATAATTTATATATCAGCCTGGCTCAGCCGCTGTTTACCTACAACCGGCTGCGACTTCAGTTAAAAGAGTTGCAGCTCGATTTGGAGAATTCGAACCTGAGTTACGCCATGCAGCAGCTTAACCTGGAAAAACTGGTGACTCAATATTTCTACAATGTTTACATGTCGCAGATGAGTTTGACCATTTCGAAAGATGAGCTGGCTAATACTGAGAAAAGTTATGAGATTACCAAAAACAAGGTTGAAGCCGGACTGGCTGCACGCGAAGAATTGTACCAGGCTGAGCTGAACTATGCAACGGCCAAGTCGAATGTGCAGAACCAGCAAGTGAATCTTGAGAATTATAAAGACCAGTTTAAGCAATACATTGGCATGGATATTTATGAGGAGATTGCGGTGATGGCCAATGTTGATGTGGTGGCGGTTGAGGTAGACCTGAAAAATGCTATTGATTATGGATTGGGTTCCCGAATGGAGCTACGTCAGCGGGAGATCGATATTGAAACCTCGCAGTTCGACCTGATTCGGACCAATGCGCAGAATGAGTTTGAAGGGGAGATGAACTTGTCAGTCGGAATCATTGGCGATAACTCCAAGCTGGGCGATATTTATCAGAATCCAACGAACAACCCACGGGTTTCGCTTTCATTCAATGTGCCTTTGTTCGACTGGGGGGAGAAGAAATCGCGAATCAAAGCCCAGGAAGCGGTGATTAAAACCCAGGAATTGAGTTTCGAGCAGGAGAAAATTCAAATCATTATGGACATCCGTCAGGTGTATCGCTCGCTGCAGAATCTCAAAAACCAGATTTCCATCGCCGAGCAGAACGAACGCAATGCCCAGCTGACCTATGAGATTAATCTAGAGCGCTATGCCAATGGCGATTTGACCAGTATGGACTTGAACTTGTTTCAGACCCAGCTTTCGGAAAAGAAAATGGCTTATGCGCAGTCTTTAATCGATTATAAGATTGAACTGCTCAATCTGAAAATCCAGACGCTGTATGATTTTGAGCAGAGTCGGGGCATCGTTCCTGAAGAATTAATCAAAAATAGTAATAACTAAAAACCATCCTTATAAAACGCAATCCCATGAAGATCAATCTGTATTATACCATTATTTTATCCGCGCTACTGGGTTTGTCCGCGTGCAACAACCAAAGTGCTGATTCGGAAACTGAAATCGCGATTCCGGTTTCGGTAGAAGATCTGAGACCTGACTTTATTGAACAAACCATTAACACAACAGGAACCGTGGTGGCAACCAAAGAGGCTACGCTGACAACAGAGATGGCCGGCCGGTATACGCTGGCGACCAATCCAAAGACCGGCAAGCGGTTTATGTTGGGCGACCGGGTCAATCAGGGACAGGTGATTGTGAAACTGGAGGATGAAGAGTATGTCAACAATATTGGGATGCAGGCCAAAGAGCTGAACCTGAAAATATCGGAACAAAATTATACCAAGCAAAAGTCGCTTTACGACAAGGGTGGTGTGACGCAAAGTGAGTTGAGCAATGCCGAGGTATCGGCCGTTAATGCCCGCGATAGCTATGAACTGGCCAAGATTCAACTTGAGAAAATGAATGTTGTTGCGCCATTTGGCGGGGTGATTACCCAATTGCCGTACGTCACTAAAGGTACGAAAGTGGCCAGCGGCACCGAAGTGGTCAACCTGATGAGCTACGAGAAACTACAGATGGAAGTCAACCTTCCGGAGAAATACATCAACCAGGTGGAGCAGAATCAAGATGTACGCGTGATGAACTATACCTTGCCTGAAGATACGCTGCATGGATTGGTTCAGGAATTGTCGCCGGCTATCAGCACCGAAACCCGCACCTTTACAGGGAAGTTGAGTATCGATAATGACCAGCTGAAGCTGCGTCCGGGCATGTTTGTGCAGGCCGAGATTGTGCTTGACCGCAAAGACAGTGTCATCGTCATTCCGAAAGAGGTGATCATCTCGAACCAGCGTGGGAAGTCGGTTTTTGTTGTGGAGAAAGGAACAGCCGAGCAGAAGCAGGTGACCCTGGGCTATGAAAATCAGGACAAAGTGGAGATTACTTCCGGCTTGAAAGCCAATGATCGCCTGGTGGTGAAAGGATTTGAGACCTTGCGTGCCCGTTCGAAAGTAAAAATCATCAAATAGAAAGGATATCCCGTGAAGAAGTTAAGCGAATTTTCGGTCAATTACCCGGTTACTGTTCTGATGATGGTGCTTGGTGTCGTGCTTCTGGGCTACATCTCGTACGACAAGCTGGGGGTTGACCTGTTCCCGGATCTGAACAACCCGCGCTTATTTATTGAGCTGGAATCGGGTGAAAGACCTCCGGAAGAAATGGAAAATCAGTTTGTCGAAAACCTCGAAGGGCTTGCGATCCGACAGTCGGATGTGGTGGAAGTCTCGTCGGTTTCGAAAGTGGGGAGCGCCCAAATTACGGTTGAGTATGCCTGGAATAAAGACATGGATGATGCTTTTCTGGATTTGCAGAAAGCGGTGACTTCTTTTGCCCAAAACCAGGACATCGACGAAATTAACATCACCCAACACGATCCGAATACTTCGCCGGTGATGATTTTGGGGCTGAGTCATGCAACCAATGAGGATATGAACGACTTGCGCAAGGTAGCCGATAACTACATCCGCAACGAGCTGATCCGGCTGGAAGGTGTGGCTGAGGTTGACGTATCGGGAGCTCAGGAAGTGGAAGTGTTAATCGAAACCAACGATTATATGCTGGATGCTTTTGGCTTGTCGCTGGATGAAATCAGCAGTCGTATTGCCAGTTTCAATCAGAATATTTCGGGAGGAAGCATCGAAGAGATGGGGCTGCGTTATGTGGTCAAAGGGGTGAGCCTGCTGACCGATATTGAAGATTTTGAAAACGTGATTGTGGGCTACAAACAAATTACGGCCGACAATACCGAGGCGGCTTTTGCCCCCATTTACTTGCGCGAGGTGGCTAAAGTCAGCTTTCAGAATAAGGACCCGGAAAACATTGTTCGCCTCAATGGCAAGCGTTGCCTGGGCCTTTCGGTTTACAAGGAAACGAAGTTTAACACGGTGAAAGCTGTTGAGCAAATCAACGAAGGCATTGTGGACATTCAAAAAGCGCTGCCCGGCTACCAACTGCAAATGGTAACCAACCAAGGCAGTTTTATCAGCGATGCTATCAAGGAAGTGGAGGAATCTGCCTTGTTGGGAATTCTGCTGGCCGTGTTTGTGTTGTTTTTGTTCTTGCGTCGGTTTGGGAGCACCTTGATTATCAGTGTGGCCATTCCCATCTCAATCATTGCCACCTTCAATCTGATGTATTTCAACGGCCTTAGCTTGAATATCATGACTTTGGGAGGGCTGGCGCTGGGAGCGGGTATGCTGGTTGACAATGCCATTGTGGTGATGGAAAACATTTTCCGAAACCACGAGTCGGGCCTATCGGTGCGCGAATCGGCTATCGAAGGTACCGCGCAGGTTGGCGGCGCTATTACGGCTTCCACCATTACCACCATCATCGTGTTTTTACCCATCGTTTATCTGCATGGTGCTTCGGGCGAGCTGTTTAAAGACCAGGCCTGGACCGTTGCTTTTTCATTGGTTTCATCGCTGGCAGTCGCTATTTTGTTTATTCCCATGCTGTTCAACCTGTTTTATAAGAACAGGAAGAAGCAGGTGAAGTCACGCTCGGTTCAGGTGAAAGGCTATGGAAACTTCTTGGAAAAGGTGCTGAAGGTAAAGTGGGTGATCATTTTGGCAACAGTTATTTTGGTTACAGGATCAGCCTTGTTGGTTCCTTTTATTGGCACCGAATTTATGCCTAAAACAGAGACCCGCGAGTTTAGCATCGAAATTCGAATGCAGGAAGGCACTCGCCTGGCACGTACCAGCGCGGCCGTGGAAAATATGGAAGCTATTGTTGCCGAGTTGCTCGGCGATAACCTGGAGACCCGATTCAGTCATATAGGGCCAACCAGCGGCATTAGCAGTTCGACCACCGATATTTTTGAAGGGGAAAATACAGCCAGTATTAAAGTGATTCTGGCGCCGGATAGTGAGCTAATATCAACGGCGGCCATTCGAAAGATTAGCCAGGCAGTGGGCGAGATTCCCGGTATGGAAATTAGCTACCATCAGGATGAAACGGCTTTGAAAAGTATTATGGGGACTGACGAAGCTCCCTTGGTTATTGAAGTGCAGGGTGAAGACCTGGCGGTGATTGAAACGCTTGCTGCTGAGGTGAAGCAGCGGGTTGAAGGGCTGCCGGGCATGTACAACTTTGAATCATCGCTGGAAGAAGGTTCTCCCGAAGTGGAGATCATGGTGGATCGCCTGCGCGCCGGCATGTATAACCTGAGTGTGAGTGCGATTGTTTCACAGATTCAGGATCAGCTGGAAGGCAAATTGGCTGGCCAGGTGGAGCGGCAAGGCGAGATGCAGGACATCACCCTGAAACTTCCGGATAAAGGACTGGCACAGCTGGATGAGCTGATGATTTCAAGCAATAACCAGGAGTTTATGGTTAGTGAGCTGGCTGATATTCACATCGGACAATCGCCCAAAGAGGTTTATCGTCGCAACCAGAACCGGATTGGTAAAATTACCGCACAACTTGAGAAAGATGTGGCACTGGATCAGGCAGTGAAAGAAATTCGTTCGGCTATTGCGCCCATGTCGATTCCACCAGACTATCAAATCAATATTAGTGGAGAGGAAGAGCAGCGACAAGAGTCGATGGCAAGTCTGAGCTTTGCCTTAATCCTTTCTATTGTATTGGTGTACATGGTACTGGCTTCACAGTTTGAGTCGTTGTTGCATCCGTTCACGATTTTGCTGACCATTCCGCTGGCGGTTGTAGGCTCTATTTTGGTGTTCTTCCTGTTAGGAGAAACGCTTAACATTATGGCTTACATCGGAATCATCATGCTGGTGGGGATTGCGGTGAACGACTCCATCATCTTTGTCGACCGCATTTTGCAATTACGGCAGGAAGGACTGGCTCGACGCGACGCGATTCTACAAGCCGGACAGCAACGGATTCGCCCCATCATTATGACGAGTTTGACAACTATTTTGGCCTTGTTCCCGCTGACATTGGGAATTGGTGAAAGTGCTTCGTTGCGCTCGCCCATGGCGCTGGCAGTTATCGGCGGGCTGGTGACCTCTACCTTGCTGACCTTGATTGTCATTCCGTGTATGTACGAAGCCATTGAGGGAATTAAAGATCGGATCAGAAATTAGAATTGACGATTTGCTCATTTACGATTGACAAGTAGTAAATGGTAAACAGTTAAATAGGAAATAGACCAATGAAATTTATCATCGATAGAAAGACGCTGATCAGCATGTTGTTTATAGGACTAACCCTTTTGGGCTATGTTTCCTACAAGCAGCTGGGAGTGGAGTTATTGCCCAATGCGGAACTTCCCTTCCTGTTTGTTCAGGCGGTTTCACCACAGGAAGCTGATCCAGAGTACCTCGAAAATGAGGTGGTCATTCCCATTGAAGGAGCCGTGGGAACGCTGGAAGGTATTGAGTCGATTGAGTCGAACATCACTTCTCGCATGGGGACGGTCATCGTCTATTATCAGAAAGATGTTGATTTTAGTTTCGCCTACCTCAAGCTTCAGGAAAAAATTAATGAAATACAGGGCGATTTGCCCGATGGTGTGCGGGTGAGCGTGAACCGGGTCGATTTGTCGCAAATGAGCAGCCAGTTTATGGAGCTGCAGGCGCGTGGCAGTGGTGGTGTCGACCGGATTCGGAACCTGGTGGATCAGGAGATTGCTCCTGATCTGGAAAACCTGGATGGCATTGCCGGGGTGAACGTCTTTGGAGGGAAAGAAAAATCCATTGAGGTGATTCTGGATATGGAGGCCTGTGAAGCGTATCATATTACTCCGGGACAGATTCGTTCCCTGCTGTCGCAAAACTCGCAGTCGCGTACTTATGTGGGGGCACTTCGCGAAAAGGAAAAGCATTATTTTGTGCATGTTACGGCAGAATATACGCAGGTGAGTGACCTGGAACGGCTGGTAGTTGCCGAAGGTCCGATCTTGTTGAAAGACATTGCCGATATTCGGTTTGGGGTGAAAGAAGAAACCAGCTACAGCCGCGTTAATGGGCAGGATGCCGTTACCATCCGACTGATTAATGACTCGCAAGCCAATCAGATCGAGCTGTCGCATAAAACGCAGGAGTTGGTTGAAAAACTGAATGAAAAGCTGGCCCGGAAAGATGTTCAGCTCTTTGTGCAGGATAACTCGGCCGAAACGATGGAAGAGAACATCGATCAGATCATCAACCTGGCGCTGATTGGAGGCCTGATGGCCGTGTTTGTATTGTGGATGTTTCTGAAAAATGTGCGCATTGTGGCTTTCATCGCACTGGCTATCCCCGTGTCGGTGTTTACGGCTTTCAATCTGTTTTATGCCTACGACATTACCCTGAACAGCCTTACGCTCGTGGGGATGGCGCTGGCCATTGGCATGCTGCTCGACAACAGCGTGGTGGTGCTCGAAAATATCTACCGGCTTGCTGGCAAAGGGCAGGATGCTGATTCGGCCGTTACCCAGGGAACAACAGAAGTTTGGCGCTCGATTGTGGCCGCTACCCTGACCACCATTACGGTCTTTCTGCCTTTCGTTTTTTCGTCCAACTTCATGATTGAAATGCTGGGTAAGAATGTGGGAATCTCCATCATTTCAACCTTGCTGGTGTCGCTGTTGGTGGCCTTGCTTTTTGTACCGATGGCCATTCACTTCATTCTGAAAAGAAAAAGCGGAAAAGCCATTTCGTTTGAAAAACTGACCACCAATAACCGGATGGTACAGATTTATATGTTGCTGTTGAAGTCGTGTATGCGCAATCCGGCAGGTACGATTTTGGGAGCACTGGCTATCTTTTTCATTACGGTGTTTGCCAGCTTGGCGGTTAGTGTTAGTTCCTTGCAGGAAGTGGAGGAAGATCAGATCCAATTGTATGTGACCATGCCTTCCGGATCGAGCCTGGAAACGACCGATGAAACGGTCAGCAAGATTGAGGAGAAGCTGCAGGACGTGAAGGAGAAGCTGGATGTGATCAGCACCATTGAGGAAGAAGAGGCGGTGGTGACGGTTAAATTGGTGGACGATTTTGAGGAAATTGACGGTCGTAGTTTTGCTGAAATTAAATCATCGGTGAGCGAATTGACCAAAAATATAGGTTCGGCAGAAATCTCGTTTGAACAAAGCAGCTCCGGCGGTGGCGGTGGTGGCTTTGGTGGCGGCGGTCGAAATATGATGGGCAACTTTCAACGTTTGCTGGGTATTGGCAGCAACGAGGAAAAAGTAGTGCTGAAAGGACAGGATTTTGACATGATGCAGATCGTAGCCGAAGACATTGAGTACTTCCTGGAAGAACTGGACTTTATTAACCGGGTGCGCCTGAATGTGTCGGATAACCGGCCGGAGGTACACATGTTGTTCGACCCCTTGCTGATGACCGAATACAACATCAACATCAGTCAGGTGACCAGCGAGCTGAATTCCTTTTCGGGCGAAATTTCAACCGGAGTACAGTTTAATCAGGGGGTGGACGAGTATGAAATTATCATTCGGCAGGGAGAGGAAGATCCGCTGGAGGACGACACCCGAACGATGGATGATCTGAAGCTGCTGCAAGTGAGCGATGCGGCCGGAGGGCTGCACGACCTGCAGGATTTCTCGCAGTTGGTGTATGCCCGTGGCCTGGCCGGAATTAACCGGGTGAACCAGGAAAAGCAAATTGAAATTACCTATAGCCTGATTGATGAAGCGCAGCAATCCAATGATTTGCTGGCCTCTTACCGTTACGAAATTGATGAGCTGATTGCCTCCTATAATTTTCCCTCGGGCGTTGCCGCCGAGGTGATTCATGAAGAAGACGACCTGGGCGAGTTTAAGTTCCTGATTTTGGCCGCCATCATTCTGATTTTTATGATTCTGGCTTCGGTGTTCGAATCGTTTGCCACGCCTTTTGTGTTGCTGTTTTCCATTCCGCTGGCCGCCATTGGCTCGCTGCTGGCCCTGATATTGACCGGCAACAGCCTGTTCAATGCCAACACCATGATTGGCTTTCTGATTTTGCTGGGCGTAGTGGTTAACAACGGCATCATTCTGATTGACTACAGCAATATTTTGCGTAAGCAGGGCTATCGTCGTCCGCGAGCACTGATGACGGCTGGCTTGTCGCGGGTGCGCCCCATTCTGATTACCACCATCACCACCATTGTGGCTATGGTGCCGCTGGCCATGGGGCAAGCGGAATATGTCAGCGTGATTGGTGCTCCCTTTGCCATTATCGTGATTGGTGGATTAGCCTTGAGCACGGTGCTGACCCTCATCTTTATTCCTACCTTTTATTCGGGACTGGAAAGTGCTCTGGAATGGTTTTATCAATTGGACTGGAAGCTGAAAGTTTTTCAGCTTGCGGCTATGGCTGGTACGCTGACCTTGATTTACCTGGAGGTCGATGAGCTGACCTGGCAATTGCTGAATACCGTATTGGCCATTGTGCTTATTCCGGGAATGACCTGGTTTGTGCTGAGTAGCCTGAAAAAAGCGGGAACCCGCCTGATTGCACCCGATGAGCGGGTTCATATCGTCATTCAAAACCTGGTGAAGATTTATGATCGTCCGGGGCGTTTTAGCCGGGAGTGGACTGGTGGACTCAATATCCGTCGGCGGGCCGGAATGGAAAAAGAGTATCGTTCCATTCGCGAGTTCGACCAGCTGATTTGGCAACTACCCCTGCTGGCTTTCCTTATTTATTTTACGTTTTTCTACCTTGCCTCAACCTTCTGGATCAGCTTCATGCTGGTTATGGTTTATCTCTACCTTAACCAAATTTGGAAACCGGTAGCCATTTATCTTCAACACCGGCAGGACGACACTCAGCGAAATATTTTCAACCAAATTCAGAAATACAGCAAGCTGTTCTTATTCTGGCTGCTGCCCTTGGTCGAGCTGTTTATTCTGTGGAAGAAAACCAACTTTATTGGCTTGGTGGTGGCCTTTGCCGCTTTGTGGTATTTGGCGCTACTGATTTCGGTTACAGCCCGACGCCTGTATGAAGAGAAAGTCAACATTGACCGGATTACCGGGCGTTTTGGCAACCTGAGAAGAACCACCTTGCGGCTGGTGAAACAAATTCCGGTTATTGGAAAAAGAAAGGTGCCTTTTAAAGCGCTCGACGGCGTGTCGCTTGAAATAGGTACCGGCATGTTTGGCTTGCTGGGACCCAACGGAGCCGGAAAATCAACCATGATGCGGATTATCTGCGGAATATTTGAGCAGAGCTATGGCAAGGTGTGGATTAATGGTATCGACACTCAGGAGAAGCGCGAAGAGCTGCAGGGCCTGATTGGTTACCTGCCGCAGGAATTTGGGATGTATGAGAATATGCCGGCGCAGGAATTCCTCGATTATCAGGCTTTGCTGAAAGGACTGACCGATGCCAAGGCACGTCGCGAGCGTATTGAATATGTGCTGAAGTCGGTGCATATGTGGGAAAAACGCGGCGACAAAATTGGTTCCTTTTCCGGAGGTATGAAGCAACGAATTGGGATTGCTCAAATCTTGCTTCACCTGCCAAAAATATTGGTGGTCGATGAGCCCACTGCCGGGCTGGATCCGCGCGAACGGATTCGCTTCCGGAACTTGTTGGTGGAGCTGAGTCGCGAGCGAATTGTGATCTTTTCAACCCACATTATTGAAGATATTTCAAGCTCGTGTAACCAGGTGGCGGTCATTAACCGTGGGGGGGTCAAATATCACGGAACCCCAATTAAAATGGTGAATCTGGCCGATAAGCTGGTGTGGCAGTATGATATGGAGGTGGCCGATTTCGACAAAATGCCAAACAAACAGATGGTGACACACCACATGCGGGTAGACGATAAAATCCGGGTGCGTATGCTGAGTCATGATAAACCAGCGGAAGATGCCATTGAGGCTAAGCCGGTTTTGGAAGATGCTTACTTGTGTTTGATTAAGGATTTGAAGTAAGAAGGCAGAGGCAGAGGCAGAGGCAGAGGCAGAGGCAGAGAAAAAATGCAAAATTATTGACGATTAGACGATTTATAAAGGACGATTAACTGAAAACTCTTAATTGAAAATGAATAGATTCAAATTAAAAAATAAGATAAACCTGATCCGTAAAATGATTCAATACAATTTCCGGATCATCTTTGGAGGCCGGTTTATCTGGTTCTTGCTGGCTGCTTTTGCCTTTTTTGCTTTTGTTGCTATTACAGCCGTTTGGAACGGCGAGGTGCCCGATGAAGAGTTTGTTTACGGGACGCTTTTATTTCCGGCCATCTTGCTGATTTTCTATCCCATGACCTTTGGGATTCAGAACGATCTGGATGCCGGCATCCTCGAAATTTTATTCGGAATACCGGATTATCGTTACAAAGTGTGGCTGGTGCGGCTCGCGCTGGTTTTTGTCTTGGTTTTCCTGTTGTTGGTGGCCTTTGCCGGGGTGAGTTCCATTTTCCTTACGCCCGTTAATTTAGTTGAAATGGCCCGGCAGCTCATGTTTCCGGTTTTGTTCCTGGGCAGTTTGGCGTTTATGTTTTCCACCATCATTAAAAATGGCAACGGAACCGCGGTGGTGATGGTCATTCTGGGGGTGGTGCTGCTCATCTTTAGCGATGCCCTGCAGCGTACCTACTGGAATGTGTTCCTCAATCCACTCAGTGTGCCCCGAAATATGAATGAAGTGGTGTGGGAAGGCATCGTGCTGAAAAACCGTATTTTTCTGATCGTCGGTACCCTGGTGTTTATCCTCTACGGCCTGTTTAACCTGCAAAAACGCGAGAAGTTTATTTAAAGAAGTCGGTGAGTCGCGAGTCCGGAGTGATGCCCCCAAGCTATTTTAATGGAAAGCTAACAACAAAGGCTTTTCAAAGCAATTGGTTGGTGTAGCGTCGTTACAAACGACAAGCAGCTTCCCACTCGATTATGGGCTGGGCTTATTTTTTTTATCATTAAACAACAAGTGATTCTGGATATTCTTCGAATGTTTTACCTGCAAGGAGACGACCGTTAACTTTTTTACTTCTTTTTACTCCATCAACTCCCCAAGTGCCCCATTGCTTAAAGAAGAAAGCTGCATCTTGATCTTGACATTGCTTTTTAATATTTAAAACCCATTCTTCTTTCATTGGTCGTGCTTTTACACCACTTTCTCCACCTACAATAACCCAATCAATTCCTTCTAAATCCATATACTCAAGATCTTCAAGAAGTGGTTCAACCGAAAGAAATTTAATTGAAGCATTAAGATTTCTAAGTTTATTAATTCTTGGTAATCCATCGGCTTTGTTCTCCACGCTAACACCAAGCCAAATGTTTGATGGAATGTCTTTATCTAGAAAATAGTCATACATTCTATTTTCTCTTTTAGTCAAGATTTGATATATATGCTGAGGTGTTTGTTTTATTACATCTATAATCTTGTTCAAATATTCTTCTGGCATTTGTTCATGAAACAAGTCGCTCATAGAATTAACAAAATATTTTGTGGGTTTCTTCTTTTTTAAAGGTTGATCCAATCTTTCGGGTAAAACAGAAAAGTCAAATCCATTTTCATAGCCAGGAGTCCCCATTGCTTTGAGCCTATTTGCCATTACTTCAGCATAACAGTTCTTACATCCTGAGGATACTTTAGTACACCCAGTTGTTGGGTTCCAAGTTTCTTCTGTCCACTCTATTTTAGTTTTCTTCATCAGTATTCCATTTTATCACAGTTTCGTCTTTGGGCTGATCTGATATTGCCCATTTTCTACTGTCTAGTATTCTGTTATTATTTAGTGTAAATATACTGACCTTTTTTAAATTGATTAATTCCTTTACTATCTGTTTTACATCTTTGGGAAGAAAGCATTCTCTAATTGCAAAATCCAGAAGTGCTATGTTTGAAACTTTTTTCTTATTCTTGATAAACTCAATTAGTTTTTTTCTGAAGAGAGAATGAAACAAAGTTGACTCGTTTGTTGCAAAAAGTGAATTTTGAAGACTTTCATTCACTTTCAAACAATTACCATCAGATGTAGTTTTAAAGGCAATTTTATTCATAAACAACATGCCTTTTTGATGACCAGTAATTAAAAAAAGAGAATTTTTACTACCGCCCCCATCAATGAGAATATATCTGACATAAGGAACTGTATTTTTATTAGATGGTAAATTAATCTCTTGAATTAGTTTCAATTTTATCGATGTCATAAAGGAATGAATATTTTCATAATCATCTATTCCATCTTTTGTAAATTCTTCAATGAATTTTCTTGTCTTATGATCTTTATTGAAATTAACAGAGGAAAATCTATATGAATGAAATACAGGCATGAACAATAATATCTCTGTAAATGATAATGACATTAGTTGTTTTAGGTCATGCATTTTAACATTTGAATAGGTAAATGGGTCGAGAAAAAAGAACTTAGGTATTTTGTTCCTTTCTGGCTTTTTAACAAGAGAAGGTAAAAGATCTTCATATCTCTCATTTTTAATTGTGATATTAATTAGTGATTTATCGTATTCTGTTTTTTCTAATTCTGAAATTAGGTTTTTAATGTTATTCTCGTCTTGATCGTTGAATAGAATATAAATCTTAAGGTTATTTTTATTGCGAAAAATTGGTGATGATAGTATGTATTTAATTCTATCAAGTAAGATTAAAGGACTCCCATTTTTATCTCCGTTTTTTCCTTGACCACAAAATAAATCAGCAATAAGGCATTTTCCAAATGACAATAATAGCTTTGGCAAATAACCTGTAATATATTCTTCATATATCTTAGTTTTTGAAGCGGTTAAAGCTGATTGATTCTTAAAGAAGTTATTCTTAGCCATTCTAATTTGGTTAGTTTTTATTAAAGTTATTCAGTATCGCACGCGGTTTTTTTGCCTTGCCCATAATACTTGTATATCCACAGTCTTGTGGATATATTCGCTTTAGCTGGATGTATCTTTGTTGGTTAATAGGCTGATTGTGTGCGGTGGGTGTCCGTTGGTTAATACTGTCATTGGTTTTTTCCTTTTTCGATTTTGCCGATTAAGTTATAAAAATTTACAAAATATATGTACGAATAAGCGCCTTTTTATTTTCGTTCTAAATAGTTGATAATCTTCATGGAGAATTTTCTATTTAACACCTCAGGGGGGTACCTCCGAGGTGCTCGTTTGCATGTTTAACCCCCTCGCGTTCATGTTTAACCCGCACGCTTGCAGCAAAAAGATTCAAGCGAGTATGTTTTTGGAGCAAGCCTGAATAAAAAAGGTGCAAGCGAGCACCAAATTGCTTCACGCTTGAATCAAATTGGTGGAAATTTCCGCCAAAAACAGACAAGCTTGCGGCTATGAACTGAACGTTTGAATCAAAATGACGGACGTTTTCTTGTTTGGGCTGAACGGTTTCATCTTTAAGGTTCTCCATTCAATGTTTTTACTTCTTGATTGGAGCTTAGGGGTGGTAGTGATCGGCTCAGGCCCTTCTCTCCCCGCCTGACAAAGGAGGAGAAAAGAGCGCATCGGTGAACGGTAGCCCATAACCTGACAGCGTCGGAAGGTCCTGTCAGCGTTTAATCGACACTGACAACTTCTGACCAGTAACAGATCCTGAAACAAGTTCAGGAAGACGCTTAAAGCGGATAACCGAAGTCACGAACGCATGAAGTTACGGAACTGAAAACCGATAACTGACCTCTTAACCGCAAAGTCGCCAAGAGAACGCGAAGAAAGAAGGCACGAGGTCACGAACTCACGAACTCAAGAACTCAAGAAGGCACGAAGACACGAACTATCCGAACATCCGGCAATCAATTATTTTCGATTGATTTTTCAATTTCTTCTTCAACAACACTGTTGGGTAATCTGAACCAGAATTCCGTTTCGCTACCTTCCGATGAGTTTACGCCAAGCGTTCCGCCATGAGCTTTTATTGCCAGCTGGCAGAAGGTCAGTCCCAGTCCGGTGGAGGCCGTTACTCCGAGTTGTCGTAAGTCGTGTTGTCCAAATTCTTCAAAAATCAGGTGTTGTTTTTCTTCCGGAATATGAGGCCCTTGATTCCGAATTCCAATTCGGATATCTGTTTCGCCTAGTTGCTCTATGCGAAGCGTAATGGTTCCTTTTTGCGGCGAAAACTTAACGGCATTGCTCAGCAGATTGGCAATTACCCGTTTGATTAAATGATTGTCGGCAAAGAAAACAGGCCGGGTGATGTCTTCAATTTTCAGGCTTAGTTCTTTTTCGTTGAGTAGAAAGAGCAGTCCGGTTTTTTCATTTTCAACCAATTGGTATAAATCATTCTTCCTTGGATTTACTTTCATTTCGGTACTGTCGGCTTTATAAACGTTGAGCATGTTATCAACCAGGTTGAGCATTTCGTAACCGGAGTGAATGACAAGTTCGCTGCGAAGCTCTTCGTCATCAATATACCCACTATTGATAATGCCATTTAACGGACTTTTTAAGTCGTGGACAATCATTCCGGTGATTTTTTCTTTAAACAACACCAGCTCATTCAGGCGTTTATTGGTTTTGCATTGCTTGTCCATTTGCTTCTGAATTTCTTTCCGCTGTTCTTCAATCAACTGATTTTTTAGCTTTAGGATACGATTGTTTTTCTTGTGCTGGTTATAGTTGTAGTAAATCAGAATTAGAATTAACAAGGTGAGGGAAAAGGCTACAATTGCCGAGTTGCGCCACAGGCGTTCTTTACTGAGCAAGATTTCTTTTTGAGCTAACTGGGTTTTTTGTAGCTCAATCTGCTGTTCTTTTCGGCTTGTCTCGTACTTTGCTTCTGCCTCAGCAACTGCTTCCGCTTTACTTTTATTGAAAATGGTGTCATTCAACTCAATAATTTCAGTGGCAAATTCCAATGCCTTTTTGTAATCTCCTTTTTGGGCATAGGCTTCACGAAGTGCTTTTGCAACTGCCTTTTGTTGGAATGGAGCATTGAAGTTAGGAGAAAGTTGCCGGCTTTTATGTCCATAGGCAATGGCACGGTTGAGGTGTGATTCTCGAAGGGCAGAACTTGTACTCGTCTTGGCAAGATTAACATGAACAGAAGCCAGATTCCCATAAACGTTGATCAAGCCGGGAATATCATTCAGCTTTTGCTTTAGTGTTAAAGTCTTTTTATAGTAGCTTTCAGCTTGTTCGTACTTGCCCATATCCTCATAAAGAAGAGCTATACTTCCATAGTTAATGGCTATGCCAACTTTATCATTTCTTTTTTGGTTTACTTCTAAGGCTTCTTGTGCGTACTTCAAAGCCAGGTCGAAATTTTCAAGCTGCAAATAAGATTTACCAATATTTGACAAACAAATTGCCATTCCTTTCTCATCGCCTTGTGCTTTGAATAACTGCAACGTACGCTTATAGCCTTCAATGGCTTCTTCATGATTATTCTGATCGTAATGAATGGTTGCAATGTTGAGGAAGGCGACTGCTGTTTCTTTGGGTTTATTAAGAAGTTCGTAATAGTGAAGTGATTCGTAGAAATATTGGAGAGCTTCTGCCAGTTTCCCCTGTTTTTTGTAGGTGAGCCCTAATTTTGAGTAGGAGTTGGCTAGCTCCGAAGTATCTTGTAAGGCTTCACTGATGGGAATTGCTTCGAGGTACAGCTGAGTGGATTGATCCAGGTTGCCTTTTAGGTAATTAATGACTCCCATGTTCCGGAGTGATTCTGCTAAAAATTGTTGATAGCGCTTCTGGTACTTGTTATCTTTTTGGCTGAGTTCTTGCCTGGCAATTTGCTCAACCTGATGAAAGTGGTGATAGGTGCTATCCAGCTTATATTGCATGAAGAATGAAAATCCAAGTACCCGGTAAGATCGGCTTAGTAGCAAGTTGTGCTTACTCTTTTTTGACTTTTTGGGTTGGATATTACGCCCTGTTTGAAGGGCCTTTTGGCTATAGAAAATGGCCGAGTCGGGGAGGGGCAGCTTATCGTAATACTCGGCCAATTCCGTGAATAAACGAAAACGGCTTGTATCATGTTTTGATCGTTGTATTTGTTGCCACAGTTGATTTTGGTTATCAGCTGATGCATGGATTCCAGCCAAAAAGAACGTAAGGAATAAGAATAGTTTGCTCATTGTCGAGTTTGAAGAATGAGCAAACTAAAATAGCAAGAAAACTGAGAATACACCCGGAAAAGTAATTTTAGATGGAATCTTTTTTCTGGATTTGGCAGTTACCAGCTTCGGGGGTATCTCGAAGCTGCTCGCGTGCATGTTTGAACCTCAGGCTTGATCTTTTTGTTCTTTTGGGTCAAGCCAAAAGGACAAGTTTGTTTCATCGGAAAAGAAATGAAAGGCGTCACCAATGACAAACCACCTCGACACCGATTAATCGGTGCCACTCCTCTTTGAAAAAAAGGAGGAGAAAAGAGTGTATCTGTAAACGGTAGCCCACAACCTGTCAGCGTTTAATGGCAAAGCACCAGAAGCAGAGAGCATGAAAGCATCTCGGGCAGAGCGCAAAACGATAAACTGATGCTTTCGATCTTTCCGGATGGTCTTTCATAATATCTGTTCTGGTTGTTTGGTGCAATGAGATTCGTCATAGGATGGCCATTTTTGAAGACTTAGTTTTGGAGGTTTGACCAAAAACCAACCAACTAAAAATTGATAAAGCATGACGCTATCAAGAAGAAAATTTTTAACAGCCGGCGTGGCCGGACTGGGAGGACTTGTTCTGGGAGGACAGGCCTATCAGTATCTTTCGGCCAGTGAGGCCAAAGCCAAAGTGGTGATTGTAGGAGGAGGAGCTGCCGGGATAACCATGGCGGCTTATTTGTCTGACATGCTTCGGCACGACGATATCACCATCATCGAACCAAAGGAAATTCATCATTATCAGCCCGGATACACCTTGGTTGCCGGAGGAGTTTTTACGCCGGAGGAAATTTTGATGCCTAACCAAGAGCTGATGCCTTCGGGGGTGAGGTGGATGAAAGATTTTGTTGAGGAATTGGTTCCCGACAAGAATTACCTGTTGACCCGGGCGAATGGGAAAGTGAGCTACGACTTTTTGGTGCTGGCTCCCGGTTGCCAGATGAATTTCGGCCGAATTGAAGGCATCTCAAAAGAAACGCTGGGCGAAGGAAATGCTCACTGCATTTACGATTACCAGGGAGCCATCAAGTGTCACGAGGCGATTACGAAACTGCGTGAGAAACCAGAAGGACAACTGGTGTTTACCGATACCTATTCGAAGCTGAAATGTGGTGGAGCCCCCAAGAAAATTACCTTGATGACCGAGGATTACCTGCGGGAAGAAGGCATCCGTGAAGGTTTTGAAATGACGTATTATTCTAACTCCAATAACCTGATGCGCCCGGCTGTGTATGGCGATCGCTTACAGGCTATTTACGACGAGCGCGAAGTAGGCGTTCAATACCAGCACCGGCTGGTGAAGGTGGATACGCAGGCTAAAAAGGCTTTCTTCCAACTGTTGGACGAGCCCACGCTGGCTCACTTGCCACGCGTGCCCGACTCGGAGCTGGTTGGCGTGGATTACGATATGTTGCACTTTACCCCACCCATGGAAGCGCCTGACTTTGTTCGCCACTCGCCGCTTGCGATCACCGAAGGTAAGCTGCGTCATGGGGGCTGGGTGAAGGTGGACGAAGGAACCTTGGTGCAGCCCGACTACCCGAACATTGTGGTGCTGGGCGATGTTGCTGGCCTGGGGACCAGTAAAACCGGAGCCGCTATTCGCATTCAGGCACCCATTGCTGCTGCCAACCTGGTTTCGCTGATGGAAGGAAAAGAACCAGAATTAAAATACAACGGCTATACGGCCTGTCCGATTGTGACCGAGCATGGCAAAGTGCTGATGTGCGAGTTTGGTTACGACAAGGAATTGATGCCAACTGTGCCTTTTCTCGATCCTGGAGTGGAGCGCGGTATGTGGTGGATCCTAAAGGTTCATGGCCTGAAACCCATGTATTACCATGGGATGCTAAAAGGCCTGATGTAGCTAGGTTTTCTTTTTTACAGTCTTCGTCTTTTCGATCCTCTTAACAGGACAAGGACATAGGCGAGTCGCTGATGTCGTTTGAGCTTGGTCAATGCCATTTTCCACCAGGGAATTGAAGGGGCTTGGCCTGCTTCGGCGGGCTGCCTTTTATGCTGAATGACGGTGAAAACCGAGCCCAGTATTAAGAATATGGCTACCAGGCTTTTCGTGTCCAGCGTTTCCTGAAAAACAAGCACACCTACCAAAACCCCGGTGAGCGGCTCCAAGGTCGATAAAAGCGAGGCATTTCCCGGGCCGATTCGCTTCAAACCATTAAAGAAAAGAACAACAGCTGCAAAGCTGGACCAGACACTGAGGTTAAGCGTGTAAAACAATGCTTTTGGGGTGAAATGTAGGTTGATGTTGTTGGTTGCCAAGCCTTGAGCGAGAAAAAGCAGGGCCGTGAAACCAAATATCCAGAAGGTGGCGGTAAAGGAATTCAGGTTTTTCAATACGGGATGTGCCATGCTGATAATGTAAAAGGCATACAGCACTCCGGACGCTAGGGCCCACAGGATGCCAAGCATGTTCAGGTCTTCTCCTGTGTCAACGGCCAAAATAGCAATGCCGGCAAAAGATAAGAGCAAGGCCAGCAGTTTTTGGATTGTGAATCGTTCTTTAAACAGGATGGAAGCTAAAGCTAACGTAATGATGGGATATACAAAGTGCAGCGTGCTGGCTAAGCCCGATGAAATGTACTGATACGACTTGAAGAGCGTATAGGTGGTCATCATGGTGCCTACCAGGGCTGCCATCAGTAGATGGAGAAACTGCTTCCGGCTTATCCGAAGCTTAATTCGTTTGTACAGACAAAACAGGCCGATTAAGATAAAAGCAAAGGTGTAGCGGGACAACAACAGGTTGTTGACATCAAATCCTTCGGCGTACGTTTTTAAGGCAAAGAAAGGCATCAGTCCGAAAAAGATGGCCGATAGCAAAATCATTATCGTTCCTTTGGTTGTAGATGAAATCATGGCGACGCTGTTATGCTTGTATTTGTTTAATTGTTAGTCGATCAGTCTAATTGTTTGATCGAAAAAAGCTTGCAAATATCCACATTTTGTACCGATAAGCAACATGAAATAATTAAGCTTTGTATGGTTGGGTCTTGATGCGTTAATGTATTGGTAATTGGTCTGATAGATGAAGGCGTTTGTTGATCGTGCCCGGCATATTCAAGGCTAATGCCTGACTGCTTATCCCGTATTCTTTTCGAAGAACGGCCGGTGAATGATGGGGTGGCATTCCAGTCTGAAAGTCCGAAAATCAGCTTCACTCAAGTCGTTGGGGTGCGACATAAGCATCAGCTTAACAAAAGGGCCTCCTTCCTGATAGGGTGGCTGTGCGTAGTCATACGGGTTTAAGCAAAAGCCTAATCGCTCATAAAATCTTATGCGCCGCTGCTTGAGGGAGTCTTCGGGTTTTTCCACTTCCAGCAGAATTTGCTGATCACTTTCGGACAGGAAGGTCTCAAGACAGTTTTTGCCAAAGCCGGAATTCCGTTGGGAGGACAGGATGGCAAAATGTTCGATATACCGAATGGTTTTAAATTCCCACCACAAGAGGATGCCAACAAACGTTTCGTCAACCAGTATAAGATCGAAGTGATACATTTCATGCTTTATGATCTCCAATTGCTGCTGCCAATTTCGCTTTTCCTCTACAGGAAAGGAATGTTCATATAAATTCCAGGCTTCCGCTAATCGCGGATCGGTAACGTTCTTAATACGTAATCTTTTCATGGCAAACGAAACTTGGTTTAAAACGGAATACATTTCATCACGTCGTCGCTCTTTTCAGGGCTGGTTCAGTTTGAACAAAGAGCACTGCCGAAAAGAAGGACAAAGATCGGCTTTCCTGTTTTCGATAGCAAGTGCAAAAGGGCTGCAGTTTAATTCTGAAAGTCTCTCCATTTACAAGGAATCCATGGCGCTTTTCGTTGATTGATTTATCAATAAAGTCTTATCAGACGGATTTTCCTCCTTGTCTTGAAACAAAGAGGAAACAGAAAATTTCAGAAAGCACTACGTTCAGCAGCTCCAAATAAGCTTGGATACTGCCTTCACTCAAACGTGCTTTTCAAGGCTGATTTTTATCTTCACCCTACATCTTTCTAAAAGCTAAGTTCAACGAGTGATTTCCTCCTTCGTCGGAACTTCTCGTTTGCACTATGCGTTCAGTTTGATTCTGGCCTTGATAAAAATAGGCCAATCCTTTGAGTCATCTGTGTTTTTTAGGTAAAGGAAAGCCCTCTTAATAGCGCTGAATCAGAAATATTCCGCCAAGTAAAAGCAGGATGCCAGCAATACGACCTGCAGAAATAGGATGCACGGCCAGGCCGAAATAGCCAAAATGATCAATGATGGATGCGGCCACAAGCTGTCCGGCGATGGAGGCTGCTAAAACGGTACTAACACCAATTTTGGGAATAAAAAAGATGACCGACGATACAAAAATGGCGCCCAGCATGCCACCGGCAAATAAATACCAGGGGGCTATTTTTACCTGTCCCCAGTCCGGAATTTGAGTTTTTAAAATTAAATTAAGCCCTACCAGACAGATAAAGCCTACCAGAAAGTTAACCAAAGCTCCTTGCAAAGGATGTTTTAAGAACGTTGTTAGCTGGGTGTTAATACTTCCCTGAATGGCCAGCAAACACCCAATGAGTAGAACAATAAGCGTGTAAACTATTTTCATCGATTTTTATTTTAGCACGCAAAACTAGGGAATGTTTTTATGATGATGAAAATTTAGCCCGTCATAAAAATCAAAGATAACATGGCTTAGATTGCACTGAAGTTATGAATTACGGCCAGGGATAAGCTGGCAATAAAGACCCAAAGCAAGATGCCGAGCACAAAACTGCGCGAGCCTGCCTTTTTCACTTCGCCCAGCGAGATGTTGGAGCCAATCAGAAACAGAGCCATGACCATGCCGCGTTTGCCCAGCCAGTTGAGGTGACTGAAGGTCGCTTGCCATTGAGGGAGCGCATGCGCCAGCACGACGGCCACAACAAAGAGCCCGATAAACCAGGGGATACTGATTTTACCGCGTTTTTCATCTTTGTTGAATAAAGCGATGACAATGGAAAGCGGGATAATCCAAAGGGCACGGGTAAGTTTGACGGCAGTAGCTATTTGCAGCGCCTGAGGACCGTAGGCCGCTCCGGCGCCCACCACCGAGCTGGTGTCGTGAATAGCAATAGCCGACCAAAAGCCAAAGGTTTCCTGACTTAGGTTGAAGTAGTGCCCCAGCAGGGGAAAAAGCAATAAGGCCAGCGCATTGAGCAGGAAGATAACTACCAGCGAAAATGAAATTTGATGGTTCTTGGCATGAATAACCGGGGCGATGGCGGCAATGGCACTGCCTCCGCAAATAGCCGTTCCAGATGCAATGAGCCAACTGATTTTGGAGTCGACACGCAACAGCTTCCCTAGCAGCAAGCCAAAACCAATGGTCAGGATGACCGAGCCGGCGGTGAGCAGTAAGCCCGATTTGCTGGCTTCAATAGCTTGGGTCAGGTTCATGCCGAAGCCCATCAGCACAATGGCCGCTTGTAAAACCCGTCCGGTTTGTTTGTGAATGCTTGCGTGACGCCAGCCCGTGAAGGCAAGCAAAATGCCGGCAACGAGAGCCATTGCAGGCGACACAAAAGGTAGAAGGCAGGCCGTAATGGCGAGGACGTAAATCAACTGGATATTCTTTGACGATTGTTTCATTGCTTCTGTATTTTAATTGAATCAGATTGCAAATGTCGATCTTTAAGATAATGGAATCAAATATCAAATATTTATAGATGATAACAATAGGTTATAGTAATAGGTGGAGGGTATGGGCAATTTTTAGCTCACTGCAATCTTAAGTGCGGCCTTCCGAACTTGTTTCGGAAGCTGCTTAAGAGGCGGAGCTATAGGTCTGGTTTTCTTATGTGTTTTTAGATGCTGAACGATTCCTGCGGTGAAGAGGGGGACTTGCGAATGTGCTTTCCCGCTTTAAAAGGGATATTGAAGCACAAAGTTTCGAAATAATTGTTGAAGGCTGTTCTCGGGGCCTTGCCGGGTGCTCAGACGGAATTTACGGTGAATGCTGAAATCCTTGACAGTCAACTTGACGATGGTTTTTAGCTGAAGTTCTTTGGCAATAGATTTTTCCGAGACCAAGGCGATGCCATCGAAATTGACCAAGAAGTTTTTGATGGCTTCGGTGCTTCCGAGATGAATCAGGATGTTGAGCGTGTCCAATTCAATCTTATGCTTTTTAAGGGCGTGCTGAATAACCTCAAGCGTGCCAGAACCCCGCTCACGAAGCACAAGGGGGAGGTGTTGCAAGTCGGGCAGGGTGAGGGTCTTGCGTTTGCCGTAAACGCTGTCTGCTCCGCTGATCACCACAATCTCGTCGTCCAGGAAGTCGTGGTAGCGGATGTTGGCCTGCGAAGAATCGTTTTCAACCAAGGCCAGATCGATGTCGTTTCGCAGTAGCTTGTGTTCCATGTCTACGGAATTGCCATTGAACAGATCAAGCTTGATTTCGGGAAACCGTTGATGAAAAGCGGCCAGCACGCCGGGAATCAGGTATTGTGCGATAGTGGAGCTGGCACCAATGCGCAGCGACCCCTGATAGGCATCATTCAGGCGACCCAGTTCAAATTGCAGCTCGTGGTATTGCTGCTGGATTTGTTTCAGATGACGATAGGCCAGCTTGCCTGCCTTGGTGAGGTATACCTTGTTGCCTTTTCGCTCGAACAGGGCGCTGTTAAGCTTGCCTTCCAACTCTTTAATATGTTTGGTTACGGCGGGCTGGCTGATAAACAGTGCTTCGGCCGCTTTTGAAAAACTAAGGTTCTCGGCAACAGCTAAAAATACTTCATCGCGGTAATCCATGGGCTTGCTTCTTGTTGTTTGATGTCGAAAGTTATGGAAATTTCAGGAATGACCGGCTTTATAGACTAAAAACGCTGCTCCGATATGTCGGAGCAGCGTTTTTGTATCATGAAAGTTGATTTCTCTTAGATAAACAGGTTGAGGTTCGATTTCTCGGCTTCCTCCAGATAAGTGGCAACACCACCAATTTCCACCCGGTCCAGCAGCTCTTCGGCATTTACGCCCATCACGTCCATCGACATTTGGCAGGCAATCATCCGAATGCCATTGTCGAGTGCCGTGTTGAGCATGTCCTCAATTGAGTCTACCTTCTTAGACAGCATGCGCTTTTTCATCATCAGCGAGCCCATGCCCATCATATTCATTTTTGAAAGTTTCAGCTTGCCTGCGTTTCCTGGCATCATTTTTCCAAACATCTTGCCCATAAAATCTTTTTCGACCTGGGGTTTGTTGGTTTTTTTGATGATATTGAGGCCCCAGAAGGTAAAGAACAGGGTGACTTCTTTGCCCATCGATGCGGCACCGTTGGCAATCACCAGCGAAGCCAGTGCGCGATCCATATCATCGCTAAATACAACCATCGTTTTGTTTTGTGCAAGTTGAGCTGGGGCCGAATTCGTTGACTGGTTGGATGGAAGCTTTCCTTCTCCTTTTTCGATTACAGCTGTGATGATTCCTTCTTTGGACTCCAATTCAATCAGCTTGTTGCCGGTCATGTTACACCACGATTGCACGTCTTTCATGAATCCCGGATCGCTGGCTTTTTGTTGGAGTCGTTCGCCGCGCTTCAGCTTATCTATTTCTGTTTTCAACTTTAATACCGGGCCCGGGCATTGCAATCCGCAGGCATCTACTTCGATGGTCTTAATCAGGTTCATAAGAGAGGGTGATTCTATTGGTTTACCGCGGTAGATGTGATCATCTTTGGCAATGTAACTCGATTCAAAAATATCTTCGTTGCTCTGTTTGCACATGGTGTGTTCGTAAGTTTTGTAACCACCGCTGAGGTTGTACACTTCGCTAAATCCATTTTGCATTAAAATGCGACAGGCAAAGTAACCCCGAATTCCAACGCCACAGTACACAATGATTTTTTTGTCGCGGGGAATTTTATTCAGCCGATTCCGGAGTTGATCCACCTCTACATTTAACGAACCTTCAATGTGTCCTAGCGCGTGTTCCGCAGGGGTGCGCACATCGAGCAGGCAAATTTGAGGCGCATGCAGCTTGCTGACGTCAACCCAGTTGATGTTTTTCATACGTCCGGTGATGATGTTCTCAGCCACATAGCCAGCTTGGTTCACCGGATCTTTAGCCGATGAGTAGGGGGGCGCATACGCATGCTCAATGTCCTGCAAGTCGTATATGCTTCCGTTGTTCAGCAAAACGGTTGCAATCAGATCGATGCGCTTATCGATCCCTTTGTAGCCAATCATTTGGGCACCATACAGTTTCCCTGTTTTGGGGTGAAAGAGAATTTTGAGGGTGTAGGGCAAGGCTCCTGGATAGTAGCCGGCGTGTGACGATCCGTGAATAATGTTTGAAGTGTACTCCAAGCCTTCACGTTTCAGCGCTTTGGCCGACAGGCCTGTAGAGGCTACTGTGAGGTCGAACACTTTGGCAATGGCTGTGGCAATGGCGCCTTTGTATTTCCGCGTATTGCCCAACACGAGGTTGTCAGCAACAATGCGGCCTTGCTTGTTGGCTGGTCCGGCCAGGTAGGTGTTCACCTCGTTTCCGGTGATGGGGTGTGGGAAGGCAATGGCGTCGCCCAAAGCGTAAATGTTGGGGTCGTTGGTTTGAAGGTACTCGTTGACTTTGATGCCTCCGTTTTCGGCCAGTTCGAGTCCGGTTTCCCGAATCAGTTTTGTCTCAGGGCGCACGCCGATGGAAAGAATCACCATTTCAGTTTCAATCTCTCGTCCCGATTGTAGTTGAACAGTCAACGAATCTCCTTTGCGGGTAAAAGCATTGACTCCGTCTTTTAAATAAAACTCAACCTGCTTGGTTTTTAAGTGCTGGTGAACTTCGGCAGCCATCTCATAATCGAGCGGAGCCATCACCTGGGAGGCCATTTCAACAATGGTGACGTTCATACCCAACTGGTGCAGGTTTTCGGCCATTTCGAGGCCAATAAATCCGGCACCAATCACTACGGCACGTTTGGGCTTTTGTGTATCGCAAAACGACTTGATCCGATCGGTGTCGTGTACATTGCGAAGCGTAAAAATGGCTTCATCGTTGATACCCGTGATGGGGGGCTTAACCGGTTCGGCTCCGGGCGATACCACCAGTTTATCGTAACTTTCCGTGTAGCTTTCTTTGGTTTGATGATTTAAAACCTCCACCGTTTGTGCTTCCCGGTTAATCGTGGTCACCTCCTGTAAAACACGAACATCGACATTGAGGCGGGCACGAAAACTTTCGGGTGTTTGAACCAGCAGCTTTTCACGTTCGGTGATGGTCCCACCGATATAGTAAGGCAACCCGCAATTGGCGTAGGAGATATTCTGTCCGCGTTCGAACATGATAATTTCGGCCTTTTCATCCAATCTTCGTAAGCGGGCGGCGGCCGTTGCTCCTCCTGCAACGCCCCCGATAATAACATATTTAGTCATTTCCTATGTTGAAATATTAATGGTTAAAAATCAATTTAAATAGATATGCAAATGTGTGGATATTAAAAATGATAAAGCCTGATTTTTGCCGGAATGATCTGTAGATAATGTATTCTTAACATGGTTCTTCGCTATTTAGAATGGTTCTGAAAAGTGAACTCCGGTGGCTTAAAGCGTGACACAGTTTCCCTTATTTTTTGTTCTTTTGTGTCAATAAAATTCAATATTAAAGCATGAAGCGTCTACTTGGATATTTGCTAAGCCCGGTTTTCCTGTTGGTTTTTGGACTGTTACTTGTGGTATTTCACCCCGTTCAGATGGTTTGTCGGTTGATTGGAGGTTATCCGTTGCGGAAGAAGTCAGTCGATGTCCTTAATTTTTTCTTGGTCTACAGTTTGCTAATTATGGGCTGCCGCATCCGGTTTAGGGGGTTTCATCTGCTGCCACAGGGGCGTCCTTTTATTATTGTGTCCAATCATCAAAATACACACGATATTCCTCCTATTGTTTGGGGTTTCCGAAAACATCATCCGAAATTTGTCTCGAAAAAGGAATTGGGCAAAGGTATTCCCAGCATTTCCTATAATTTGCGGCACGGTGGTTCGGCATTAATCGATCGTAAGAATGGACGTCAGGCTATTGTTGAGATTACCAAGCTGGGTAAGCACATCGAGAAGGAAAAGTATTGTGCCAGCATCTTTCCGGAGGGAACCCGTAGTAAAACGGGCTTGGTGAAAGCGTTTCAGCCGGCGGGAATTGCGTCGCTTTTGCGTGCAGCGCCATCGGCCTTGATCGTTCCTTTTGTAATTGACGGCAACAGCAAACTAATGGAAAAAGGGAAATTCCCTTTAACCTTTGGAACCAAGCTGACCTACACTGTTTTGCCTCCAATTGATCCTGCGGGTCGCGATGTTAAAGAGTTGACACTGGAAGTTGAAAATCAGATCAAAGCTCATTTGAACCAGTAACTTGTTTTTCAAAACGAATCGATCATGTCGGATTCGGCGCTTTGTGAGGTGTTCATTCGAAACCTGAACTTCAAGCTAGATCTGCTCCCAGCCACTCCTGTAGTTGTGTCGAATCCATTCTTCTGCCATCTGTTTCGCCGGGAGGGTGACAAAATCCTTGTTGAAACGTGGATCGCCGTTTACCACTTCAAACTCATCTTTCGACAGGATGCGTAATTGATCGTCGTTAGCGATGTTGGTGAAGCGCATGTTGGGGCCATCCCAGAGGAGCTTGCGTTGCAGGCTTTGCAAGCGAACGGCTAGCACGCCCATCACTACCATCTCATTCAATGGTCCGGCATAGTCGAAGTTGGACGATGCTTCAACGCGGTTTTGAGGCGTTTCTTTGCAGGCCCGGATCCAATCTTGTTCGTGACCGCCTTCCATGGCATTGGGTATGCGTCGAATAATTCTTTTGGGTTGCTCAACTTGAGCCATTTCGCGAGTAGGCAATAGGGTTGGATTGGCCGATGACGCACCACACATTATTTTTCCTTTCGTACCATGAAAAATGCATCCACCTCCTTCATTGCCCATGGCCTCGCCTTCCATCAGTTCATCGGGACGAGGAGGCATCAGGCCACCGTCGTACCAGGTGACTGTTACCGGAGGCATGGCCACTTTTGGGAGGTTGTCGCGAGCCGGAAATTCATAAACCACCATTTCAGCATTTGGGCACGATTCGGTATTGGCCGGAGTTGAACTTCCCTGAATAGAAGAGGGGTATTCCAATTTTAGTGCTTTAAACACCGGATCGAGGATGTGGCAGGCCATGTCGCCCAATGCGCCGGTGCCAAAGTCCCACCAGCCGCGCCAGTTCCACGGTGTATAAATCTCGTTGTACGGGCGGTAAGCTGCTGGTCCTAAAAATAAATTCCAGTCCAGCGTTTTGGGGATGCGCATTTCCTTGCTTGGCCGCTCCAGTCCTTGTGGCCAGATGGGGCGGTTGGTCCAGGAATCAACCCGGGTGATATCGCCAATTTTTCCCGCCCAAATCCATTCGCATATCTGACGGATTCCTTCGTTGGAATTGCCCTGATTTCCCATTTGGGTGGCTACCTGGTAGCGGCGGGCCGTTTCAGTCAGCACGCGACTTTCGTATACCGAATGGGTGAGTGGCTTTTGAAGATAAACATGGATGCCTTGCCGCATGGCCATCAGGGCAGGCAGGGCATGCGAATGGTCGGGCGTGGCGATCATCACCGCATCAATATCTTTTTGCTGTTCAAACATCGCCCGGTAATCTTTGTATTGCGGAGCTGTTGGCCATTCGCGAAAGGAGTTTCGGTTGGCATATTTCCAGTCGACATCGCACAGGGCGACAATATTCTCAGACTCCATGTTTTTCAGGTTGCGGTAACCCATGCCGCCCACACCAATTCCGGCGATATTGAGCTTGTCGCTAGGCGCTTTATGTCCCAGTCCGCCAATTACATGACTTGGGAGTAGCGTTAATCCGGCCAGTGCTCCGGTAGTTGATCCGATAAATTTTCGTCGGCTAATGGCCGTGTTTCTTGGTTTCATAGGGTTTGGCTTATAGAAATATGCGTCGACAATTTAGTAAGAAATGTTGATTTTGTAAAAAATGAAGTCCTACTTCCTATGGAAAAATAGTCTACGCCCCTGGCGAAACAGAAAAGCGGGATAAGATTCAATCTTATCCCGCTTTTCTTGTGGTTCATCGGACGACTTTAGCTTAGCCGATGAACGATTGTATTATTAAGCTGGCATATCAGGCAAGCTCCATGGTGCACGGTAAGTGTGCTTGATCAGTTCAGATGCAAATTCTTTAGCAGGAACAGGATCAGTCCATGTTTTCTTGAATGTTGGGTGACCATCATGAATGGCAAAGCCATCTTTGATGACTGTTCTGATTTCTTCCGTATCATTCAGGTTGGTAAACTGCATGTTTGTTCCATCCCATTCAAGCTCTTTGTTCAAGCTTTGCAAGCGAACAGCTAACACGCCCATGACAACCATTTCGTTGAATGGTCCGGCTTCGCTGAAGTCAGATGCTGTAGCAACGCGATTTTCAGGTGTTTCTTTACAAGCGCGTGCCCAATCCATTTCGTGACTTGTTTCAATGCGACGACGGAATTTAGGCGCGTCGGGCGTACGACCTGACAACAACCAGGGGTTTACTCCGTAGCAACCGCAGATCAGTTTGTCTTTGGTTCCGTGGAAAATAACACCACCACCTGAGTCATTCGGGTTTTTACCGGCTGGCCATCCATCAGGAAGCATTGGCTTGATACCGCCATCATACCAGTTTACTTCCACTTCAGGAAGTTTAATTTTCATTTTTTTCTTCGCTTTCCTTTCAGGGAAAGTTAATTTAACCGATTGTGCCGTTGGAGCACAGTCTTGTAATAATAAGGTTGAGTTACCTTGCGCTTTTGTTGGGTAGCCTAGGTCAAGACCAACAAATACCGGATGCAGGATGTGGCAAGCCATATCGCCTAATGCACCTGTACCGTAGTCCCACCAGCCGCGCCAGTTCCATGGGTGATAAATTTCGTTGTAAGGACGCATTTTTGCTGGTCCAACAAATAAATCCCAATCCAATCCTTCAGGAACCCACTGGCCATTTTCAGGCGTGTTCAGTCCTTGAGGCCAAATTGGGCGGTCAGTGAAAGCTTCTACTTTTGTGATTTCACCAATTTCGCCATTGGCGATCCATTCAGTCGTCAGGTTTACCCCTTCGCCCGATGATCCTTGGTTCCCCATTGACGTGGCTACTTTATATTTGTCAGCCAATTTCGTTAACAAACGAGATTCGTAAACGGTGTGAGTCAACGGCTTTTGCACATATACGTGTTTGCCCATTGAAATGGCATGAGCTGCTGTAATGGCGTGGGTGTGGTCGGCTGTTGCAATCACAACAGCGTCGAAATCTTTACCCATTTCATCATACATTCTACGCCAATCCTTGTACTTTTTAGCTTTAGGATAACGGTCGAAAACTCCATTGCCACCAGTGTAGTTCCAGTCAACATCGCAAAGACCGATGATGTTTTCTGATTCCAGATTTTTTAAGTTAGCGAAACCCATACCGCCGACACCAACACCAACGATATTCAGTTTGTCACTAGGGGCTTTGTGCCCGAGACCCGCAATAACATTGCTAGGAAGAATGGTAATTCCGGCAGCGGCAGTTGCAGCTGTACCCAGAAAGGCCCTTCTTGAAACTTGCTTTGATTCTTTAGAAAGCTTTTTCATAGTTTATTAATTCAAATTGATTCAGGTAAAATACTTTGGTTTCTGAAAGCTTGAAAGCTTTGAAAAACCAGTTAAAGATATAATTCTTCGGGCGTTTGCCCAAACATTTTACTTGATCAATCCGCAAACAGCAAAGGAATTGGACTTCTTGGCTCTAATGTGGTTGCAGTAAGAGGGACGATAACTGGCGGCCTTTATGTATTTGTAAATAGTTTTTGTCTATTCCGATTAAAAAAAATCAATTTGATTGCCAGTCGGACTGCCGTTATATTTGCCACAGAAATTAATGAATAATCAAAAATTAAAATAGAAAACCATGTTGACAATAGGACAAAAATTTCCCGAGTTTAAAAAGACTTCAGTTGTTTCTCTAGAGCCAGGTAAAGAGTTTCAAACCATTACCAATGAAGATCTGAAAGGAAAATGGAGTGTGATATTTTGGTGGCCTAAAGACTTTACGTTTGTATGCCCTACTGAAATTACCGGATTTAATGATCACTTTGCCTCATTTCAGAATCTGAATGCTAACCTGATTGGTGCGTCAACCGACTCTGAGTTTGTACACCTGGCGTGGAGAAATGATCATCCTGGCCTGCGTCAGTTGCAGTTCCCGATGTTGGCCGATACCTCAAAATCATTGGCCGAAGATCTAGGTATCCTGGAAGCGGATGAGAAAATTGCTTACCGGGCGACATTTATCACGGATGAAGAAGGAGTGATTCGTTGGGTAAGTGTAAACGATTTGGCTATTGGTCGTAATGTTCCTGAAGTGCTGCGGGTGTTGGGTGCATTACAAACAGGCGAATTAACTCCATGCGATTGGGAGCCGGGTCAAGCAACATTAGCATAACAAATACGCCATAACTTGTTACGTTAAATTATACTTTTTATCGACCAGCAAAAAGGGTGTCAGCAGACATCCTTTTTTTTATGCTTTTCTGAAGCTCAGCTTGATTTTTTTTGATTTACCTGTTTTACACAAAATTTTAAAGCGGAAAGGAGCTCGTTGGCTCCAATGCTTTCGATTGGTGCACATTTTGGGTTGTTAAGGACTGTTAATTTTGACGGTATTTACTGTTCTCTTAACATTGGATTAATGTGTAATAGTAAGGTTGACAGTTGTTTAATCTTATTTTGAAGGAATAAAGTTTTTTTAACAAAAACTAGTTGACGACGTCAACTAATTCCATGTAGTTTTGCTGGAAATAATTCGACAATGAATACAGAAAAACCATTGGGCTATATCTTAGGACAAACCGTTCATGCCTATAAAGGAGTAATCATGCAAGCGTTCAAAGAACAAGGGGTTGTCCTTAGTTTTGAGAATTTTGCGATTATGATTCAACTGTCTTTGAATAAGAATTTAACCCAGCAAGAACTGGCTGATGAACTTCACAAGGACAAGTCGATCATTCTACGCCAGATTAGTGTTTTGCTGGACAATAATTACGTGGTTCGTACGCAGGATGAGAATGACGGACGCAAAAAGAACCTGATGTTGACACTCAAAGGAGAAGAAGAGCTTAGTAAGGCCAAACAAATTGCGAAATCATTGGGTGCTCAGTTGCTTGCAGGTGTTGATTCGGCAGATTTCCAGGCCTTTAGGCGTGTGGCGGAGATGATTCAGCACAATGCTGGATTTACGCCCACCGATTGCAGGAGCTAATTTTAAAACAGAAGATTTTATACAATAGATTATAACATGAAAACAAGAATGCAATTTAAGAATCTGAATTTTATTTGGTTGATGTTTGTGGCTGTCGCCTGTACACCAACTCAAGGAGAGGTGGCCCCCGGAGCTGCGGGGCAGGCGAAAGAGTATCAGGTCATTTCAATAAAAGAACAGAAAACAACTTTGGATAAAAGCTATCCTGCGGTTTTGGAAGGCCAGCAAACGGTCGAAATACGTCCTCGCGTTGCCGGTTATATTGAGGAGATTTTAGTTGATGAAGGAGCCTTTGTCAAAAAAGGACAAATTTTGTTTCGACTGAATGCGAACGATATCGAAGCCAACGTTCGGTCTGCTGAAGCTCAGGTGAAGGTAGCTGAAGCGCAGGTGGCAACAGCTAAAATTAATGTTGGAAAAACAAAGCCGCTGGTTGATAAAAACATCATCAGCAAGTTTGAGTTGGAGTCGGTGGAGTCGACTTTGAAAGCTGCCGAAGCCCAGCTAGCCCAAGCCCAAGCCAACATGGAAAATGCTAAAGCCAATCTGCAGTACACCAAAATAAGCAGTCCTACTGACGGGATTATTGGGAACTTTCCTTACCGTGTCGGAAGCTTGGTGAGCAGCGCTATTGCTGAGCCCTTGACAACGGTTTCGAATACGACAAGCATGTATGCTTACTTCTCTATGAATGAGAAGGATTTTTTGAAGATGACCAGAGGACTGGAAGGAGCTAACATGCAAGAAAAGTTGAAGAGCATACCGGATGTATCGTTGCTTTTGGCCGATAATACGGCTTTCGAATTTGCGGGGAAAGTGGAAACAGCCAGTGGCTTGGTGGATCAACAAACAGGTTCTATCAATATTCGTGCATCATTCCCTAATCCCGAGCACATGTTGCGTAGCGGTAGTAGTGGGGTGGTTCGTATTTCAGAGCATATGAATTCCGTGATCTTAATTCCGCAAAAAGCATCCTACGAATTGCAGGGCAAGCACTTTGTCTACCTCGTTGGCGAGGACAATAAAGTGCAGAACACCAGTATCGAGGTAATTGCCGGTAATTTGAAAGACACCTACGTGGTTACTTCTGGCTTGAGTGTCGGTGATCAGCTTGTTATTGAGGGGATTAATTCGCTGCGGAATCAAACCCGGATTAAGCCCAAATTAACGGAGTTAAGCACGCTGAATGAAAGCGAGCTTTCTGCTAATTCGAGTCGTAACTAAATTCCCCGTAAAACATGTTCAGAAAATTTATTGAAAGGCCGGTATTATCATCGGTCATATCGATCGTTATTGTAATTGTTGGGCTACTGGGGATCACCAGCTTGCCTATTGAGCAGTATCCGGATATTGCACCGCCAACCATTCGGGTATCGGCCAACTACACTGGAGCTAGTGCCGAAACGGTATTGAAAAGTGTGGTGGTTCCACTCGAAGAGCAGATCAACGGGGTGGAAGACATGACTTACATGACTTCTTCTTCCACAAATACCGGGCGTGCGAATATTGAAGTTTATTTTAAACAAGGGGTTGATCCCGATATGGCTGCGGTAAATGTTCAAAACCGGGTTACCCAAGCTACCAATATGCTTCCGGCCGAGGTGGTCAAAGCCGGGGTGATTACGGCCAAGCGCCAAAGTAGTATTTTGTTGATTACTTCTTTGTTCAGCTCGGATGGGAAGTATGATGAAACGTTTATTCAGAACTATGCCAATATCAACCTGATTCCTCAATTTAAGCGGATTAATGGCGTTGGTGAGGCGATGATTTTTGGAGCCAAAGACTACTCTATGCGTATATGGTTGAAGCCTGATGTGCTGGCCGCTTATAAGCTGGAGCCGCGCGATGTGATGGCTGCCTTGAATGAGCAAAGTTTGGAAGCTGCTCCGGGACGTTTTGGAGAGCTGAACAACCAAACGTACGAGTATATTTTGAAATACAAAGGCAAGCTGTCTCAGCCCGAAGAATTTGAAAATATTATTATTCGGGCCGATCAAGATGGAAATATTCTTCGGTTGAAAGATCTGGCTACTGTTGAGCTGGGGGCTCTTAGCTATTCGGTTACGACAACAGCGATGGGGAAACCCGGTGTTTCTATTGCCATCTTCCAGTCGGCTGGTTCCAATGCCCGGGAAGTGATTTCCGAAGCCAAAGCTACCTTAGCCGAAGCGTCCAAGTCTTTTCCCGAAGGCCTGGACTATACCATACTTAACGACACGAATGAGTTCCTGGATAGCTCGATCAACAAGGTGCTAAAAACCTTGGTTGAAGCTTTGATTCTGGTAATTATTGTGGTGTTTATCTTTTTACAGAATTTCAGGGCAACCTTAATTCCCGCTATTGCTGTGCCGGTATCCATTATTGGTACCTTCTTCTTTTTAAGTTTGTTTGGTTTTACCATCAATATGTTGACCCTGTTTGCCTTGGTGCTGGCCATTGGAATTGTGGTGGATGATGCCATTGTGGTGGTGGAAGCCGTGCATGCCAAGCTTGACGGTGGAGCCAAGAATGGGAAGACTGCGGCCATTTCGGCCATGAATGAAATTTCAGGGGCTATTGTAGCCATTACCTTGGTGATGTCAGCTGTGTTTGTTCCGGTAACCTTTATCTCCGGATCAACCGGAGTTTTTTACAAGCAGTTTGGAATCACGCTGGCTGTTGCCATTATTTTGTCGGCCGTGAACGCGTTGACCTTGAGTCCGGCGCTATGTGCAATCTTTCTGAAGCCCGAGCATGACGATCCATCGAAAAAGAAAAATATGAAAGAGCGAATGTATGCTTCGTTCAATACGGCTTTCGATGCCATGACTGAAAAATATCGTCAAACGACCTTGTTCTTTCTGAAGAAAAAATGGGTCGCTGTTTCGGTCATTCTGGTATTTGTGGGTATTATGGGATACCTCATGAAAACCACGCCAACAGGTTTTGTGCCGGATGAAGACACTGGCAGTATCTTCCTGGATATTAGCATGCCTCCTGCCTCTTCATCGGAAAAAACCATTGCCGTTGCTCAGCATGTCGATTCATTGCTGACGGCGATTCCTGAAATTGCAGGACGTTCAACGGTGGCGGGTTATTCCTTAATTAGCGGAGCGGGAAGTTCCTATGCTTTGGTGATTTGTAAACTGAAACCCTTTGCAGAACGAACCGAAGAAAGCCAAGGGGTCAAGAGTGTGATTGCTCAGATTTACCAAGCGACAGCCGGTATCCGCGATGCTCGGGTTATTGTTTTTGCCCCGCCTATGGTGCCCGGATTTGGTCTCTCCGGTGGTTTTTCCCTTGAGTTGGAAGATAAGACCGGTGGCGATATTAAGAAGTTTGAGCAGATTGGTAATAACTTTCTGATGAAGCTGAACCAGCGCCCGGAGGTGCAATATGCGATCACCTCATTCAGTACTAATTTCCCACAATATGAAGTGGATGTAAATGTTGCTGTTTGTAAGCAGGCTGGTGTTGGTGTTAACTCAGTGCTTGGTGCTCTTCAAGGTTATATTGGTGGGTATTACGCATCTGATTTCAACCGCTTTGGAAAGCAATTCCGGGTGATGGTACAAGCAGATCCGAGCTATCGTGGTAATCCGGAAGATCTTTCAAGTATTAAAGTCAGAACTTCCAATGGAGAAATGGCGCCAATCACACAGTTTGTAAGTCTGAAGCGGGTGTTTGGTCCGGAGACCCTGAAGCGTTTCAATATGTACACTGCGATTTCGGTTACCGGAGCGCCTAACCCCGGGTTCAGTACCGGTGATGCCATTGCGGCAATCCAGGAGGTTGCTGAAGAGGAGCTGCCTATGGGGTATGGGTACGACTTTTCGGGATTGACACGGGAGGAATTGGCATCAGGAGGTTCAACCACCATTATCTTTATTTTGTGTGTGGTTTTTGTTTACTTCTTGCTGGCTGCGCAATATGAGAGTTTCATTTTGCCGCTGTCCATCCTATTCTCTTTGCCCGTAGGGATTGCCGGTTCGTACATTTTTGCCCGGATTATGGGGGTTGAAAATAACATCTACCTGCAAATTTCATTAATCATGTTGATTGGTTTGCTGGCGAAGAATGCCATTCTTATTGTGGAATTTGCTTTGCAGCGGCGTCACGAGGGAATGACCATTGCGCAATCGGCAGTTGAAGGTGCGGTAGCCCGCTTGCGTCCGATCCTGATGACCTCTATTGCCTTTATTGTTGGTTTGCTGCCTTTGATTGTTGGCGGTGGAGTAGGAGCTAACGGAAACCGCTCGATTGGAGTTGGTGCGGTAGGCGGAATGTTAGTCGGCACCTTTGTCGGTATCCTGGTTATTCCTGCCATGTATGTTATTTTCCAAACTCTTCAGGAAAAAGTAAAAAAACCGGAACAAACAGAAATTTCAGAGATGAACAGCCTGGACTAGTCGTTCAGCGCAATTAACACGTATTATGAGAACAAAATCAATTAAGAATATACTCTTTGTTATTGGAATCTCGGGACTGCTGCTTTCTTGCAGTAGCTCCCGTCATTTTCAGAAAGAGGAGGTCGACACGCAAGGGCTGTTTGGCGTGGAAGCGACTGACTCAGTCAGTCTGGCCGAAAAGCCTTGGCAGGAACTTTTTAGCGATCCCTATCTGAAAGCCCTGATTCAGGATGGCCTGGATAATAATTTAGACCTCCAATTAGCTGTTCAGAAAATCGTAGCAGCTGAAGCTTATCTCGGTCAAAGTAAAGCAGCTTTGTTGCCGGGGGTAACGGCTCAAGGATCGGTTGTTCATAGCCGAAATTCGGAATCGACCAATCCTGCTGGTCCCCGCGAACTGGACGTTTACCAGCTCAATGCTCAGGCCAGCTGGGAACTGGATATCTGGGGGAAGTTGCGTAGCTCGAAGCGAGCTGCTTATGCCAACTTGCTGGCCAGCGATGCCGGACACAAAGCGGTGCAAACCCGTTTGATTGCCAATATTGCCACAGCGTACTATAGTTTGGTGGCTTTGGATGCCAAACTGGAAATTACCCGCGAAACCGTGGCGAATAATATCGATCTGGTAGAAACCATGAAGGTATTGAAAGATAATGGCCGGGTAACCGGTGCGGCTATTGTGCAGAGTGAAGCGGCTCGCTATGCGGCTGAAGTAACCCTGCCCGATTTGGAGCATCAGATTCGGGAAACGGAAAATAGGCTGAGTTTGCTTCTGGGCCGCACGCCAGGAACTATTGAGCGTGGGAGCCTGGCTGATCAGGAAGCGGTAGCTTTGCTGCAAACCGGTGTACCTGCCCAGTTGCTGGAAAACCGCCCCGATGTGATGCAAGCCCAGTATGGGGTGATGAGTGCATACGAAATGACCAACAGTGCCAAGGCTTATTTCTTTCCTTCGGTAACACTAACCGCAAACGCTGGTTTTGAAGCGCTGGACCTGGCTGACCTGCTCGATCCTTCTTCGTTTGCGGCCAATGTAGTTGGTGGCTTGGCATCGCCTATTTTTAACCGTAAAGCCAATACAACGCGTTTGAAGGTGGCACGTGCTCAACAGGCAGAAGCTTTGCTGGGCTTGCGTTTGGCTTTGCTGAATGCCGGACAGGAGGTGAATAATGCTTTGGGAGCTTACGATGCTTCAGCAAACAAAATCATTCTTCGGCAGAAACAACTGACGGCCCTCAAAAAATCGGTAGAATATACCAACGAGCTGTTGACTTACGGATCGGCAACGTACACCGAGGTGTTAAATGCCCAGCAAAGTCTGCTGGCGGCACAGCTTAGCAATGTCAACGACCATGTACAGCAACTCAATGCGATCGTTTCGCTTTACCGCTCACTTGGTGGTGGGTGGAAGTAATCCGTTTGTTTTTATTATAAATTCCAAAGGTCGGGTTCGTGTAATCCGGCCTTTTTTTATGCTTTTTTTCGCTTGATATTATTTGGGGAAATGTTTCCAGATAGCTACCAACAGCAGAATCCACCCGGCAATAAAACTCAGCCCGCCAATCGGCGTGATGGCTCCCAGCCATCTGATGCCCGTGATGGCCAGTACGTATAGGCTGCCGGAAAAAATCAGGATGCCTGCCGTGATAAAAATCGCTGACCAGTTGATTAAGGACGAGGGCATTTGCATGGCTAAGACCCCCAACAATAGCAATCCGAGGGCATGGTAGAAATGATATTCAATGCCGGTTTTATAAATCTGCATCATGTGCTGATCCAGTTTGTCTTTCAGACCATGTGCTCCAAAAGCACCCAAAATAACGGCTACCACCAAAAAGCTGGTTCCTGTTAGGAGTATCGTTTTGCTCATACGTGTTGTTTAAGGATGATTTATGGTAAAGTAACAAATTTGATCGGATTTTGTTATGCGACTATTGTGGGCTCGCTTTTATTCTGATATATAAATATAAACATCTTTTGGGCATATAAACTTGCCAATAGTCAACAATATCAGGCGAGTCATGTTTTGTTTAAGGATTGTGACCGGATTGGTAAGCTGGCTTTTCAGGCTTTAAACGTTCCAGTTTCTCCCGGTTTTCAGTTCAAGAGAGATCACCTCAAATGGATAAAAGATGAGTACAAAGTTTGATCTGTTGGTTTGGAAATACATCGTTCCAATGTTTCGTGTCGAGATGTTTCAATGGAAGATTGTTCAACTCCTTGCTGTGGGCTATAGCTTATGCTATTCGTTGCCCCGCCGGTTGATGAGACACTATTTCTTTGGGAAGGGTACACCCATTCAAGTTGATGGGCAGAAGCTGATCAACGATAATCCGCATCTTCTGGCGCTGATTCAAGAGCAAACTCAATGTAAGCCGAAAGGGGTGCTGGCTGTTTCGCAATTGGAACTTACCGACCCCAAATGGAAATATTCGGTGGGGTCGTTCAGCCTTTATTTCAACCGTAAGCCGGGAGGCATGGAGTTACAGCTCAGGTCAAACTACGATTACCAGCAAGCGACTATGCGCTTAACCCAATACTTGCATCAAGCGCTTGCATCATCTGTTAAAACAAAGGGATTTTCGGTATCGAGTCCCACTTTTCTATTAAGCAATACTGCGTTGGAAGGACAGCCGGCATGGAGCGAAATCAAAACAGCCGCTCCTTTTGCCCTCTATCTTTTGGTATAAAAACAGCAGTTGCTTATTTCAGCCCCTTATAAAACAATTTTCCGGTGCCCAGCAAGCCAGCGAAGGCCATAACGGCAAACACCAAGCTGCCAATAGCGACCTGCATTCCTCCGGAAATGGCGTGTCCGCTGGTACAGCCGCCGGCCATACGCGCGCCAAAAATCATGACAAAGCCACCTGCAAAAGCCCAAACCATGCGTTTTACAGATGAGTTACCTTTATACTTCTGCCAGTTTTCGTGAATGAGCGTGAGTTTGAAATCTTTCCGAAGAAGAGAAAGCACCAGGCCTGAGATAAAAGCGCCGCCCAGAAACAGGAGTTGCCAGCTTCCGGAAGGTTCAATTTTTATGAAGTAGGCACTGGATGTTGTGCCGGTCAGTAAATCGGCCAGGTAAGGATACACCGTTGAGGCGCCGATAGGCCGGTTAAAGGTGGCTGTTGAAAAGATAATCACATTGAGCAGGGCGAGGGCGATTCCCGCAACAATCCATTTTGGGTTATTGCTTTTTTCCAGCTTGTGAACACCAAAAGCCGCGGCAATAAAAGCCAGGCCAATCAATACAACAAGCAGGTAGAAAACAGTTGGGTTGTCGCCTGTTAGCGAGTAGAGCGAAATTTTGCCCAGGTTAGCTCCCAACAGCGGTTCAATGGAAGGCAGCACAAGAGTATAAACCAATCCGCCCAGCATTCCGCCAATAATGCCGGTTAAGGCATCGAGCGAACCTTCGCCCAGTGAAATAGCCAGGGTGCCCGGGCAATAGCCCAAAATAGCCATGCCGATACCAAATAGGAGTCCTCCAATCAGGATACCTCCAACCATAAACGGTTTGATATGGTAAGTAGCGAATCCAAGTCCGATTTCAAGGTTTATCAGAATAATACCAACACCGATGGCCAGCGCAATGGCTTTGGCAACGGTCAGGTTTTCGAGTGTGGCCATGCCACTAATAACGTTATACTTGTTAAGGCTGGCGTGTTGAAGAGCTGCGCCAAACAGAAATCCAAAAACGAGAATTAATAGGGTCATGGTTTTGTGTTGTTGGTTTTAGCCGGCAAGTTAAACTTTTTTCAAAAAAGAGACTTTGATATTGATCATTTTTAAGAGGTGAAACCAAGCTGAGGCTGACTCGACCTAACATGAATAACCGGACAGGGTGAATGCTAAAAGCCAACGCCCTGGATTGGTGCTTAAACACTTTCCGGACATTGGCTTTACTCCGCAGGAGTGGCTGTTTTAGTCGGTTTTGTTTTCTACCTCTTGGGCATCAACCACCGCAATGGCAACCAGATTGACAATTTCGCGTACCGAACTTTCCATTTGCAGCACATGAATCGGTTTTTTCATTCCCAACAGGATGGGGCCAATGGCTTTGGCGGTTCCCAGTTCCTGCAAAACCTTGTATAGGATGTTGCCCGAGCTGAGGTTGGGGCAAATCAACACATTGGCATCGTGTTCTCCCAGCTTGGTAAAGGGGAATTTGCGTTTCCGCAAGGCTCCGTTCAAGGCGTAGTTGGCTTGCATTTCGCCATCAACCATCAGGTCTGGATATTTTTCATGCAAAATCTTAACCGCTTCACTTGCGCGTACCGGACTGCCCTTGCCCTTAAAAGCGCCAAAGTTGGAGTAGCTCAGCACGGCAATACGTGGTTCTATTTTAAAGCGCTTCACTTCCTTGGCCACCAATACCGTGGTGTCGGCAATGATCTGCGGCGCAGGGTCCGAATTCACGGTGGTATCGGCCAGGAATAAGGGGCCTTTTTTGGTGAGCATGACATACATGCCGGCCAGGTGGTTAACATCCTCCCGTGTGCCAATCACCTGCAAAGCTGGCCGAATGGTATCGGCATATTTGCGGGAGAAGCCGGAGATGAAGGCATCGGCCTCGCCGGTTTCCACCATGATGCAGCCAAAGTAATCGTGGTTGTAAGTTTTCTCGAAGGCTTCTTCTAGGCTCATGCCTTTGCGTTTCCGCTTTTCATAGAGCACCTGTGCTAACTGATGTCTGCGTGTGTCCGAAATATCTCGCATAATATCAATGATCGGCACATCCGACAAGTCGAGTTGATTGTCTTCCAGAATCTTTTCAATGGCTTTGCGGCTTCCCAGCAAAATGGGGCGGGCAATGCCTTGATCCACAACGAAACGTGCTGCCTTCAGCATTTTTAGGTTGTTGGCATCAGCAAAGATCACACGCTTCGGATGTTTTTTTGCTTTATTACAAATGGTCATGATCAGCTTATTCTCCAAGCCCAGGCGTGCGCTCAGCTCACGTTCGTATTCATCCCAATCGGTGATTGGCTTAGCGGCAACTCCCGATTCCATAGCGGCACGGGCAACGGCTGGCGAAACGGTGGTGATCAGGCGTGGATCCAGTGGCTTGGGAATGATGTAGTCGCGTCCAAACACAATGTTCTCCATGTTATAAGCTTTGGTAACCAGCTCCGGAACATATTTCTTGGCCAGATCAGCCAGGGCTTTTACCGCAGCAATTTTCATTTCTTCGTTGATGGTGCGGGCACGGACATCCAGGGCGCCACGAAAGATAAACGGGAAGCCCAAAACATTGTTAATTTGATTGGGATAGTCACTTCTTCCGGTGGCCATAATCACATCCTTGCGGGCGCTGGTGGCGTCTTCGTACGAAATTTCAGGCGTGGGGTTGGCCATGGCAAAAACAATCGGGTCTTTCGCCATCGACTTGATCATGTCCTTATTTACCACTTTACCCACCGACAGCCCCAGAAAGACATCGGCATCAATCATGGCTTCCTTGAGGGTTTTGATGGTTCGGGAGGTGACAAATTGCTGCTTGGCGGAGTTCAGATCCGTCCGACTTTCAGTTAGCACGCCTTTGCTGTCGAGCATAACCATATTGCCTTTTTTCACTCCCAGACTGGTGTAAAGCTTGGCACAGGAGATGGCCGCAGCTCCGGCTCCGTTGATAACCACCTTGATTTCATCTAGTTCCTTGCCATTCAGTTCCAGGGCATTTAACAAGCCGGCTCCCGAAATAATCGCTGTGCCATGCTGATCGTCGTGAAATACCGGTATATCAAGTGCTTCTTTCAGCTTTTCTTCTATCTCGAAGCACTCGGGCGCTTTAATGTCTTCCAGGTTGATGCCGCCAAAAGTGGGGGCGATGGCCTTTACCACCTCAATCAGTTTTTGCGGGTCTTTCTCGTTCACTTCAATGTCGAACACATCTACATCGGCAAAAATCTTAAACAACATGCCCTTGCCTTCCATCACAGGTTTGCCGGCCAGCGGGCCAATGTCGCCCAGGCCCAACACCGCGGTACCATTCGAGACAACGGCTACCAGGTTGCCTTTCGAGGTGTAGCGGTAAACTTCTTCCGGGTCCTGCTCAATTTCGCGGCAGGGCTGAGCTACCCCCGGCGTATAAGCCAGTGATAGATCGTACTGTGTGTCGTGTGGTTTGGTTGGAATAACTTCGATTTTTCCGGGGCGGCCTTTCTCATGATACCATAAAGCATCTTCGTAAACTGATTTTTTCATGGTCGGCAGATTTTTGTCTTATCAATTTACGAAAATCTGACTTGAAAACCAATGGCTTATCATCGGTGTGAAAATGACAGGCGCAAGCCTGTTTGGAAAGGTTTATTGGGGGAATTAGCAATTCACGACGGCGAAGGCCCTATGCTTTTTATGGGCTTATGCTGTTCTCTTTTAAGGACACCGTTTTTGTTTAGCCATAAGAATGCAATCATTTATTTAAATTCGAGATGATATTCATCGATACAGGAGCTTTCAGGTGCCTTCGAAGGGTCGTTTAAGAATTCAAAAAACATGACAATGGCACATTCCTCGGCAAAATCAACTGGCGAATGAGCTACTCCATCAAACCTGTAGATATAACAGTTATTAAATCTGTTTTTAAATATTGTATCTAATTTTTCAGGAATCACCGGATCATATACTCCATTCAGAACAAGTAACGGAACATCGTAAGGCCCTTGTGGTTCAATGCGTTTTTGATCTATTTTGGGGATGTTAAAAATGGTATCAACAGCCAACAGGAATTCACCTCCTAATCCCATCGCAGTAACTCCTTTTGAAAAGCTTAAATAATTTGGGTCAATCTGTATGTCAGAAAGGGTAAAAGCCGGATACTCGCTTAAAAATATGGAGTACCCTAAAATATCAGCAAACGTACTCATAATGGATTGGTAACCTACGAATTGATTTATAAAAGCATAGTCGCCTGACATGATCTGATCGATTAAAAGCGGAACCTGAGGACTAAAATACGAGTACATCATAATCATACCAGCCAGTCGATGTCCATTGAGCACAAAAATTTGCTCTTCATCTGAGTCGGGAAGATCGATAGGGACAGTTATTGGATGTTTATTTATTGAATCCAGAAAGTTTAGAAATCGATTTTCCAAATTGGGATAAGCGGCTGAACAATCGGGATCGCCTTCGCATTTTTCAAATAGTCTTTTTAGCGAACGAATGCCATCAGGCACCATATCCGAAATTTTAGTCCCAATTGGCACTCCTGCATTCAAGATGGCACAACTTACCCTATCCGGATAATCACGAATAACATGTTGAGCAAGAAAGGTCCCCGCAGAAGAACCGAACAGACTAAATTGCTTATAACCCAGATTGGTCATAATCATTGCGATATCTGCTGCTGTTTCAATATTGTTGAATGCTGATAGGTTTACTCCCTCCTTATTGAAGCGATCACGAGTTTCTTCAAGAGCTTTTAGTTGAATGGCAAGCATTTCATCATAGCTAAGGTCTTTATTCATCATGTCATATCTGGCCTTCGTTAACTCGTCCGATATCAGGTTTGGCCTGGCATATCGTAAGCCTCGCAACTCAATAATAACTGCATCTCGGTGGGGTAGAACTAGTTCACCTAATCTGCCGCTATGTTTTATTGCTAGCGGAGGTATGAAATTGTCCATGTTGGATTCACCGGGGCCACCAGTATTAAGCACCAGAGGGGGGCCCGGGGTGTTGCTCGTACTTGGGAAAATAGCAACAGCTACTTCAATGGTTTTTCCATTTGGGTTATTATGGAACTCAGGTACTGTAACATAACCGAATCGGAAGTTTTCACCTAATTCCAATCCTTCTGGCAGGTCAAAAGGGCAAGGAGCATCCCTGAATTGACCAAGTTCCGGGTTTGTATTTTGCTTACATCCTGTAAAAAATACACTCAATAATAACAATATGCATAATCTTAAACTGAGTCTTTTGTATGTCATAATTGCCTCTTATTATTCGTGAAAAGATCGTCTCAAAATTCTAATTAGATCGTTACAGAAGGGCGATTAGGTGTTGCGCGGGGGCGAAATCCTTTCGTTTTCCCGAGTGCTCGCGACACTCCGCCAGTTTGCTTATTCTTGTTTTCTTTTTTACGCCAATCTTGCGGCAGGGTTGAGTTCCCCCCGGCGTATTGGGCAGCAATAAGTCGTAATGGATGTCGTGTGGTTGGAATAACTTCGATAAAATCAGCGGTTTACTGACGGTGTGAAGACGACAGGTGCAAGTCTGGTTGGGGAGGGATTCTTATTGCTCGGATTGTTTAGAAATCATCCGATCAATATCCGGTTCGCGTCAAGATAGGGTTCGGCGCTGGCTGCGGATAAATGCTTAATTAGTATGTAGTGTTTTTTTATTCAATGATTAAATTTTTATACTTTGGATATTTTACCGAATATTTCAAATCAAACTCTTTCTTTTCCATAGGTTTTAATGAAAATTCCCATTTTACTTCTCCATTTTCTTTGTTTTGATTTCCCTCGGATAGATTTTGTATGACGACCTCAATTTCCTCACGCTTTGAGACGGGAACCTGATCGTAAATTATCATATTAATTTCTTGACTTTTATTATTTTTTACAGTTATATGCCATGATTTAATCTCTTCTTTTTTGGAGCCAATAAATTGCCGGGTTGTATAGTCTTTTTGATTTTCGCGACTTACATTTACATTTTTATCTTTTCCCAACGATATTTGTAATGTGTCAGTGGCAAATCTGACATCTATTAATGATTTTCCGATATAAGTATCCTCAAAAAAAATGTTCGCTTCTCCTTCCAACAAACTGTACTTTTCCCAATTTGTGAAATTTGCGATTAAGAATGCATCTCTGCTGATTTTTGGAACAGAATAATACTGATAAAGAGCCGGAACTTGATAGACAGCCATATCAACAGAGTAACTTTTATTATCTGATTTTATAGAATATGGAGTTTTTATCTCAAAATCAACACTGGTTTGATTTTCTGTTTTTTGAAATGGCACTGCAATGCTTTCTGAATCTCTACTTCTCATTTTTGAATCAGTTCTAACCGAAACTCCAGCAGCTCTTCCGCTTAGGGCATTATCTGCATTTCCCTGAATTCCATAAGCAACAGTAACGACTTCCTCTAATGCTAAAACGTCTTCCTCCATTTTTACATTTATAACGGAACCTGTTATTGGTATTGTCCGCGTTCTAAAGCCAATAAAGGAAAAGCTTAAATAGTCTGAATTTGTTGGTACGGTTATGGAATAATTTCCATTAATATCCGTCACAGCTCCAATTGTTGTTTCCGGAACCATTACGGTTGCTCCTGGTAATGGTTGACTGTCCTGATCAGTAACTTGGCCGTTAACCGAGTTTATTGATTTATTATAGACGGGAGGATAATTGTTGTAGTCAAGGTAGTATGTTTTTAATTCAGGAGCAGTGCCAGATGAGTTGGGATTAGATGAAGAGAATTTCAGCTTAACATTTTCCCAATCCGTTTTTGTGTCTTGCCTGACATTCGCTTTATATATTATTTCAACAGGATCATTAATGGATTTAGCTCGAATATCATATGATGGATACCACCCCGTATTTTCTACCAAATAAGAAATTTCGATTGAAGCAGAAGTTTTTGTCTCTGCTTGAACTTTTACTAAAATTTCGCCCATTGGAAAATCCTTTTTGCTTGAGATTGTGCTTAGTTGATGTTCAAGGTTCGCTAGTTGTTTGTTTAATTCCTCTATTGTTTTATTTCGTTCATTTTTTTTAAACATTAAATTGGAAAGTTGAGTCCTGTAATATTCGGAAGTTTCTTTAAAATTCACCACACTTAACCCATTGTTTTTGCCTCCAATAACTCTGTTGTCTTTTAGGAATATAAATTCTTCGTCTAGAATAGATAGGTGAGTTTTCTCTAACTCTATTTGAGCGGTTATATCTTTTATTTTTGATTCAATAGTTTTAACCTCGGCTGTTTTTTCAAGTTCTTCCAGGAAATTTTGTTGATGATTAACAGATAGAATTGTAACATCTCCATTTGCCTTAGCTTGAATGCTTTTAGCATCAATAAAAGGGGAAAGGTTATTAAATTTCAGTACTGTTGTTCCTTGAGGAAGTTCTATCGTTTTTTTTCTTGTAATTTGAGCTCCTTCTATAAAAACTGTTACTTCTGAAACATTTGTTTCGATTTCTTTTTCGTCAATTTTAGGTGCAAATAAATTGTTTAATATTATGCTTAAACATAGAATGCTTATTGTTTTCATCGTATTTGGTTTAATTCAGGATGCGAAAAATTTATTAAATTCATAAATGCGCTTCAATAATTAGTTTAGCGTTTGTGGATATATGACTGATAAGTCTTCCGTTGATGAAATTATATTTTCATTTCCGAAGAGCAAGTTAGCAAAACAAAATGATAAACTGGATTATGTTTTTTGTGCTGTAGAGCCGTTGAGGTTAACCTCAGAACTAGTCTTTGGGGTTGCTCGGAATGCTCCGGTTAGTTGCCGGAGTTCATCTTTTTTACTGCTACCTTCATTTCTTCGCCTCTGTCACGGGTAAGGATTTGTATCCGTGTCACCGCTGAAAACAATGCTATTTTTTAATAATAACATCCAGCGTTTCGTCTTAATCTACATTGTGAATTATACCTCTGTATAACTAATTTTTTGCCTTAAAATCCTAGCCGGCTTCAACCGGGCTGTGGTCAAAAGTGTCAGTACCTAAATCGCTCCGTTCCAAGCCCGGTTATTCCACATTTTTTCTACATTAATTCAAGGTATCTTCTGTGTTTTTATATACAGAAGATATACAGAATATACCCAGAAGTAAGGCAGAAGATTCGGAGTTGAACCGAAGATGATTTTGTCCGGAAAAAAGCAATAGAAGAAACGAGGACACGAGGATACAAACGTACGAAGGCATGAGGTCACGAACGCACGAATGAGGACACGCATCGATTACCAGCAATACCTAAGTCCTCTACTTCACCGGAAGGTGAAAAGCTTGGGCTATGAGGGTTTTGAAGCAGAAAACAAGGGAGGGAATCCGCGTGGGCACTCGCTAAGAAAACCCTGTTTGACGACCAGCGGGAGGAGTTGGTTTTCGGGGAGAGACTGATCCGCGGTTTTCTTTCAAAAGCATCGTTAGCCTTGATCTTTTCGTTCTTTTGGATTAAGCCAAAAGGACAAGTTTGTTTCATCGGAAAAGAAATGAAAAGCGTCGATCGATGAAGCATGAGCAATAACAAACCACCTCGACACCGATTAATCGGTGCCACTCCTCTTTGAAAAAAAGGAGGAGAAAAGAGTGTATCTGTAACCGGTAGCCCAAAACCTGACAGCGTCCGAAGGTCCTGTCAGCGTTTAATGGCAAAGCCGCAGGTCAAAGCTATTTGGAAAAACCATAACCGAAGGTACGAGCTTACGAACGTAAGAAGGCACGAGGTCACGAACCGATTAGCAGCAAGACCTACTTCCCTCTGCACAACACGGGGTACACACCCGCGCCAGAGGGGGCCGTGCTTATTAAAATATTTGCTGAATCGGAATTGTCTTAAAGAATTTTTTCCCAGAAAAACATGCGTTCGTAGCAGTCATCGTAGCCGGCTTTGCGGTAAAGTTTTTGCGCGTTGAAGTTGTCGTGCCGTACTTCGAGGTTGATGCGGCAATAGCCTTGTTGCTTTACAAATTCGGCAATGGAATCGAGCAGGAATTGGCCAACTCCTTTTCCTCTGAAATCGGGGTGCACCACAAAGTCATGAATATTGAGCAAGGGTTTGGCCTGAAAGGTGGAAAAGTTTTTATTGCAGTTGGCCAGCGCGGCATATTGTCCATCAACTACGGCGAAAAATCCCAGGTAGCCTTGGTAATTTCGCAGGCCTTCCAGAATTTTTTGGGCCTGTCCTTCGGGCATAGGAGCGCTATCGCCCATTTCATCTTGCATGTAAAGATCTAATAATCGGATTAATTCCGTGCAGTGCTGCTCGTTGTCGAGCTGGATGGGTACAAATGAATAGTCCATTGTTTTTTTTGCTAAATGTAACGAAAATGCAAAAAAGGACTGGAATCACGCCGTCATTTTTCGGCTGTTTCTCATGAAAAAGGGGTACCACATGGTGCTGCCAAATACTGTGTTTTTGCGGAGGGCAACGCAAGTCGTCTGATTGCCAGGGCGTCCGGGAATTGCGTCATTCTGAACAAATATTGGTGAACACTGGCTTAAAATCCTTATTTTCGTAGCTATAACTAATGCCATGACAGCACTATGAAGAATTTGGTAATTATACCAACCTATAACGAAAAGGAAAATGTTGAGGAGATGGTTCGAACGGTGTTTTCACTCCAAACACCTTTTCAAATTTTAATTATTGAAGACGGTTCACCAGATGGGACGGGTGCGATTGTCAAACGCTTACAGACCGAATTTGAGGGCAAGCTGCATCTTGTTGAGCGTAAGGGCAAACTAGGTTTGGGAACAGCCTATCTCACCGGCTTTAAATGGGCTTTGGAGAAGGGTTATGATTATATTTTCGAAATGGATTGTGATTTCTCGCATCCCCCCGAAGACCTGGAAAACCTATTCAAAGCGTGTAATGAAGAGGGGGCCGACATGGCTATAGGATCGCGCTACATCAAAGGAATCAATGTGATTAACTGGCCGTTGGGGCGGGTGTTGATGTCGTATTTTGCATCGGTCTATGTACGGCTGGTTACTGGCATGAAGATCATGGACACAACCGCTGGCTTCAAATGCTATTCGCGTCGGGTGCTGGAAACCATCGATCTGGATGGTATTCGTTTAAAGGGTTATGGCTTTCAGATTGAAATGAAATTTACAGCCTGGAAACATGGTTTTAAGTTGGTTGAGGTGCCCATTATTTTTACTGAACGCCAGGAAGGAACCTCCAAAATGAGTGGTGGTATTTTTAATGAGGCGTTGTGGGGTATCCTGAAAATGAAAATCAGAAGCTGGTTTAAAAAATATCCCGGTTATAAGTCTTAAACTGGATTTATACCAGACAAACACAAGGTTGATTGGAGAACAAATAACGCCGTTGTGGTGTATTAAACCAGAACATGATACCTTAGATTTTGTAAGACATGAATGACAATTATTATAAGACAAAAGAATCGGTTGAAGAATATATCCGATTAGCCAAAGATGTAAATGGTGGACAATTGATTCGAAAATTAAATGATTACTTGCCTCAGAATTCTTTATTGCTTGAGATAGGTTCTGGACCTGGAACTGATTTTCAACTATTGAAGAAAGGTTATAGAGTTGTTGGGTCGGATTACTCAACAGAATTTCTGAGTCGATTAATTAGTAGCAACATAAAAGACGAATTTTTAAATTTAGATGCAGTAACATTAAAAACTGACAAGAAATTTGATGGGATATATTCAAATAAAGTCCTACAACATTTAACAGACGAAGAATTAAGGAAATCCATTTTAAGACAAGTTGATTTATTGAATTCTAATGGAATAATATGCCATTCATTTTGGAAAGGTGAAGGAGAGGAAGTATTCAAAGGATTACTTGTTAATTCCCAGACAGATGAAAGCCTAAGAATTTTATTTGAGGACAATTTTGAAATTCTGCTGCTTGAAGAATATAATGAGTTTGAAGACGGAGATTCATTGTTATTAATTGGAAGAAAAAAATAACGACAGCACAATAATATGCGTAAGGCATACCGCCGCTGCTGAGTAATCTAAAGAAAAGAAAAAGTAAATTTGAAGTTATTGAAATCACATAAAACTGTTGAACACAATGCGGTATGCATTATATTCAAGCCGTTAACTAATTTGTATAAGGATTTTAGGGCTGCAGGGATGTAGCCTTTTCAATTTTTGTTTCGTAATTTATACCGAGAATTTTAAAGCACTGAAAGCATGAAAACCATCATTCACAAGGCGACGATTATTAATGAAGGGACCCGGTTTGAGGGAAGTGTATTGATTGAAGATGAGTTTATTAAACGGATTTTTAAGGACGAAGAGGTTCCTGAATCGCTGTTGAACGAAGCAACAGTTATTGATGGTAGCGGGAAGTTATTAATTCCGGGAGCGATTGATGATCAGGTACATTTTCGTGAGCCCGGCCTGACACATAAAGGCGAAATTGCTACGGAGTCGCGAGCTGCTTTAGCTGGCGGTATCACTTCGTATATGGAAATGCCAAACACCAAACCACAGGCCACCACGCAGGCCGAGCTGGCTAAAAAGTATGCGCGGGCAGCTGAAGTTTCGGCGGTCAACTACTCGTTTTACATGGGAGCCACCAACGATAACCTGGATGAAGTGCTGAAAACTGATCCGCGTCAGGTGTGTGGTATTAAAGTGTTTATGGGCTCGTCAACCGGGAATATGCTGGTGGATGACGAAGAGACCTTATCCGAAATTTTCAAGCAGGCTCCCACCTTAATTGCCACCCACTGCGAAGACGAAGAAATTATTCAGCGTAACACCGAGATCTACCGCCAAAAGTATGGCGAAATCGTTCCAATATCGCGGCACCCTAGAATCCGGAGTGCCGAGGCCTGCTACAAGTCATCGTCCAAGGCGGTAGAGCTGGCCCGGAAATTTGGTACGCGCCTGCATGTCCTTCATATTTCGACGGCTAAGGAAATGGAGCTGTTTGATGCCGGCCCGGTGAAGGATAAAAAAGTTACAGCTGAAGTGTGTGTGCACCACCTATGGTTTGAAGAAAAAGATTACATCGCCTATGGAACACGAATTAAGTGGAATCCGGCCGTTAAATCGGCCGAAGATCGGCAAGCCCTTTGGGAAGCCTTGCTGGCCGACAAAATTGATGTGATTGCCACCGATCATGCGCCCCACACACTGGATGAAAAATCGCACGCGTATTTCCAGGCGCCCTCGGGTGGCCCCTTAGTACAGCATGCTTTGGTAGCCATGCTCGAATTTGTGAAGCAGGAGAAACTAACGGTGGAAAAGGTGGTGGAAAAGATGTGCCATGCACCGGCCGACCTGTTCCGTATTGATCGCCGCGGTTACATTCGCGAAGGCTATTATGCTGACTTGGTTTTAGTGAATCCGGATAAAAAATGGAAGGTTTGTCCTGAAAATATTTTCTATAAATGTGGCTGGTCTCCCTTTGAAGGTATTGAGTTCAGTCACCAGGTTTCCAAAACTTTTGTGAATGGGCAGCTGGCCTACGACCGGGGCGAAATACGAAAGGACGTTCGGGGAAAACGCCTGGAGTTTAAAATATAAGGCCGAATCCTGACGAGAAATTAGTGTATTAAAAAAGGAGCTTATTCAGCTCCTTTTTCTATTTTAGTTTACAACGATGACCAGGTATTTGTTGGTTTCCCAGAACAGATCGGGGTCGGAGATCACCAATTTTTCAACGACATCTTCTCCGGTTAGTTCATAACTGGCTGCGGGATGAGTGGTGATTACTTTTGCTTTTTTCGAGTTAAGGGCTATTTCATCAACTTCGCGAATATTGATTTCTGTAAACAGATCCGGATTAAAATCTTTGCGAAACTTCAGGCTGCGACCAATGCCCAGAAACCCACCTTCTTTTTCAATAATACCATTTTCAATCAGTTCCTTAGCTGTTCCAAATACATAGTAGGCCGTGTTTAGTGCTGACACTTTTTGGTCGATGGTTGATGTTTTTTCTTCCAGCAATTTTTCTTGCTCCTGCGTGCGTTGCTGGGCAGCCATCAAATCCTGGTTTAAGTCCGAAATATTAAGCTGTAACTTTTCAAGTTCAGCCTGAAGAGTAACAATCTCGGTATCTTTCGACTCCAGCTGGTTGCTCATTAGATTGAGCATCTCCTGCATTTCCTTCATTTTGTAAGTGGAGTAATTCATCTTTTTTTGCTGCGACAAAACCAGTTCCCTGTTTTTTTGAAGAAGTTCGTTAATCAGGGCGATGTCCCGAAGCATTTTTTGACGTTTAGTTGCTTGCGGTTCAGTGTTACTTTTCGATTGAATATCGACGATCTCTTGCAGTGCCTTAATGGAATCGAGGTTGGATTGAATTTCATTCATCGTTCCAATGAAGTCGCTAATGGCCGAATCTTTGGTTTCAGCTACTTGTTGCAAGCTGTCCTGTACCGCTTGCATCCGGTCTAATTTTTTCTGGTTACAGGAAACGAGAAGAACAATGGCGGAAAGAATAAGTAATTTCTTCATGATCAGATTATTTTAGTTAAAGTTAAGGCCTTTTTTGCGCATTCTCATCATGCATTATTTATAATACGGACAGGTTTGAATAATTATTTTCCCGTAAGCCTCTTTTTCTTCTCTTCCATTACTTTGTTCAGATCGAGCTGTTCGAAAAAGTCCAGAATCCGGTTTTCGGTTTCCTCAAAACCGATGGCATAAATCTCGTTGGCTTTTGAAAAGTCGAATGTGCTGTATTTACGGATTTTGGGTGGATCGATGACAAAGTCGCAAAGCCCGAATTTTTCGTTTGCATTTTTGGTAATGGCCAGTCGGAAGCTTCGCTCTGCAATGGCCTTTATCCCGCTAACTTCTTTCAGCTCTTCGTTGTGGTTGACATGTACTCCGATAATGATGTCTGCCTGGTCAACGAGTGGTTCAACGGGCAGGTTGTTCAGCAAGCCGCCATCTACATAAGTTTGCCCCCTAATGATTCGTGGTTCAAAAACAATCGGGATGGAGGCTGAGGCTAATACGTAATCGATTAATTTCCCCTTGGAAATAAGTTCAAACTTACCCGTGTTTAAATTGGTTACAGCACAGTAAAATTTTTTGTTTAGGGCCGAGAAATCATCTTCGGGGATATTTGTTCGCAGCAGGTGCTCTACTTTATCCAGATCCAGTAGTCCGCCGGCAGGGAAAGCCCAGCTAATGATCTGGTGTATCTTGCTGGCATTAATCAGTTCCAGTATCGCTTCCGGCTTTAATCCGGAGGCATACAAGACACCAACCAAGGCACCCATACTGGTTCCGGAGATTAACTCGGGATGAATGCCATACTTCTCCAATGCAGCCAACACGCCAATGTGTGCAATTCCACGTGCGCCGCCTCCGCTGAGAGAAATGCCTATTTTCGTTTTCATCATCGTTTGCTTTTTTTCAAAGGTACGGCCCTGATCCGGTAATCACCAGTTTTTTGATTTGTTTGTGAGCTTAAGCAGCGGTAGAAAACGTCTTCATTGGGCTGGTGCACATTCGAATAATTGACCGATTGCTGAAGCCAGACGCAAACTATTGCGTATCTTTACCGGAAATTTTTAGGAGGTTTGGAATTACAGAAATTTAAAAAGGTATTTGAAGAGCAAGAAGTTATTCAACCTTTGCTAAAAACGATGAATACCCCGGGTGAAAAAATTTACCTGTCGGGTCTTGTTGGGTCTTCCCAAACGGTATTGGCGTCTATTTTGGCTGGAAAACACAGCCAGCCCTTGGTTTTTATCTTGAATGATAAGGAAGAAGCCGCTTATTTTTATGATGACTTGGTGAATTTGCAAACAGCGTCACCGCTGTTTTTCTTTCCTGGATCGTATAAACGTCCCGGGCATTTGGATTCGCTGGAACAAGAAAATATTATCCTGCGTACCGAAGTGCTGAATCAGCTGCACGAGAATAACCAGATCAGCATTGTGACCTATCCCGATGCCTTGATTGAAAAGGTAATCTCTGGCGAAGGACTGGAATCGAACAGTTTTCAGGTTCATAAAAAAGACAAGCTGTCTATTGAGTTTTTAAACGATGTGCTCTATGAATATGGTTTCGAGCGGGTGGACTTTGTGGTCGAGCCGGGGCAATATTCAATTCGTGGAAGTTTGGTTGATATTTATTCTTTCTCGCATGAAGATCCTTACCGACTCGACTTTTTTGGCGATGAGGTGGATAGTATTCGTAGTTTCGATATTGAAAACCAGATCTCTAAGATTCAGCTTGAGAAAATTGTCATCATCCCCAACATTCAGGATGGACTTGAGGAAGAGAAACGAGACAATTTTTTCAACTTTATTTCATCCAAAAGCAGTATCTACATTCGCGATATTTCGCTGGTTTCAGATTTGATCGAAGGGACTTTTCAACAAGCTCTTGATAAAGAAGATTTGCCGGATAATCGGTTTATCACAGGTAATGATTTTTTGGCCGCCCTGGCGAATTTTACTTGTCTGGAATCGGGAACCACCAACTATTTTAAAACCACAACGCATTACGAGTTTAATACTTCGGCGCAGCCGGTATTCAATAAAAACTTTGAACTACTGGCTAAAAATCTGCAAGAGAATGTCGCTCAGGGGTACACCAATTTTATCCTTTCGTCCAACGAAAAGCAGATTGAGCGTTTGCATGCCATCTTTAAGGATCAAAATCTGAATGTGGAGTTTACCGATCTGAATTTCACTTTACATGAAGGGTTTATCGATCACCAGCTGCGGGTGTGTTGCTATACCGATCATCAGATTTTTGAGCGCTACCACCGGTTTAAACTCAAAACCCGGAAGCCACAAAAGGAAAACATCACGCTACGTGAGCTAAACAAGCTGCACCAAGGCGATTATGTGGTGCATATTGACCATGGTATTGGGAAGTTTGCCGGCCTGGTGAAAACGGAAGTCAACGGTAAAATTCAGGAAGCCATTCGCTTGGTTTACCGCGATAATGATGTGTTGTTTGTGAGCATTCAGTCGCTGCACCGCATTTCAAAATACAAAGGCAAAGAAGGTATTGAGCCCAAAATAAACAAGCTGGGGACGGGTGCTTGGCAAAAGATGAAAGATCGCACCAAGAAAAAGGTGAAAGATATTGCCAAAGATCTGATTGCCCTTTATGCCGAACGAAAAAAGGAGCGGGGATTTGCCTTTTCGCCCGATTCGTATTTGCAAACCGAGCTTGAAGCCTCGTTTATTTACGAAGATACACCCGACCAGGTGAAGGCCACGCAAGCGGTGAAAGAAGACATGGAGCGTGAAATGCCCATGGACCGTCTGGTTTGCGGTGATGTAGGTTTTGGAAAAACGGAAATTGCTATTCGGGGAGCTTTCAAGTCGGTGGCCGATAGCAAGCAAGTGGCTGTTTTGGTGCCTACCACCATTTTAGCCTTGCAGCATTTCAAGACCTTCTCTGAACGCTTGAAGGATTTTCCAGTTAAAATTGAATACATCAGCCGGTTGCGCCCGGCAGGTGAAGTGCGGAAGATTCTGAAAGAAGTGGAAGCCGGAACGGTTGACATTCTGATTGGCACACACCGACTGGTGGGTAAGGATGTCAAGTTTAAAGACCTCGGGCTGTTGATTGTAGATGAAGAACAAAAGTTTGGGGTGTCGGTGAAAGAAAAGCTAAAACAGCTTAAAGTGAATGTTGATACCATGACGCTGACTGCAACTCCGATTCCTCGTACTTTGCAGTTTTCGCTGATGGGGGCCCGCGATTTATCCATTATTCAAACGCCACCTCCCAACCGCTATCCAATTATTACGGAGCTGCACGGGTTTAATGAAGAGGTGATTCGCGAAGCAATCAATTACGAGATGGCGCGCAACGGACAAGTGTTCTTCATTCATAACCGCGTACAAAACATTCACGAAGTGGAAGCGGTGATCAAGCGGATTGTGCCGGGGGTAAAAACCGTGGTGGGGCATGGGCAGATGGAAGGGCCGAAGCTTGAAAAAATTATGCTTGATTTCATCAACGGGGAGCACGATGTGTTGATTGCAACAACCATTATTGAGTCGGGCTTGGATATTCCCAACGCCAACACCATTCTGATTAATCATGCAGAAAACTTCGGGCTGAGCGACTTACATCAGCTGCGCGGACGTGTGGGACGATCGAACAAAAAAGCTTTTTGCTATTTGATGGCTCCTCCACTTTCGACCTTGAGTCCGGAAGCACGACGTCGCCTGCGTGCCATTGAGGAGTTTTCGGAATTGGGCAGTGGCTTCAACATTGCCATGCGCGATTTGGATATTCGTGGAGCCGGTAACTTGCTGGGGGCCGAGCAAAGCGGATTTATTGCCGATATTGGATACGAAACCTATCACCGTATTCTGAATGAAGCCATGCAGGAACTGAAGCAAGGCGAATATAAAGAGCTTTTTCAGGACGAACAGCAGGCTGCGGGCAACGTATTTTTACAAACCCAATTTGTTAGCGACTGCCAGATCGATACTGACATGGAACTGTTGTTTCCCGATAGCTATATCCAGAGTATTTCGGAGCGCATGCTGCTTTATCGTCAGCTCGACAACCTGGAAACGGAAGAAAGTTTGCAGCAGTTTGAGCTGGAGTTGATTGACCGTTTTGGGAAATTGCCGGCTGCCAGTAAAGAGCTTCTGGAAGTGGTTCGATTGCGTTGGCTGGCCATTAGCCTGGGGGTTGAACGCGTTATCTTGAAGAACAAAAAAATGGTTTGTTACTTCATTGCTGACCAAAAATCAGAATATTACCAGTCGCCCATCTTTTCAAAAGTATTGCATTATCTGCAACACAATCCTGACAAATGCCGGATGAAAGAGAAGAAAGATAAATTGAGTTTAAGTTTCGATCACATCAAAACCATCTCTGCAGCCAAAACCATATTGGTAGAAATTGCGGCGGACCAGTAAAGTAGAGCAGTTCGATTTTTTTTAAAGGAAAAATAAAAAGGCCATCTCCAAACTCACGCTGCAAAAGCGGTCTGGAGATGGCCTTACTAATTTTTGATTGACTAATCTACGATAACCAGATCAACCCAATAGGGGAGGTGGTCGGACGCTTTTTGAGCTAACTCATCATCAATCACTTCCTCCGATTTTAGCTGAAATGCTTTTTTGGGGGTGTACAAGATGTGATCAATCTTGCGATTGGGCTTAGCTGTTGGAATGGTTGGGGCAAATTCTTTGCTGGCATCGGTAAATACCTGGCGCAACAGCTTCATGGGCTTGGAGTCTGTCCTTGCATTAAAATCGCCTCCAATAATGATTGGCGCCTCCAGTTTACTAGCCACTTGATTGGTGATTTCGGCCTCAAGTAGCTGGTTCTCCTCATGCTTGTAATCCCAGTGCGTAGAGGCAAAATAAATTTTCTTGCCTTTAGGAAGCTTAACATGTACCAAGCCTAATACCCGGTCTTCAACATTTTTGTCAGCATGTTCCGGCAGTTTAATCGTTTGCGCCTTGCTGATGGGGAAGCGTGACAAGATTCCGACACCATAAGCTCCATCTCCTAACGGTATGGCGCGGAAGAAGTGGAAGTTCATGTCCAGCTTTTGAGCCAGAATTTCCAGTTGAAACTCGTTGTTCCCACGTTCGGTCATGCTGTCTAATTCCTGCACGGCCACGATGTCAGCGTTCGATTGGCGAATGACTTCTGCAATGGCATCCAAGTCAATAACTCCGTTTTCTGCCGGCGGATTGCCGTGGTGGATATTGTAAGTCATTACCCGGATGGATTGTTCGGCGGCGACTGTTTTGGTTGAATCTGCCGCTTGAGATGAATTGTTTGGGCCGCAAGATGAAAGTCCTAGAGTAAGAGCTAAAAGGACAATAAAAAGATAACTTCTGTTTTTCATGGATTACAGGTTGAATTCTATGGGTTAAAAAAGAAACGATAAAACCAGCTTCGTGGTCGATAAAGATAAAAAGTTTATGGATTGAAAAAGAATTGTGAGTCCAGTCATTTCTGCAATTGTTGATTTGGGTAACTGTTGGGTTTTTAGCGGATTCAAATTCAATGCAGATTGCTTGTGAAACCTTCAGATGAAGTCGTAGCCAGAGGCTAAATGCGATATCTGTATTATTCAGCCTCGTATGCCCTGGAAGGCGGATTGGGAAAGCGGAGACAGGTTTCAACGTGTGGTGAGGGAGCTGAAGATCTGCGATTTGCATGAGGTAGAGAAGAATCCTTTCTACCTTTTTTGCCAAGAATTCATGCGTGTTGGTAATCATGGATCCAGAGGCTTTGTCGAAGTCGGACGTAATTTAATTTCGATTAGCAGTTTTACGGACCAAGGTAGATCAATTGACAGAACGCCTTTCCAAATACGCACTTGATTAGTATATTGGGATTTAATCTGAAGTAGTTTTTAATTAGATTTGTACGGAAACGAAAAATTTGCATTTATTAATCGAACAAACATTATCATGAAAAAACTAAAAGCATTCCTATTATTATTTGTATTTACTTTGATTGGTTTCCTTCCAGGTCAGGCGCAACGCGTTGATAGTGACTCGGATGTGATTGGCAAATGGGATCTTACGATCACCATGGAGAAAGACCAATTAGAGAATCTTGGAATTTTCAGACACGGGTTGATGGCCTCAGATGGTTTCCCCGGATGGTTGGAAATTAAATTATCAGGTTTCTCAACGCTTGTAGGATACTATGTAGGATACGAAGGAAGTGCAAGACCAATTGCCGAAATACACTATTCAGCTAGTGAAGATAAATATCATTTTACCATTCCTCCGCAGTGGATGGATATTGATGATATCTATTTTGAATTCACGATAAAAGATGATGTGCTGACCGGATATAAAGTGCTTGATGGCAATAAATTGAAATGGACCGGTGTTCGTGCGCCTTCGTTGGAAAGAACAGAGCCAGCGATTTGGGGAAATCCGATCAACCTGCTCACGGACAACATGGACAAATGGATCATTCCGGCGAACAATAAATTTCAGATGGTTGATGGTGTCATGGTGAACACGGAAAAAGGTGGCAACCTGGTTACCAATCAAAAATTTGACGATTTCAAACTAAGCATTGAATTCCGGTACCCGGAAGGAAGTAACAGTGGAATTTATCTTCGGGGCCGTTACGAGCTCCAAATTGAAGATTCAAAAGGAAGAGCTGATGCGGTAAGTATTGGTGGTATTTACGGATTTATTGCTCCTTCAGTTAACGCAGCTAAAAAACCGGGCGAATGGCAGACTTACGAAGTGACGCTTGTTGGTCGCCATGTAACAGTTGTTCATAATGGCATTGAAACTGTTTCAAATCGTCCAATTCCCGGAATTACAGGAGGTTCGCTTGATAGTAAAGAAGGAGAACCAGGTCCCATCATGGTGCAGGGTGATCACGGTCCTATCGAGTTCCGCAAATTTGTGATTACACCCGCTGTCAACTAAGTGACATCGTAAGATTAGTTTTCTTGAAAGGTGGAGCTCGCGCAAGTGCCTGTAAGTTAACATTTTTGGAGAGGTGGAAAAGGCCGGAATCATTTCCGGCCTTTTTTTATTGAATATAGCTAATTTTCATTCCTCTTTTAGCTTCTTTCAGAAATACGATAAGAGTTGTCTCTTTGTGCTAGTCATTAACTTTGTACTTCGGTACTTTAATAAGCTCAAATTCAACATCCGGAAAGATGTCCGTTGGCGGAGCAATATCAAAATGAGAATTTACGAAATAGAGATGATCCCCAAATTGGGAAGCGGTAGTTGGAATTCCAAAACTGTCATGCTGTATTGTGCCAACAATTTCTCCTTTGAGATATTCATGAAATAGCTTAACTATTGCAACCTGATTAAGCATATTTTGTACTACATATAAAATATCACCATCCAGCAGAATGCCATCAGCAAAGGGGAGTAAGGCTCCATTTAGATCGATTAATATTGCTTCTCCGGAATATGGATCAACACGATATATCTCACCTCGGCCGGTGTTTGCCAGAATCAGTTGCTTGCCATTTTCGGTGGCATCAATACCGTTTGAAAATGCGCCCAGCTGTGGGATCATTGGATTTGGATTCATATTGAAATCTCCGGATAGAGGAAGGGCAATGACCTGAACAGGATCAGGCAATTGTCCATTTTTTGTTAATGGTACTTTGTACAGAGTAGGGGTTAAGGAGGCGGTAAAGAATGCTGCATCTGAAGTGACAACAACATCATTAATTAAATCAGTCATAGGAGATGCCAGTGGAATAGATTGAATAATATCTCCGGTTTTTGAATTGTAGACTGCTCCCATCCCTGAAAAGCCTTTCGCACCATACAAATAACCGCTCCTTTTGTCGAAAGATAAACCCACTAATTGGTCAGGAACTGTTGGTATTGCAAGTAGTTCTCCTTTGCCAGTTCTCAAATTACCTTTATAGATTTGTCCGCTGCTTAAAGAACCTACATAAAACGTCTGGTTGGTTCCAATTGCAATTCCTTCAGGCTGAAAGCCTGCCGTTAGTTCAATTACTTCAGGAAAAGCCTGAATAACTGCTGACTTCTCAATTGGCTGTGCTTCATTGTCCTGAAAAAGATTGTCGTTTTCGCAGGCTATAACGACCATCAAAATTGTAATTAATAAAAATATTCGTTTCATGGCTTTAAATTTTGGGTTTAGAGAAAAAGTTAGATAATTTCTTATGAAAGCACTTGCATTAATGTTGCAAAGGATTGGACTAATGTTGATGGTTTCTCCAATATGAGGGTGGTGCTCCAAATTCATCGGTAAACACCCGTGAAAAATATGCAGGATCTTTAAAGCCCACTTCATAGGCAATTTCCGAAATGGTAAGATTGGTTTCTTGAATTCTGTTTTTTGCAACGGACAACCGATAGAAACGAATAAATTGAGTGGCTGACAAACCGGTTAAAGCCTTTAGTTTTCTGAATAATTGCGAACGGCTCATTGCAAGCAGGCTCGAAAGCTTAACGACACTGAAGCTATCATCACTAAAGTAATCATCAATAATTTTTTTAGTTTTTAGAAGGAATTGCTCATCCGGATCTTGAATATTTTCATTAGGTGCGTCGGAGAACAGTGCCAATGTTTTATATTTAGCCTTCAAATTTTCACGGACTTCTATTAGTTTTTGCAGGCGTACGGATAGTTCCTGCTGATCGAATGGCATGGTAATATAGGCATCAGCTCCATGTTTGTAACCCAAAACTTGAGATGGTTTATCTACCTTTGCACTTAAAATGATAATGGGAATATGACTGGTTCGAAAATCATTTTTTAAAGTTTCACAAACCTTGAGTTCATTTTTTTCGGGCATCAGTACATCTAAAATAATGACATCAGGTATTGTTTTTAGTGCCATTTCGATGCCCTGTGTTCCATGCTCGGCCCTTATTATCCTGAAGTTTTTTATTGTAATGAATTTTAAATAGTTTACGATGTCGTTATTGTCTTCAATTATAAGTAAAAGAGGAAGTTCTTTTTTGTCGTAAGTCAGGTCAGTATCTATTTCGTTTTTTGTTAACTTATTTTTTTTGACATGTTCTTTGGAGTCAAAGGGGTTTGAGATTGCAATTTTATCTGAAATGGGTAGAAGTACTGTAATTTCTGTTCCTATATTCGGCTTACTCGAAACAAACAAGTTTCCATCCAGCAAGTCAACTAATTCCTTAACAATAAACAGTCCAATGCCAGCTCCGTAGGATTGGTGCCTGTTGTTGCTTTCCCCCTGATAAAACCGATTAAAAATTAGAGGTAATTCACTTTCAGTTATTCCAACGCCACCATCTTTCACTGTTATCTTTAAATGACGCTGGTTATTGTTTTCTCTTTCAGGAAAAACACAATACCCAAATTGTTGCTTTCTATATGACTGAAGTGTAGAGACTACGATGTAAACATCCGTATTCTCAGGTGAATATTTTATAGCATTCGAGATCAGATTGCTTAAAAGCGAATCAATTTTGTCAGGATCAAAATCTATCTTTAATTCCTTTAATGGCGATTGGTAGTGCAATTTTATGCTTTTTCCTTTCGCCATGTGTTTGATGATGTCAACAAGCTGTCGGATGTAGGATAGAATATCTGATTGAATGAAATTCAATTGCATGGCATTTGCCTCAAGGCGGGAGAGGTTCAGCATCTTATCGACCAGGTGAAGTAATCGAATCCCATTTTTATGAATAATTGAAATTTTCTGCTGAAAATCGGAGATTGACAGTTTAGCAGCCGGATTTGAGTATCCTAAAATGATGGTAAGTGGGGTGCGAAATTCGCGGGTTACTTGGGTATAAAAGTCGGTTTTAATTGTATCAATTTCTTTTAGGTGTTCAACTTCTTTTGTTTTTAGTAACATGCTTTGTTTTATGAAAAAGTTTAGCCAACTCTTAAAAACGATAGCTATTACAAACAAATGAAGCACAAAAAGAATCAGGTTAGCTGTGGGAGTAATTTCGGGGAGTTTTACTAAATGAGGTTGCAGTATAGCCTCTGTAATTACGGTGATAATATACACCATAAAAAGAATGTGAATTTGAGATGGCTTTAGGAAATACAAGGAATGGAGCACGCCCGCCAACCCAACCAGCACCACCCCTCCGGAATACATAATTCCTCCGAAGTACAAGACTGCGGCAAAAGAAAACAGGACGTAGAAAAATTGGTTAGTTACAACAAATATGTTTACATGTTTACGATGAAGAATAAGGCTGACAAATAGCACAAGTTCGAATAATGCAAATAGATTCATAACAATTGAAACATGAGTAAGCCCAGTTATCCAGAGTATTAATCCGGTCAAAATCAGAAATGGAATACCAGCGATGAGATATCGAGTGAATCTAATTTTTAATGCTTTTGTTTCCGGAGAATCGGCTGGGGTCTCCAAGTGAATATCAAGCCATGATGAAACAGCATTTTTAAGTTTGTTTATAGTCAGAATGATACGTTGCATGAAGAGTGTTGTGAGTAACTTAACTTACGCAGAGGGAAAAAATAAGTTGTTAGGGATGAAGAAGGCGTATAATTGAACTTTCGATATATCTATGTTGTGTTCTAAAACGAAAATTTGAGAACTTAGTATACATCTTCCCTCTGTTTGACAAGCTAAAAAAGGCCGGAAGCGATTCCGGCCTTTTTATTGATCAGGGCCAGTTTAGAGACTAACCCCGATTAATTGCATAAAAGTGTTCCAGTCCCAGTAATCTTTGTTCCAGATTATTTTACCGTTTTCAACTTCCATGACAGAAGCTCCGGGCATTTCAAAATACTTTCCGGTGGGCGGAATGCCCATTGCTGGCCAGCCAACGGTGTTGGTTCCTTTCCAAATCCATTCAACTACAGCAAATCGTTCATTGGCCACAATGGAAATGATATCAAATCCAGTGTCCGGTATTCCGGCAATTGTGGTATTGGCATATATGGCGAGTGCATCTTTGTCGGTATAGGCACTGCCTGTTGTTACTGCCGTGTAGGTAAATTCATCAGCGAATAGGGAGGTTAGCATGTCGGCATCATGCTTATCCCACGCTTCAATAAATGATCCGGCAATGGATTCATTTTGCGCTACCGTTGCATTTTCGCCGTTATGACTGCTCCCAACATTTGAGATCAGACCTTCAACTTGCATATACATTGTTGTAATGTTCATGGGATCATCGGCATAACCGGTAAATTCCATAGTACCTTGCGCCTGACAAAAACGGCCGGTGCCGCCATCAAAAACAGCTTGTCCTGTTATCTGATTATCTGGAATGCTAAATTCCCCAGTAAGCGTGTATTTCAGAAAATCGCCGTTGGCTGCACAAACCGATCCAAACATTTCCCACGAAATGGTCCAGGTTTGCTCATTCATTTCCACGGAAATGCTATACCAGGTGCTTTTATCGGTGATCAGCTTCCCTAAATGTGAAATATTCCCGGATAGATTCCCAATTACAGGAATATCATTTAGAGTTTCAGTTACATGCGATTGCATCTCGCCTTTGATTGGAATCATTTTCATCTCGGCTGATTTTAAGTTTTTGTCGATCTCGGGCGATATTGAATCGTTCACATCACAGCCCGCAAAAAGTAGGCTTATGCTCCATAATAAGACAATCATTTTATTCATCTTTTTTGAATTTAAAAGGTTTAGAATGTAGATGCGTATAGCTGGGAACGTACAATTAAAGTTACGACAAAGCAGAAGCTTGTGCTTTGGTAATTGTCTCAGATGTTTTGGCGTTTGTCTCGAATGTTGGTTGTGCTAGCGAAGAAGCTTATTTGGGGAGAAGCCAAACTCCTCGTGAAAGCAGGTGCTGAAGTGCGATAGATTTTTGAAGCCGGTTTCAAAAGCTGTTTCTGTAACGTTTTTGTCCTGTTTCTCCAGCAGTTCTTTGGCTTTGTGCAAGCGAAACGACCGAAGGTACCGACCAATAGAGCTATTGGTGATTGCACTGAATTTTCGATAAAGTTGAGCCCGGCTCATGTTCATTGAAAAACAAATGTCATTGATTCCGAAGTCTTCGTTTCCCATTTCTTTTTCAATCAGTGTATTAATTCGTTTTATGAATTGGCCTTCCGGTTCAAACTTGGTGTTTTCATCCTGGGATTGAAAAGGGAGTGTGCCAAAGTGTTTTTGCATTTTCCTTCTTAGTTGCAACAGGTTGCCCAGTTTTAACCGAAGTTCTTTTTCGTTGAAGGGTTTAACCAGGTAGTGATCGGCTCCAATTGAGAGTCCGGCGAGTTTCGAATCGAAATCACCGCGGGCGGTTAGGATCACAACCGGAATATGGTCGGTCCGAATATCAGCTTTCAGCTTTTCGAGCATCTCAAAACCGTCCATCAGAGGCATCATTACATCCGAAAGAATAATATCCGGGATGATTTCCAGGGCTTTTTCAAAACCGGACTTTCCGTTGGGGGCAAGTTCTAAATTGTATTCCTTTTGTAGGATTGCCTGAAGGTATTCGACCACATCTTTGTTGTCTTCTACAATGAGTAGAACCGGTTTCTCCGCCTGCTCATTATCTGGCTCATCTGTTTTTTTATCGATCTTGGGTTTTGTAATTTCCGTATGAACCGTCTCTGAGCTTATTATGGATACGTCATGATCTGCGATTTTTTTTGTCGTTTTCGAAATGGGAAGCAGAACGGTAAATTCCGAACCTTGACCTTCCCGGCTTTCTACACTGATCATCCCATTCATCAACTTAATCAGTTCATAGGTAACTGCAAGACCGAGCCCGGTTCCCGGAGTTTGGTCGTGTTTGTCGGGGACCTGGTAAAAACGCTCAAAAATTCTACTTACTGAAGCTTCGGGAATTCCTCGCCCGGTGTCTCGCACTGAAATAAGAACGGATTCCTTGTTTTTTTCAAACGTCCTTGAAACATCAAGGCTTACAATTCCTCCGGGAGGCGTGAACTTAATGGCATTGGATAACAGGTTGGAAATAACATGCATCAGTTTGTCGGGGTCGTAGTCGGTATAAATTGGGTTTTCCTGTTGGTTCAGAATAAGTTCAACCCTCACATTTTCTGCCAGGCTTTGAAAAGTAGCTGCAACATAGCGGATAAACCTGCAGATGTCTCCATGAATTAGCTCCAGGTGCATTTCATCGGCTTCAATTTTGGCAATGTTCAACATCTGGTTTACAAGGTGAAGAAGAAGCTGGCTTTGTGCTTTGATCTTTTCGGGGCCACTTAGCATCCATTTTTCAGGATGTTGTTCCATCTGGTCCACTATTCCTTGTATGACTGTTAGTGGTGTTCTGAATTCATGGGAAACGTTGGTAAAAAGTTTGGTTTTTGCCTCATCAATTTTCCGTAGTTTCTCTGCTTCCGACTTTTCATAACGACTTTTGTCTTTCATAAATAAAATGACAATCAGTAAAATGCAGGCGTTAATCCAAACGGAAAGTCCGACAAAGGATATGGTATTAACACGCGGAGTAATGTATGCGGGTGTGGTGAGCGAAGACTGGAAAAGTCCGAGGATGATAATGGTAATGCAGTAAGTTACAAACATCCCAATGGTCCAGCGCAGGTTTCCGGCCAGCATTGATCCCATGGCACAGTTCATCCCGATGAAAATAAAACCCAGGGAAGTGGTTATTCCTCCGGATTGTAACATGGCGAACAGTGCCGCGACAATATAGATGGAAAATAGAATGTTGATCACCAGATCGAAGCGTTTCATCCTTCGGTACAAGGGAAAACCGATTGAATAGCCGGCCCAGAATACGATGGCGAACCACCAGATAGGCCAAAGTTTCAGCACAACGAGTTCAACGAAGGAAGAGATAATGACGAACACACAAGTAACAACCATCCAAATCCATGCCCAACGTTTTCGGAGTTGTGTTTCGGAGTCAAGACGCGGATCTGCCAGGTAGCGGTCAATCCAGGCGATAATCTCTTTGCTGGAAATGCCTTTCATGGTTTATGGGCCTTTCTTTAGACTGGTAACGGTTTTGCGTGTTTAATTGAAGGCTGCCGAGAACAATACGTTGGGCGAATTGGCAGAGTTTCACTTCAAGCCCATTACCAGGCTGAAGGGTTGGGAGCGTACCCCCGAATTTTATGATTCAACTTGCAACTTTCGGGATTCAGTGGAGTCAAGTTCATTCCGAAATACTTGCATTTTTGTCTTCTTGTTAATAAAAGGAAAAGAGATGGTTTTTAATGGCTGTTTTAAGAACTTCAATTTTTGATTTTAAATTTATAAAAGGCATTTTTGTAGTCCGGTATTTGGAGGGTAATTCTGAATACGCGGGGCACTCTTCGAGACTATTCTGATCTCCTGTTTCTCCCGATTAAATATTAAATGTTTTAGAAATGCTGAATAGAATTTCAAAGAAAAATAATTCTTCAATATATAGAATTGAAGAAGAGGGGAAGGTAAGTGTCAATCGGTTGATTGTATCCAGCGCCGAAACGCGTGCAATTTGCAATGATACAACCGTTATGGGCGTTGATTATACGCAGAAGTTAGGCCGGGCATGTTCCTTGGCGCTAAAAGGTATGCAAGAAGAACAAGTTATCAACCTGCAAGAGCGAAAGACCATTGTTTTTAATATTTTGAGGGGTGGATTAAACTTTGGTTTGCGTCAGGCTATTGCCGATGCTTTTGGCTGGAACTTACATGGATCTTCGTTCATCAGTGCTCAGCGGGCGCGCAGAAATCCGGAGTCGGAAGAATGGCATATTATTGAAAGCGATTACCAAAAAGTTTACATGCCACCATCGGCACAAATTGTAATTGGAGATGTTGTTGCTACAGGTACAAGCTTAGAATTTGGCTTAGAAGCTTTGGTGCAACAAGCCGAAATGAATAACATCAATATTGAATCGATTTTGTTTTTCACGTTTGGAGGAAAACGAACGGAAGAAATTCTGGAAAAAGTAGATGCGCTGTGTCGGGAAAAGTTTGAAGGATATCAGTCAACCACGCTGTGTTACATCGAAGGACGCTTTACTGTTCCAACCATTTCATCTCCATTAACGATAAAACTGACAGGTACCGATTTGGTAAAACGCGAAGCTTTAATGGCTCCGGAGTTTATCGAAAGTCAGTATGAGGCTCCTGCGTATGCTATTGAGCGCTGTGTGATTTACGATGCTGGTTCGCGAGCTTTTTGGCTTCCTGAGTACCTGGAAGATGTAATCGAATATTGGGAACAGGTGCATACCATGGCCCGAAGGGGACGAACTTTTGAGCAGTTGCTTAGCGAACGTTTCCCTGAGCTTGATGCCAGCCGGTTCTCTGAAGTTAGTTTGCAGGAAGTAGCAAGCTGTCACTTGGATAAGTTGAAAGCCATTGCAAATTCATAATCAATTCAAACGATAATATTAAGAATGGAAAAGACGACGCATTTTGATCACGACTTTTCACTGTCGCCTGTTGATGAAAAAAGTAAAAAAGGATTTTGGCCCATGCTGGTTGTTATGTTGGGTTTCACTTTTTTTTCGGCCAGTATGTGGGCTGGTGGAAACTTAGGAGCGGGACTAACGGCTGCTAATTTTATTACTGCCGTATTGTTTGGTAATCTTATTCTCGGAATTTACACTGGCTTACTTGCCTTTATTGCCGCCAAAACCAATTTATCAACCCACTTGCTGGCGCGTTATTCTTTTGGCGAGCGTGGATCCATATTGCCCTCCTTTTTGCTGGGATTTACGCAAATTGGGTGGTTTGGTGTTGGCGTGGCTATGTTTGCTATTCCGGTGCAAAAAGTAACCGGATTAAATATATACATGCTGGTTATTCTTTCGGGCTTGATTATGACGGCGACAGCCTGGTTCGGAATAAAAGCCTTGACGATACTTAGTTTTATTGCTGTTCCTTCCATTACGGTTTTGGGTTTAATGTCGGTAGGAAAGGCTTTTAACGATTTTGGTGGAACAGAAGCCTGGTTCGATATTGTTCCGTCAAACCCACTTACGCTTTATGCTGCCATTGGTATTTGTGTGGCTTCGTTTATTAGTGGAGGAACACTAACCCCCGACTTCACCCGTTTTTCGAAAAACAGTAAAATTGCTTTGTCTACGACTCTGATTGCTTTTTTTGTGGGTAACTCGCTGATGTTTTTGTTTGGTGCTATTGGTTCTGCCTTTTATCAACAGTCTGATATTAGTGATGTTTTAATGCAGCAGGGAATGATTGTTTGGGCCATGATAATTCTTGGGTTAAATATCTGGACGACAAATGACAATGCGCTTTATGCTTCAGGACTTGGGTTTTCGAATATTACCCGTCTTCCTAAAAAAGTGATGGTGATTGTAAATGGTATTGTAGGAACGTTACTTGCCCTCTATTTATACAATAATTTTGTAGGTTTCCTTAATGTGTTGAACACCATGTTACCGTCCATTGGCGGGGTGCTCATAGCCGATTTCTACCTGGTTCATAAAATGAAATATGTGGGATTAGCAGAGAGGACGATCAGTCGATTTCGCTGGTCAGCCGTTGCGGCCTGGGGGGCGGGTGTTTTAGCAGCTACTTTTTTGCCAGGTGTTGCTCCGGTAAATAGCGTGCTTACATCCATCATTGTTTATGTGTTAATTGAAAAGGTGATTCTAAAAACGAAAACGCTAGCTGACAAGGGGTAGTGTCCAGCAAAGTCAGCATGTTTCTTTGTCAATTTCAATCGACGAGTTCATAGAACGTGTTTGCTTTATAAATTAAAAATGAATTTGAAATGCATATAGTAATTTGTTCAAGCATCGATTTTACGCCACAAATAGCTTTGGTTGCCCAAGGGTTAAGCCAGCTGGGGCATACGGTGGATATTCCTTTAACTAGCCGGCAAATTATAGCCGGGCAACTCACACTGGAGGAATATTTGGCAGAAAAGACAAATGCCGGAGAAAGTGCTCAGCGTAAAATTGAGCATGATGTAATCCGGAATTATTTTGAGAAGATCAAAAAGGCAGATGCCATTCTGGTTTTAAATTTCGATAAAAAAGGAGTCACAAATTATATTGGGGGAAATACCTTTCTGGAAATGGGATTTGCCCATGTTCTGAATAAACGCATTTTTCTGTATCACCGGGTTCCAGAGATGATTTACTCGGATGAGTTACTGGCTTTTAATCCTGAAGTTGTCCATGAGAATCTTTCCTTGATACGATAAAAAATAGAAATTTAATTGGGCTGCAAGGCTTGATTTTAGAGGGACTAAAAAAGCCGATTCAGAGATGGATCGGCTTTTTTGCTTTTAGCTTTTTGTGTTTTAGCGGCGTCCGGACCTTCCATTGGAAGAACTCCGTGACTGGCTGCTTTTATTTGATATTTTTGAATTTCGGCTGCTTGAACGACTTCTTTTGACAGTCGATTTGGGCTGGCTCGATGAACGTTTTGAGCTCAACGACCTGGACGAGGTTTTCGGCTTGAAGGTCGACTTTTTTGAAACAGCAGTTGATGATCGCTTGGGGGCGCTGCTATTGGGTTTTGAATAGGACGATCGTGTTGTTCTGCTACTTCTTACTGTTGTTGACTTAGGCGATTGGCTACTTCTTTTATTTACAGAAGAACTTGTGCTAGTTCTGTAGGTCGAATTACCTGTTGAGCCTGACCGACGCGATACATTCGTGCTGCGTCCCGAAGAAGGATTTGTAGCCGATCTTTTGGGCTGAATCGTTGTTGACTTACGTGTAACTCCGGTTCCCCGATTGATGGACGAGTTTGTACCCGTGCGAGTTGAGCTGTTTGAAACTGAGCGTCTTTGAGAGGCTGAACTGTTTCGATTGGTTGACCGGCTCGTTACTGATGGCGAGCTGGATGTTCTATTTCTGGTTCTTGAATAGCTTTCGCGCGTCCTTTGGTTCTTGCGGGTTGTTTTGTTATAAAGTGCGTCACCTCTTCTTCTCAGGTCAGGCCGCGAATAGGTTTTTTTATAGTGCCCATCTTTTATTCTGGCCGACACTCTGGGCGAATAGGTCCGAACGCGACTGTAATAGAAGTCCTTGTAACGATTGTATCGATGGTGATTCCAGTGGCGGTAGTGCCCATAGTAATGATTGTGATAGTGCGTGTGGTAACCGTAGTACGTATGCCAGTAATAGGGGCGCCATGGATTCCAGTATGAAGGGTAATAGCCCCATCGCCAGGATGAGTGCCAGCTTACGTAGCTGGGGCGATAGATAAACTGAATGACGGGCCAACTGGCTACTTCGTAGGTCGTGACTGCGACTACTGTAGGACGTTTTGTCACGGTTGAGTTTCCGATGTAACCCGGATTGGGAGTCTCCTGGCTGTCAGCATAAATGGGCTCAACGATGTAGTTTGGGCCATAAAGTGCTTCATCGCCAATAAGCTGAACGCGTGCTGATCCATCGTTGAAACGTTGAACGGTGAAGACGGCTACATCCTGTGTTTCGTCTCGGTTTAGTGCAGCCCGTAAAACGATGGTGTGTCCATTGCCATCAGCATAGTCTATGACCATGAGGTAATCGACCAGGTTGTCGCCGTTCAGGTCGAGGTTGTTGATGCGTGAGTTTTCATCATTCAGGCTTCGTTCAAAACCTTCAAGGGTTTCAGACTCCTGAAAGAGTTTCATGGTAGCGTAGAGGTTTAGGTTGTCTCCTGGCAGACCCAGATATTCGTCCGGGTAATTTTTTGCCTGAATGGTGCTCGTTGCTGCTGTAAGCAGAGCGAGGATGGATATGATGATAAACTTTTTCATGACGTTAAATATTAAGTGAAAGATCTCTTGTTAGCAAGAATGACAAAACTCGTACCATTAATTCATTGCCCACGAAGAAGCTCGGGCTGTTAACCTGGTGTTTTTTTCAGAATAGATTGAATTTGTATTATGTAAGTGTTTTTTAATTAGTGATATATTGAGATCGGTTAGTTGTGGGCAGCGAGCGTTTCTTTTTATAAATCTAGCGGAGAGATGGCGTAGATATTAACAATTGGACTCAATTTGTTGAAAACGATCAAATGCTTGTAGATGCCAATCCAGGAAATTAGTTCTCATGAGGACATCATTAAATTTCCATGGAAAAGAGGAATGTCGTTGTACCTGATGAAGACAATTTCAGGCAGATAGTTTCTCTTCAGAGAAGAAGGCATAAAAAAAGTCCCATAAAATATGGGACTTAAGATCTTTAAATGGTGAGTTTATTTTAAACTAAGCTAGTTTAACATTGACTGCATTTAATCCTTTTTTGCCTTCTTGCAAATCAAAGGTTACTTCGTCATTTTCACCGACATTATCGATTAATCCGGATGAATGCACAAAATATTCTTTCGATGAATTTGCATCTTTGATGAATCCAAAACCTTTAGATTCGTTGAAAAATTTTACTGTTCCTTTGTTCATGATATTAATAGATTTATTGCTTGCAAGTTAAGGCTAATTTTTGGGATAATTGCATGATTCTCAAAAAAAGCCTGTAGGTTTTACTTTCGTAGCACTTCTTTATCACGCATGCTACTTCCCGGATTGGATTGTTAACGTTACATTTTCTGCTGCTCAAGAAAGCCCTCGGCCACGCGTAGGGCGCGCAAAGTTCCCTTCTTTTTATATTGATGTGCTTCCATCCGATGCAGGATGTTGGACAAAATCTGCACGGTCTCCAGCATGTTGTCTCCTTTGTTAAGCATAACACATTCGGAGCGGGCTGCCATGGAGGCATCGGTAATTTCGGCCCGGGTAGCCACGCCTTCTTTCGATAGTTTTTCCAGTACCTGGGTGGCCCAAATGTTTGGAATGAATGCAGCTTCGCACAGCCATAAAATTTGTTCCTGAACTTCGGATATTCGCTCAGCACCAAGCTCAACGGCCAGGTCTCCACGGGCAATCATCACCCCAATGTTGGGATTGCGCATGGCAGTAATTAGCAGCTCGGGGAGGTTTTCAAAGGCATCGCGATTCTCAACTTTCAGAACCAGCCCGATGTCCGAACGTCCGTAGGCTTCCAGTTGTTCTTGCAGTGCAATGACATCGGCGGCTTGGCGTACAAACGAATAACCGATGATGTCGGCCTGTTTGGTCAGGAAAGGTAAAAAGCTCAGATCGTCGGGAGAGAGCGAGGGTAGGTTCAGCTTCGAGTCCGGTAGGTTGATGCCCTTTTCGGCGCGCAGCTTACTTCCTTTTTCCATGTTGGCCCGTACGATCTCCACATCCAGGTATTCATCGGTGATGCTGGTGATGATGCCCCCAATTTTGCCATCGTCGAACCAAATATGCTCCCCTTCTTTTAAATCGGTAAACTGTATGGGGGATGCGATGGAGATTTTGGCAGGAGCAATCAGCTCACCGTCTTTCGTATATTGGGCATCGTGTCCCAAAACTTCTTCCCGATACACCTGTAAGTGATCGCCTTTATGTAGCGTCACATAGTCGACTTGCTTTTTCTTTTTTTTCTTCTTTCTCAGTTTTACAGGGCCCGTGCGCATTTTGGGCCCGGGCAAATCCATATAGATCCTACATTCTTGTCCCGTTTCCTGGCAAGCCTGGCGGATATGAGCAATCATTTTCTCCCAATCTTCCTGCGTATCGTGGCTGCAATTTACTCGTGCTACCTCAACGCCTTGGTCAATCATCCGTTTCACAAGTTCGTAGTTGCTTGCGGCTTCCGATGGTAAGGTAACCATAATGCGGGTGTTGAGAGACTGGTTGCTCCTGCCTAAAAGTCGGGTGGTGTTGCTTTCCAGCACATCGTTGCTCCGAAAATAATTGACCGGGTGTTCCCCTAAGTCGTAGTTTCCCCGAAACTTTTCCCCTTGGTACAAGTGTAAAAAGTAGAGAATGTTTTCGATGTTGGCTAAAACATAACGTTCCGAGTGACCGATGGAAGACAGTCCCATTGCCGACAATTCTTCCTGAATCTGGCGAAGCTCAAAGGTGCGCAGTTTCAGGTAACGAATAAAATTACGTACGCTGTATCGGTAGTTGGGATGTACCGATTGAATCATTGGCTCATAGCTTTTTTCGCACGAGAGAATCGCTTCCCTGATTGTCATCAACCGAAAGATTAACTTATCAACATCAATTGGCTTCATAGTCATGGGGCTTAATTTTTTAGTTGGACGAGTTGGTGACCGTTCATCCTTTCGCAAATAAAACATAAAGATAAGAATACTTTCATGTCTTGCTATCACTGCTTTTTTCTTTTTGATGTGCTTAGCGAGCTATTTTTTTCGAACCTAGCACTAATCTACTGGTGGTCGCGTGGGGGATTCAATAACCAGGCTCGTTAAATCTTACAGTTTTTTAAATTCCAAAAACGAACGCAGGTAATTGTTATCATTATTGAGTATCGAACATTGAGCCTCAAACTCCCAGTTGTTTTCTGCATTTAGGGCAGAAAGACCAGCTTTTTTGGTCAATATCCTCGACGTAGGTGCTTGACCGCATCACACAAGTGGGCGTGATGCAATGGATGAGCCCAAAGGCATGCCCCAGCTCATGGATGACTTCTTTTCGCAGCCGATCGACAAAAATGCGCTCATCGGCCTCAATGCCATAGCGCTCGTTTCGCAGCCGGTAGGCCGAGGCGATGCCGCAGCGTCCGTTTAAAAAAGCTTGCCCGAAAATGAAAGTGAGGATGGGGATGTACAAATCAACATTGAAAACGGCGAGTGTTTTGGCTTGATCCGAAGCAAATTGCAGGTCAATATCCTGCAGCAGGCGGTTGCCGTTGTATTGCCGGCGTGTGGGATCAAAATAAAGACTTAAATCGAGATGACCTTTACGAACGATGACCGGGATACGAAATTCGCGTTCGACATCATACATGATTTCACCGAGAAAACGTTTCTCGAAATATCCGAATGAAATTAGTGTGATGTTTTCCGGCTTCATGCATCAGGCGGTTTTAGCGGCAATTGGTAGTTTTAGCTTGAACTTTGAATGAGTCAAATTTCCCATTCCTGCCAATTGACAAGCTATTTGCTTTGCTTGAGTTGATACTTTTTGATTTTGTTGTATAAAGTTACCCGATCCACTTTCAGCGCTTTGGCCGAGGCCGAAATGTTCCAGTTGTATTTATTTAGAATTTGAAGGACATGATGTTTTTCAATGTCATTCAGACTTTCAAAAGAAGGTGTAGATTCCGGCCGGTCGATCGGTAGATCTTTCAAGGTGATCTTCTTGCCATTTCCCACCACAATGGCTCGTTCGATCATGTTTTCCAGCTCACGGATGTTGCCCGGGAAAGGAAATTCCTCCAGTCGTTTTAAGGCGGCCGGATCGATGGTCATGATGGCCCGGTTCATGGTTGTGCAATATTTTTTGATGAAATAATCGACTAGGCGGGGAATGTCATCGGTGCGCTCGCGTAGGGGCGGTACGTTAATGTTGACTACGTTGAGGCGGTAGAAGAGGTCTTCGCGGAAGACACCATTATCTACCATGGTTTTCAGGTCGCGGTTAGTGGCGCAAATCACCCTGAAGTCAGACTTGATTTCTTTGTTTCCGCCCACGCGCATAAAGCTTTTACTTTCGAGTACCCGCAGTAGCTCAACCTGCATTTTCGGAGAGATTGTCGCAATCTCATCCAGGAAGATGGTGCCGCTGTCGGCCATTTCAAAACGCCCTTTCCGGTTGTAAACCGCTCCGGTGAAAGCACCTTTCTCATGCCCAAAGAGTTCACTTTCCAGCAAACTTTCGGATAAGGCACCGCAATGAACGCTGACTAGCGGAAAGTACCGCCGGGGTGAATTGGCATGAATGGCGCGGGCTACCAGCTCTTTGCCGGTGCCACTTTCGCCTGTGATGATGACCGAGGCATTGGATTGTGCCACACTTTCAATCTCGCGCAGTACTTGTGTCATGGCTTCACTTTCACCAATCAGATCTTCCACATTTTCCAATGAAACAACTTTATCTTTCAGCACCTCATTTTCTTCCATCAGCGTGATTTGTTTCGACGCATTGCGGATGAGGTGCGACAGGTCGTCGGGGTCGAAGGGCTTGGTTACGTAGTCGAAAGCTCCGTCTTTAAGAGCCTGAACAGCTGTTTCAACGGTGGCAAAGGCAGTCATCATAATCACGATGGCATCCTGTTGAATGGTTTTGATGCGTTTGAGCATTTCCAGTCCGTCCATGCCCGGCATTTTTATATCGGCCAGCACAATGTCAAAGCTTTCGGATTCCAGCCTGTTCAGCGCCACTTTGGCATTTTCGGCACAGGCCACATGATAGCCGTCTTCAATAAACCAATTGTATAAGGAATCTCTTACAGAGCTTTCATCGTCGACGACAAGTATGGCGATTTTTTTGGTCATGGTTGTTTTGCTTAAGTCTTTAGTAATGGCAGGGTAATAGCTATGATTGTTTCTTTTCCTGGTTCTGATTTGGCTTCTGTTTCTCCTTTGTGATTTTGAATGATTCCATGAACGATGGATAAGCCCAGTCCGATGCCGCTGGCTTTTTCCTTGGTCGAAAAGAAGGGTTCGAACACATAAGGCAGGTCGGCTTCGGCAATGCCAACGCCATTGTCAATGACCTCAATCCGGATGTGATTAGGATCGGGGTTCAGCGTGCGAAGAGTAATCTCTCCGTTTTCTCCAACCGCCTCGGAGGCGTTCACCAGGATGGCCATGCAGGCTTGTTTAATTTGATTGGGGCTGCAAAAGATCAAGTCATTTTTTGCCGATAAGTCAGCCAAAAAGTGAATATTGGCTATTTTCATGGGGTGGTGCATCAGTTCAACGGTATCGTTTAAGATGCCATGCAGGTGTTTGGCTTCAAAGCCTTCCTGGTCTTTTTTAGAGAAGTCGAGCAGGCCTTTCACAATGTCGCCACAGCGCTTGGTCTCGCTTTCAATTAGTTTCAGGTTCTTGAGCATGGTGTTTACCTTCGCCGGATCGAGGTTCGGGTTGCTCAGCTGTTTGTGGATAAGCTTGGTGTAAATCAGGATGCCGGAAAGCGGGTTGTTAATTTCGTGCGCCACCGACAGGGAGAGCTTGCCCAGCGAGGCGATGCGTTCAATGTTAATCAGTTCATTTTGGGCTTGCCCCAGTTCTTCTGATTTTTTCTGCACCTTATATTCCAGTTGCTGCGACCAGTTCTGTAGTTCGGTGTTGGCCGTGTGCAGGTTGTCCAGCATTTCGTTGAAGGCGTAGGAAACCATGCGCATGTCGGATAACGAATTGGGTTTAATTCGTAGTCGGGTGCTCTTATCGCCTTTGGCGACCTTTTCGGCGGCACGAATAATCTCATTCAGCGGATTTTTAATTTTTTTAGTCGTGAATAGGATTAAAAACAGAATGAGCAGGATGGTCATCAGGGCAGCCATCAGAAAGAAATCGGTGGTTGACTCTTCGAGCGCACTGTCCAGTTTCGCCAAGGGCATTTTAATCATCAGCGAGCCCAGCACTTTTTCATCGGCGCTGTGGGCATGACAGGCTGCAGTGTGGCAGGAAGGATTGTTTAGGATGGGCGATTTGATCATTAGGTTCCGGATGCTGTCGTTGTCCGGATTCATGATACACTCGCTTTTGGCTTCAATGATCCGGTAGGATTTTTCTTCGGTCGAAAACATCTGACCAAAATCCTGGTGACAGCTGATGCAGTCGGGGTCGCTGTGGTTGGCCGAGTTGTTCGAAATTGACGTGTACACCAAGTTGTTGTTTGTGTCGTACATGCTCACATTGTCGATGCCCGACATGTCGTTTATCAGGTCAAGCGTCCGCTGAAGCGAGGCCTGGTCATTTTTCAGCATGGCATCATACAAGGCTCCTTCTACCAGAAACCCGATGTTGTTGCCGTTCTCGCTGATCACCGATTTCATGTAGTTTTCATTCACCGAACGGAAAATAACACCAAAGGATACAAACAGAAAGAAGGACGAGATAGCGATGATAAAAACGACCCGTCCGTAGATGGAGGACCGGAACTTGACATACCCATTTACCAAGGGGCTGCCAACGCGTTGTTTTTGTTCTATTTTTTTTAACCAGGGCATGGGTGCAGGCTAAAGTTAGTAATTAGGACGAAGTTAGTCGAAAATTGAAACCGGAGTCTATTCTTCATTTTGTTTTATAACATCTAATTGCGATAGCCAGTCATTTAAATCGTCAAAACGGCTGAAGCGATGTGGCTTGCACACCGCCTCAAAACCGTTTCTTTTCATGAAGCACCAGGCTTCAAGCGTATTAGATTGAGCTGATTAAGACAGGAATGTCTCCTGGAAGTCCTGCCATACTTCCGGAGGCAATTCGGCCAGTGGTTGATCGACAAGCTCGCCTCCATCTTGCAGCACCACTTGAGTGGGATCGGCCAGGTGTTTCGTTACCGAGACCGAGAGAAAGTCCTTAAAGCGATTTAGTTCCTGAGCGGCCCAGTTGCTGGCATCTTCGGCCAGAAAGTGCGTGTTTGTATCTGCTTTCCAGTTCGATGGTTTAATGGCGTACATCCAGCCCTGCCGATACGGATCCTCTTTCATCAGACCGGGCTCGTCGGCCAGCATCTCGTTGGTTTGTTGAATCTCACCCGAAATAGGTGAGAAAATACGAAGGCTTTTCCCGTCTTGGTTGATCTGGGTTAACAGCTCGCCTTTATGGATTCTGTCGCCCGGTTCTTTCAGGTGTGTAATGTTTACTTCGCCGGTCAGATGTAGCAGCAGGTCGTCAAGCCCAACTCTGGCTACTCCGCTTTTTTCGAGGTAAGCCCAGCTGTGAAACTTGCTGAAGAAGATTCCGTGAGGAATACGCAGCGTGGCAGCGGTGATCAGTCTGCCAGCCAGTTGCATTTGGCTGGCAGACTTCGACTTTCTTGTCAGTAGCATCCAGAAAGGAATCATTAAGAGGAAAAAGCCAATGATAGCCAGGTACTCGATTCCTTTGGTTGCAAAGATATTGGTGTATGAAAATCCGTCCATGATCTTATATTTTAGGTTGTTGAATCAAACTCAGCAACGGGTTAATGATTGTTATTTTTTGCCCACTTCGGCGGTTCGTCAAGCACAGGCATTCTACTAATGACCCAGCGGAAAATCCAAATCTGAATGAGAATGATGGTAATGCTGACGACAATTTCCATCCACGAGGGAACATAGTGTACCGCGGCGTCCCAGCGGAAGGCGATGATGGATACGTTGAGCCGGTTCAGAATAATTCCGAGGATGGTGATGATAGCGGCTACCCGGCTCAGCAAGATGCTGGATGTGCGAGAAGCGTAGAAAAATAAGGCCATCGGAATAAGCACAAAACCAATCATCTCGAGTAAGAACCAATAGCCCATAGGTGTATTGAGTAGATCCCAATGCTGCCCATGTATGAAGACCAGAAATTGCATGGCCAGATAGGCGAACATGGAAAAAGCACAGATTTTGGACAGACTTTGTACCATGTTGTTGCGAGCCTCACGGTTCTTTTTGCTAATCTTTCTGAAAAATACCCGCTGACTGATGGAGCCTTCAAAAATAACCATGGAGAGGCCGGCAAAGACACTGGATACCAGAAATAGAATGGGGATGAACTCGTTGTACCACAGCGGGTGAATCTTTTGGCTGGCCATCAGAAACAGCGCACCTAAGCCGGATTGGTGCAGCGTGGAAAGCGTAATGCCAAAAATAACGGCTCCCAAGGTTAGGCCGGAGAGTAGTTTGTGGGCACGACGGGCACCTAGCCACTCGGCAACAGCCGGCGAAAATTCGATCAGCTGAGCCACAATGTAGAGTAAAAAGTGCCAGGCTACCAAGAACAGCACCGAGCTGGCTCCAAAATTGTTGCCGATAATCGGGTTGAAGATGTTCCAGGGCTTTCCCAGATCAAGGACCAGCGCTCCGGCGTAAAACATATACGCGAGAAAGCCGTTCAGCACCGTGACCCGCACGATGGAGTGAAACTTGTCGACCTTTAGAATATAGACAATGAAAGTGAGCACATAGGCGCCGCCGGCAAAAGCTACGCCGGTTACCACGTTGAAGCCCTTCCAAAGCCCCCAGGGGATTTCCTGGTTGATGTTGGAAACTGCTCCAAGGCCTTGTGAAAAACGGATGACAATGAGCGTCAAGCCTACCAGAATGATCGGAATGGAAATGAGGTTGAAGGGCGTTGACCATTTCCCTCTGGGCTTCAGCTCACTCATCAAAAATCGCCAGGTCGATTGATTTTTGTCTGCTTTGGTTAATGGAATTATTGGGCTAGTCATAATTTTCGTTGTTAGTTTTTCTTGATTTAGTAGCTTCATGAATGCCTAGTAATAGCGTAGGCACAAGGACAAAAACAGAAGGGACACTGTACAGAAATCCTTTGGTCAGGGCCGGATAAGAGGATTTCTGAATCCTGGTGTCGAAGCCTAGTTCGTCAGCGGTAACCGGAGCAAGGTATAAATAGCCCGTGCCACCAGCTACTTTTTCGCCATAAATGGAATCGATATAGAGCTCGGGAATTTCCGCGATCCGGCGACGGGCTTCAGCGACTAGCTCCCTTCGGGTTCCGAAGAACAGGGCATCTCCACAGGTTTCTACACAAACCGGTTTTTCGCCCTTAATGATTCGGTCGTAACACATGTCACATTTCTGAATCTTCGGGTTGTTGCTTCCATATTCAAATTTTGGAACATCAAACGGACACGAAATCATACAGTAGCGGCATCCCATACATTTGTCTTCGCGCCAGATGACTGGCCCCTCTTTGGTTTTGTACATGGCCTGGGTCAGGCAAGCAGCTGTGCAGGCCGGCTCATTGCAATGCATGCACTGGTTACGCACATAAACTTCGCCCTGGGAGGTTTCGTAGCTGTTGAGGACACAGCGTTGATTTTCACTGGTTTTGCGCAACACTCCTACTTCAGGTTTGTCTGTCGGTTCGGGCAGGTCGTGGGCTTTGGCGCAGGCTTTCTCGCAAGCCTGACAGCCGATACAGATGCTTGAATCATACAGAATTCCGTGAAATTCGGTATCCTCATTATCAGACTTCGCCTTGGGCGATCCCGAAGCATTGACACCGATAATGGTCATGCCGGTTATCGCAATGCTTTTGAAGAATTTTCTACGATCGATTGTCATAATTCTACTTTTAGGATAGTGATTATAAGCGTTTAGTGTATTGGTTATTTAGAGGTGTCGATGAACTTGGTTTGAAAATCTTCCCAAACATCAGGGCCAAGGTCTGTCAGTACATTATCTGTCAGTTCTCCACCATCCTGAAGCACCAGGTGCTCAAAAACCAGGGTATTGGTGTTGGCCGCTTTTGCGAGAAAATCTTTTAGGCGAGTAAATTCATCTTCCAACCATTCCTTATAGCGATCAACCCGAAAAAGCAAGCGTACTTCGCGGTTCCAGTTGAGGGGCTCAATCTTATAAACCCAGCCGTCGGAATAAGGCGACGTATTTAGTTGTGTCGGCGTACTCAGCAGCGATTGGTTTTGTGCTTTGATGACTCCGGAAACCGGGGAGTAAATCTCCAGTTGTTTTCCTTCACGAATGATAGTCAGAATCTTTTCACCTTTGCGAATTTTGTCACCGGTGTCTTTTAGTTTGACTTGTGTCAGTGCTCCAGTTAAGTGTTGCAGAAAGTCGTCGACACCGATTTTGACCAGGCCGTCGCGTTCCATGAAAGCCCAGGTGTGGGTTTTATCATAGAATAATCCGGCTGGCGCTTCAATCGAATCTTCATTCATGGCAGAAGTCATTTCAATGTCCTCGCTTCCAATTCCCGGCTGGTCTTCTTGTTTAGAACGAACAAGCCGGTAAACGGTAACAAGAACAAGTGCCAGAGCCGCAGCGAGTATCCATCCTAAATGTAGTCCAGGGGTGCTGTTTCCGGGGGGGAGTTGTACGGTTGGTTGAATTAAAGCCTCAATATTGGCGGTCATTTCGCGGCTTGAAAGTGAGCTGTAGCCTGAGGCGACCAACTGTGCTTGTCCCTTAGCGCTTATCCAGCTCAGGAAATCAATGGTGACCTGCTGGCTGGGGTTCGAAGTGGCCACTGCATAAATATCGCCACTCAATTCGGTAGGGTATTTCCCAAGCCAAACCCCGCGGGTCAGCGTTTCCGGTGTTTGGTAAATGTTTTCGAAGCGGTCCATGCGTCCGTTCCTGTTTTTGTCAATAGGCAGGATACTGATTTGTGAAGCAAATGTTTTGTCCTCAGGATTTAAAATGTCGATCAACCTGCAAAAGCCAATGGCATTTACGTCCTGTTGTACGGCTGCAATCAGCTCTTCTGCCGAAGCAAGTGTGGTTGCCTGAATGGCTGCTTGCTCCATTTTGGTGTAGTTGGCTAGTTTTGCCTGGATCTGCTCGCTGGCGGTGATATACGTTTTTGCCGAATTGTGGGCAACGCCATCAAGCACCAGACTCCAGTTCGGATTTTCAGAAACCAGTAGGGCCAGCTCTTCCGCATGAATGCCTTGGCGTTGGATTTCTGGAATTAAGGGATTATTCGAATTGATGATTGGCACGACAACATCATGTCCAACAACCATCTTCCAGCTTGTCTCCTCTAAAACGAATTTGGGCTGGAGGGTAGTCAAGTAGAGTTTTTCTTCAGCAAATGCTGTTCCCTCCGTTAATGTGCTGATCGTGATTTTCTGTTGTGGGTGTTGGTTTTCAAAGTTGGCCACCCAGTTTGAAGTCAGGTCCAATAGCTCAGGAGAGCTGACAATTTGCAAGTTTGTTTTTTCAGGCTGATCTCCTGTTTGGTTATCATCTACGACACGACCGATACCAGCCATGCTGTAAAGTAGGAATGATACCGTAAAAAAAGCTGATAAAATGGTTTTCATAACGTTGATATTAAGTGTGGGTTTTATATGAGTATCTGTAATGTGTTGATATACAGTGTTTGTTTTGTTTCGCGTAATGTATTGCCAAATAGAATGCCAAAGAGTGTTCGGGTTGTAAGTGTCACATAGCCAGTGCTTAAAGGTTTGTGGTGTTGTTGGCTAAAATAGATGAAGGTGTTGATAAATTAAACAGCAGCTTTTGCTTGCTACTGCAATGCGTTGAATGGCAGTTGTGTATGCGTGGGTGTTGAAAAGTGCAACACTGTTGAATAAAACAACATGTTTTGTGGAATGCTTTGGAAATCCGTCCGATAGAAAATGGGGAAAGCTGAAATTATTTTTTTCTCCAGAGGTGAAGTTGGAGCGTTTTTGTGGTGAGGAACTAATCGTAAATTTTCAAAACTAATCCTTTTTTTATTGCAGAGCCAAGTCAGCTTTTTCATTATTTTTGTGCTCATGAAGAATACGATCGCGCCAAAAACAATTGTGGGTATCGGAAGTGCCCTGATAGATATTCTGGTTCAGTTAGACGATGACCAGCTATTGGATGATTTTCAGTTGCCCAAAGGCAGTATGACCTTGGTGGATGCTGCTCTTTCGCAGAAAATCTTGGACTCGACCAAAGGAATGAGTCGATCAATTGAAACTGGCGGATCAGCTGCCAATACGTTGCGGGCCGTTGCTCAGTTGGGCGGAAAAACAGGATTTATCGGGAAGATCTCAAATGATCAGATGGGGCATTTTTTTAAAGATGAGTTTGAGAAAAATCAGATTACCCCTCATTTGTTTTACAGTCAGATACCAACCGGGAAAGCGGCAACTTTGATTTCACCGGACTCGGAGCGCACTTTTGGTACGTACCTGGGAGCCGCCAGTGAATTGGTGGTGGATGATTTGTCGGAAGACTTGTTTGCGAGCTACAACTACCTGCACATTGAAGGTTACCTGGTTTTTAACCACGAGTTGATTGAGGGAATTTTAAAGCTTGCGAAAAGTCAGGGACTAAAAGTCGCCTTGGATTTGGCAAGTTTTAATGTGGTAGAAGCGAATCTGGATTTTCTAAAGCACCTGATTGATGAGTATGTGGATGTGGTGTTTGCCAATGAGGAAGAAGCGAAAGCTTACACCGGATTGGAGCCGGAAGCAGCATTAAAACAAATGGCCTTGCAGTGTGAAATTGCTGTGGTAAAAATAGGGAAGGATGGTTCCATGATTCAGGCAGGTGATCAGTTTATAAAAGTGGATACGCCGGAGGTGAAAAGCTTGGATACCACTGGGGCAGGGGATGTCTATGCTTCAGGCTTTTTGTATGGCCTCGCTCATGACTTTTCGTTAGAAAACTGTGGAAATCTAGCCTCTTTGTTGGCTAGTAAAGTTATTCAGGTTTTGGGTGCGAAAATTCCCGATGGTGAGTGGCCTGGGATATTTGAGGAAGTTGAAAAATGGAAGAATTGAATGACCGAAGGGAGGATGAGCTTAGCATTTTTTGAAAGTCACATTCAATTCAGCAAAAAATAGGAACAAGGGAAAGGCCACGGCTGCTGTCATTTAAAGACGAGCGACCGTGGCCTTTCACTTAATTTGATTTGTTTAGAACAAGCCGTGTATCTGGGCGTCAATTTTATCAATCACGCTACTCAGGTCTTCCGGATTGTTGGTGATATTAATATTGTCGACATTAACAATTAGTAGCTTGCCAGCTTTATAACGGTTGATCCAGGCTTCGTAACGCTGGTTGAGTTGTTTGAGGTAATCCAGCCGGATCGAATTCTCATAGTCGCGGCCTCGCTGTTGAATTTGGTTGACCAATGTTGGCACCGTTGCCCGGAGGTAAATAAGTAGATCGGGTGCTTTTACCAATTGGTTCATCAATTGAAACAGGGTTGAATAGTTGTTGAAGTCGCGCGTAGACATTAAGCCCATGGCATGAAGGTTGGGCGCGAAAATTTCAGCATCCTCGTAAATGGTCCGATCCTGCACGACGGTTTCTCCCGATTTCTGGATGTTCATCACCTGCGAAAACCGACTGTTTAAAAAGTAAATTTGCAAGTTGAATGACCAACGTTGCATGTCCTCGTAAAAATCATTGAGATACGGATTTTCATCCACATCCTCATAATGAGCTTTCCAACCATAGTGTTTAGCCAGTAGGGCGGCAAGAGTTGTCTTTCCGGCGCCAATGTTACCTGCAAGTGCGATGTGCATGATCTTGTTTTTTCAATTATATTTTACAAATTTAAGCTTGTTGTTATAATCCGGGTCTCATTTCTGCAATCTTTTTTGAAGCTCGTTTAGTTCGTCCAGGTATTTCCGATTATTAGCCAATCGTGGAATTTTATTTTGTCCGCCTACTTTACCTCGCAGCTTCATCCATTCATAAAATAGATTGGGCTTAGCTATTACTAAGTGAGGTTTTTCTAACGTCAGGTTTTTATGACGTTTGGCTTCGTAATCCGAATTGAGTGTTTTCAGCGAATCGTCCATGACTTCGATGAAGTATTCAAGGTCTTCCGGCTCCTGTTCAAATTCGATGATCCATTCATGCGCTCCTTTTTGGTCGTCTTTCATAAAAATGGGGCCGGCCGTGTATTCTTTCACAATTGACCTTGTTCGTTCTGTCGCAATTTTCAGCGCTTGCTCGGCGTTGTCAACAATCATTTCCTCTCCAAACGCATTGATGAAATGTTTAGTGCGTCCGGTGATCTTAATTTTAAATGGCTTTTTAGACGTAAACTGAATGGTGTCGCCAATGATGTAGCGCCACAAGCCCCCATTGGTGCTGATAACCAGTGCATAATTTTTATCCAGTTCCACTTCGCTTAAGCTTAGTGTTTTCGGATTTTCGTCCTGCAGGTTTTCCATCGGGATAAATTCGTAATAAATACCATAGTCGAGCATAAGCAGCATGTCGTTGCTATCCGGGTCATCCTGAATGGCAAAAAATCCCTCCGAGGCATTGTAAGTTTCCATGTAATTCATGGCAGAGGACGGAATAATCTTTTGGTACTGCTCCCGATACGGATCAAAGTTGATTCCTCCGTGGATAAAAACTTCGAGGTTGGGCCAAATATCCAGAATGCTGCTTTTTCCGGTATGTTCGAGTATGCGGTTGAGCAAAACTAAAAACCAGGATGGAACGCCCGCCAGCGAGGTTACATTTTCGTCCAATGCCTCGTCAATAATCCGGGCAATCTTTTCCTCAAACTCTTCGAGCAGGGCAACTTGAACAGAAGGCGTGCGAATAAATTCGGCCCAGAACGGCGTGTTCTCGATTAAAATGGCCGAGAGGTCACCATAATACGACTTATTGCTGAAATTATTCACCTGCTGGCTTCCGCCAAGAGTCAATGTTTTGCCGAATAAAACACCCGATTCAGGATTGTTTTTCAGGTAAAGGGCAAAAACATCTTTGGCTCCCCGGAAGTGAACATCCTCGAGCGATTGTTTGCTGACAGGAATAAACTTGCTTTTGTCGTTGGTGGTTCCCGACGATTTGGCAAACCACTTGATGTCGCCGGGCCAGAGAAGATTTTTCTCCCCTTTCCGCAGCCGATCGATATATGGAGCAAAATCTTCATAGTAGCGGATGGGAACCCGTTCCTTAAACTCTTTTTCAGAACGAATGCTTTTAAAGTCGTATTGTTTCCCAATTTCGGTGTCGCGTGCTTCTTCCAGCAAGTTGAAAAATACTTCCAGCTGGACATCAAACGGATGCTTTTTAAAGAGGTCTATTTGGTAGATTCGTTTAAAATTAATCCAGTTTATGACGGAATTGATAAATGGCATTGACGTTTTCTTTACTGTTTAGACAATCATTTTTGCAGCTTGCTTTTTCTGCAGGAATCAAATTTATCTTTTTTGTTTGAGACTACCTATTGCCCGATGGGCAAAAATATTTTTCTATTTTTACTTCAAATCTTTTCAAATTAAGAAAAGCATCGGTTTGTTTCCTCATTTAAATACTTTGGTGTGAATTACATTGATATTGTTCTTGCTGTTTTGCTGATACTTGCGGCATTTCGTGGTTTTTATAAAGGTTTTGTTGCTGAGGTGGCCTCGTTGGCTGCTTTAGTATTAGGGGTTTGGGGAGCCATTCATTTTTCACATCTGACCGCTGACTTTATTGTCGAGACCTTCAGTTATCACTCGGATCATCTCGCGTTGGTTTCATTTCTTGTCACTTTTGTGGTGATTGTTCTTCTGGTACATTTGGTTGGCAAGGCCGTTGAAACCATTGTCTCTGCTGTGGCATTGGGATTTATTAACCGCCTGGCAGGAATTCTTTTTGGCGTGATTAAATCGGCCTTGATTTTAAGTGTGGTTCTGTTGATTTTTGATGAGGTGGACGAGAATGTGAAAATATTGCCACGGGATGCGAAAGAGGAATCGCAGATGTATGAGCCGGTTAAGAATTTGTTACCCAGTCTGTTGCCCTTTATTAATATACGTGATGTTGATGCGGGCTTATTTGAACGGCAAAAGCATATGAAACATGAGGATAAAGAAGTGGTTTAAGCGCGAAAAGCGATCGTTTGATGATCTGGAAGAGCATGCCTGTTCCAACTGCTCTCATGAGTTTAAAGGGTTTTATTGTCCCAACTGCGGACAGTCCAGCTCGGAGTTTGATCGACCGGTAGGCTTTGTTTTTTACGATTTCTTGGGAAACCTTCTGGCTTTTGACTCCCGCTTTGTTCGCACTTTCCGGGATTTGGTTTTTAAACCGGGTTTCTTGACGGTGGAATTTTTTAAGGGGCGACGTGCGCGGTATGCACCACCTTTCCGGATTTATATCTTCATGAGTTTTATCTTGTTTCTGCTTTTGCAAATAATGAGCAATCGAGGCTTAAATGTAGCGCTTGAATATTCCATGAGTCAGCAATGGAATGGGGTTTTGGCGTCCGATTCGGTGGTAAACGCATCGCTCGATTCTCTGGAGGTTCAATTGAATCTGGCGGATAATCCGGAGTCGTCCATGCAATTGGATTATGCTGATTTGTTGCAGGCAGGTAGTCTGGGAAAAGGTTTGCATCGTTTGGCGAATCAGCTGGAGACGAAAGCTGAACGAGAGGACGACCCGATTAAGCGGGGAGAGCTGTTTCATTTGGCTCAAATGTTTCGGTCGCCTGACCAGCTGATTGCGAAGTTTCTGAAATACCTATCCTATGCTTTTTTTATTTTACTGCCGGTTTTTGCCTTGCTGCTTAGCTTGGTTTATTTCTGGCAAAAGATTTTCTACATCCGTCATTTAATCTTCTCGGTCCATCTGCATGCATTTATCTTTTTTTTATTGAGCCTGGAGGTGACGGCCTATTTAACTCTTCCTGACCGAATGTCAGCCTTTTCTTTGTGGCTGTTGTTGCTCATTCCAGGCTATTCATACTGGGCTTTAAAAAAAGTTTACAAGCAGACTTATCTGAAAACGTTGGGTAAATTTCTGTTTCTCGGATTTACATACAATATTATTTTGATGGCTGCCGTGGTTGCTGTTTTTATTAATGTTTTGGGAGGGGTTTAAGGAGGCGCGAACAGAATCATCCGATTAAAATATAAAACTGAACCTTCAGCCCTTAACGGTTCATTTTTATATCTTTGCCAAATTTTACGGCCCGATTCATTTTTGCTCATTTCGAAAGTATTTGTCACCGAAAAAGTGAATGCAGGTCAATTTAAATTAGTACAGATCAATAATTCAAATAGTTACAGATGAACTTTGTTGAGGAATTAAACTGGCGAGGCATGATCCACGATATTATGCCCGGAACTGAGGAGCAACTACAAAAAGAATTGACTTCGGCCTATGTAGGGATTGATCCGACTGCGGACTCATTACATATTGGGCACTTGGTTGGTGTGATGATGTTGAAGCATCTTCAGTTGGCTGGACACAAGCCAATTGCTTTGATTGGCGGAGCTACAGGTATGATTGGTGATCCTTCGGGCAAGTCGCAGGAGCGTAACTTGCTGGATGAAGAAACCCTTCGACATAATCAGCAATGCTTAAAAGCCCAGTTGAACCGATTTCTGGATTTTGATTCGGGCGAGCCCAATGCGGCCGAGTTGGTGAATAACTACGACTGGATGAAAGACTACAGTTTTCTTGAATTCATTCGTGATATTGGCAAGCACTTGACCGTTAACTATATGATGTCGAAAGACAGCGTGAAGAAACGTTTGGGCGAAGAAGCCAAAGTGGGGATGTCGTTCACCGAGTTTTCGTACCAGCTGGTACAGGGAACCGACTTTTTGCACCTTTACCGCGCGAAAAACTGTAAGCTGCAAATGGGCGGTTCAGACCAGTGGGGAAATATCACCACCGGAACTGAGCTGATCCGTCGTAAAGAGAGTGGTGAGGCTTTTGCCTTGACTTGCCCTTTGATAACCAAAGCAGACGGAACCAAATTTGGCAAGACCGAAAGCGGTAATGTTTGGCTGGATGCTAAATTAACTTCCCCCTATAAATTTTACCAGTTCTGGCTGAATACTTCGGATGAAGATGCCGAGAAATACATCAAAATTTTCACTCTTCTCAATAAAGAGGAAGTGAATGAATTGGTGGTTAAGCACCGTGAAGCTCCTCATGCCCGCGAACTACAGAAAAGACTGGCTGAGGAAGTGACGGTGATGGTACACTCGCGCGAAGATTATGACATGGCCGTGGAAGCGTCGCAAATCTTGTTTGGCCGTGGAACCGCAGAAAACCTGAAAAAGCTGGATGAGCAGACTTTCTTGGCGATTTTTGAAGGCGTCCCTCAGTTTAGGGTTTCGAAAGCGGAGCTGGCAGCCGGTATTAATGTGGTTGATTTGTTGGCAGATACGGCAGCTGTTTTCCCTTCAAAAGGAGAACTGCGACGCACGATCAAAGGCAACGGGCTCAGCATTAATAAAGATAAAATCACTGATCAGGAATTAGTGGTCAACGATGACTACCTGATTGGCAATAAGTATATTCTGGTTCAGAAAGGAAAGAAAAATTATTTCTTGCTGATTGCAGAGTAAGTTGGAGGGTGTCTAAAAAATTGGCATTGGTTTGTTCAAAATCATGCAGCATATTTTTTAGGCACCTTTTTTTTGTTCCCTATTTTGGGAGTAGTTGCTTACTTCGACTTGATTTATTGGTCAATATTGAATACTTTTCAAGGAATTGTACACAGGAGCTTAATTTATATTTTGCTTTCGGGAATTATACGAAACAGAAAGTATAGTCGTTCAAGGAAATGACCAAACACCTAGATTTTTATGAAAAGCTTTTTTGATAACCAGAACCTTATAGCCATTGTCTGGAAGTGGAAAGTACATCTGCTACTAGTCGGGGTACTTGCCGTCGTTGGTGCGGCTATCTTTTCTTCGCCCCTGTTTATTCAGCCTTTATTTCAGTCGCAAGCTCGGATTTATCCCACCAATACACGTACGTTTTCCGAGGAGTCGGAGAGTGAACAGATGCTGGAAGTGCTTAATTCATCGGATCTTAAATGGCAGGTTGTTGATGTTTTTGATTTGGCAACACGCTTTGATATTTCGACTGGCGATCGTTTCTTTCGAACCAAAGTGATGGAGGAGTATAATGACCGAATCACCTGTAAGAAAACAGAGTATGAATCGATTGAAGTGAAAGCGCTTGATGCTGATGCGCAGGTCGCCAGCGCCATTGTTGATTCGTTGATTCATTTTTACGACCGCAAAGTTTTAGTGCTGCACCGACAAAAATCGCGTGAAATTGCTTCGTCGTTGCAGAAGCAGCTGAGGCGCAAGAAAATGCAAATAGCTCAGGTTTCGGAAGAGATGGAGCCTTTGAGATCGGAATATGGGCTGCTTGATTATGAAATTCAGGCTGAGCAGGTTACCCAGGGTTATTTGTTGGCTTTGGCTGAAGGAGCAAGCAGCCGCGCGGTGGCTGACATCAAGGAGCTAAAAGCAAACCTTGAAGAAAAAGGAGGCGCTTTTTTTCTACTGCAGAAAGAACTTGGAGCTTTGGAGGAACAGCGTGATACGCTGGCCAATCGCTATGACAAAGCCCTGACAGAGGCTGAAAAGAATACGACCTATACGATGGTTATTGAAAAACCGTTTCCTGCTGATAAAAAGGCTTATCCTGTCCGCTGGTTGATTGTGTTGCTCAGTTTGATAGCGGTAGAGATGTTAGCTTTGCTTACGATTTTTAGTCTCGAAGGAATCCATTCGTCAAACCACTAGATGTTGTTTCGCAAAACTTCCCGTATTGTTCTTTTTTACAGCATTGCTGTCTTGTTTCTGTTGCTTAACTTTTATTTTGTTGTTTGTCAGGAAACATTGCTGTTAAGTTTATTGCCCTTTGTTTTGGCAGTGGTGCTCACGGCTTTTGTGCGTATGGATCGTTTGTTGCTTCTGGTGGCTTTCTTAACTCCTTTGTCATTGCCTTTGCATGATTTGGTTGAAGGCTTATCCTTCGATATGTATCTGCCTACAGAACCGTTGTTGTTTTGCGTGCTGTTGTTGTTTCTGTTTCAGCTCGCCCGCCGTCGAACATTTGATAGGCGGTTGTTAAAGCATCCTGTATCGCTTGCTCTCTATTTTTATCTGGGCTGGATGTTGCTTACTTCACTGACCAGCAGCATGCCAATCGTTTCATTGAAATTCTGGTTGTCGAAGCTCTGGTTTCTGGCTGCCTTTTACTTTTTGGGCTTTCTGCTTTTTCAGAAGAAAGAAAATATTTATCGATTTGTGGGGCTTTATAGCAGTGCGTTTGTTTTGGTTATTTTTTATGCCTGGTCGCGTCATTTTGCCTTAGGGTTTAACAATGTTCAGGCAGCTCATTTTGTCATGAACCCTTTTTATAAGGATCATACATCTTATGGTGCTATGTTGGCTTTTTTTATCCCCATTTTGCTAGGCATCACTTTATTTAAGGGGTATCGTAAACGCTTTCGGTTGTTGGCCGCTCTGGCTTTACTTCTATTTTCAGCAGCCTTGCTATTGTCCTATAGCCGGGCGGCTTGGTTAAGTTTGGCAGCCGCTGCTGTCGTATGGGGGATTTTGAGACTTCGCATTCGTTTTCGTCCTTTATTGATTACAGGGCTGACAACCGTTGCTTTAATTTTTATTTTTCAAACTGAACTGCTTAACCTGCTGGAGAGCAATGATCAGGAGTCATCTACTAATTTGATGACCCACATTTCCTCGATGACCAATGTTTCCAGTGATGCCTCCAACCTGGAGCGGATTAACCGATGGAGCTGCGCCGTGCGCATGTTTGAAGAAAAGCCATTTTGGGGATGGGGACCCGGAACCTACATGTTTCAGTATGCGCCTTTTCAGTTAACGCGACACCGGACCATTATCAGTACAAATTCGGCCAATCGTGGAAATGCGCACAGCGAATACCTGGGGCCTTTGGCTGAGTCGGGTTTTCTGGGGCTGCTAAGTTTTCTGATGTTGGCTAGTGCTGTGCTTTATGCTGGTGTTCATGCCTATACCCGTGCGTCGGATAAGGAGATTCGCCTGCTTATTTTATCTACAATGCTTGGGCTGGTGACCTACCTGGTTCATGGAACGTTAAATAATTTTCTGGATACCGATAAGGTGGGCGTCCCGTTTTGGGCTTTTGTAGTTATCCTGGTTGTGCTTGATTGGAAGACCAAAGAGCAACGAAATGAGTTGTCCGCAAAGTAAAAAAGCCCGGTTTCCCGAGCTTTTTAGTCCTTGTAAAAGGTTTTATTTTTTTACACGTTCGCTGTACGAACGTTCGCGGGTATCCACTTTGATGATGTCATTTTCATTAATGAAAAGGGGAACCATAATTTCAGCTCCAGTTTCAAGTGTGGCAGGTTTCAAGGCTGTAGAACTTGCAGTGTTTCCTTTTTCTCCGGGAATGGTTTGAGTGATTTCCAGCTCCACGAAAGGAGGCAATTCGGCCGTCAGCGGTGTTTCATTCTCCGTTTGAAAGTTTACCTCAATCATTTGTCCTTCTTTCATCAAATCGGCATTTTCAATCATGTCCGGATCCAGTGAAATTTGCTCAAAAGTTTCGGTGTGCATGAAGTTACACCCCATGTCATCTTTATACAGATATTGGTATGGTCTTCTTTCAACTCTTACAACATCTACTTTTACGCCGGCATTGAAGGTGTTCTCAATCACTTTGCCAGTTTTTACATTTTTCAATTTTGTGCGCACAAAAGCGGCACCTTTGCCGGGCTTAACATGTTGAAATTGTACAATGGTAAAGATCTGTCCGTTGTATTCAATTGTCAGTCCGTTTCTAAAATCTGATGTACTTGCCATATCTTTGAATTATAATGAATTACAGAATTTGCTGCAAAAATAGTTATTTTCTGGTTAATAACTTCCTTTTCTACAGCTAATCGATTCATTTGTTGACCTTAGTCAACTTGCTCAATACCGTTCTTTTTATAGGAGAACAGCTCACATTTTAGTGCGCCAACTTTCAGGTCAAATTCAAGCAATAAAGGAATTCGGTGTTCGTCATTGGTAATGTAAAACTTTAGTCCGCTATTGCTGTTCAGTACTTTACCTTTATCGATGCGCGGTTGAATGATATGGCATTCTTTGGTTCCGAGTTTGGATTTTATTTTGGTTTTTCCCAGATATTTCACCTTCATTGTGAAATACTCATCAGCATGAAAAACCGGCAAGGAAAATTCTTCACCACCGTCAAACTGGTCAAGGTAATTGGTATTTCGCATGTAGAAAAAGGCCGTAACAAAATCGACGGTGTTGTGCGGTACTTGGCGTGGACCAGACCGCTGTGAATAAATTGAATCACGGTCATTAAAGAAAAATGCTTCGTTGTACCAGCGGTAGTTTCCTTCTTTAATGTTTCGGATGGCTTTATAGGGCAGGTAGGTTTCCGGATCAACAATACTCTCATAAATGTCGTGAACCCCAAACAGCATGTTGGTAACTCCTACCGTGTTTCCGTCCAGAAGGAGGTGAATGGCCTCTTTCCCTTCATAGGTGGTGTCTTCAACACTTAATAATGCTTCGCCACCTTTAAAAAAACTGTACTTCATGTGGTATTTTAGTTCTTCTTTGGGCTGTGCACTGGTCAAAATGCTGGCGAGTAGAAAGGGGATGACAAAGTGTAGTTTCATTGTTTCAGAATGTTTTTCTTGGGAATGCCCGCGATGAAATCTTTTAAGTAAAAAGGTTCAAAATAGGCGACATCCTCCAATTGGTTATTATCAAAAGCCGTTTGAGCAAGGGAACACATAAATTGTGCCGAAGTTTTAATGTTGTTGATAAAGAAGGCCTTGGGATGATTGATGTGGGGCTGGCATTTGCTCGCTCCATTGCCGAAGAAAACCAGCGTATGTTTTTCGAGCTGACGGTCAAAGGTATTGGGCTCTATAATTTTGGCTGAAACAGGCTCTATCTCTTGGTTTTGTTGGTCATACATGGCTGTGTACACTTCCATGCGACGAGCATCAATCATGGGGCATAAAAGCAGATCAGGGGCTGCTTGAATATCATATTTCTCAAGATTGGAGCTTACATGATGGCTCATGGCTTGCAATGGGCTGATGGCAATCAGAGGTATTTGATTAGCATAACAAATTCCTTTGGCCAGCGAAACACCAATGCGGAGACCGGTGTATGAGCCTGGTCCTTTGCTGATGGCAACTGCTCTTAGGTTGCTGAAAGTGAGTTTATTCCGCTGGATGAGTTGATCAGCAAAAACACTTAACAAACGGGCGTGGTTTTGGCCTTCATCACTTTCAATAAGATCAATCAATTGTCCATTTTCCGATAGGGAAACGCTACACACTTCAGTTGATGATTCAAGATTTAATATTAGAGTCATTGTTTTCTCGTTTAAACAACAAAATTAAGATATTAACAGCACAAGCACCTAAAATGATTTGGAAAAATAAGTAATGCTTTTTTGTTAAAAACAATTGGTTTAAAAAGTCTAAATAATTTTTATTTTTTATTAGTTTTAAATGATTTTTAATCAGGCACAATGTATAGAGCTGCAATTATTGATGATGATCAGTTAGCCCGGAGGGTTTTATTTCGAATATTAGATCAGCACTTTCCTGACATTGAGATGGTTGGGGAGGCTGATTCCGTTAAGGGTGGGATCGAGTTAATTGTAAAAGAAGCACCTGACTTGGTTTTTCTCGATATCGAAATGCCTGATGGTACCGGTTTTGACTTGATTGAAAAATTACCGAAAGTCAATTTTAAGCTTGTGTTCACCACTTCATACAGCGATTATGCCATTACTGCTTTTAAATATTCAGCTTTCGATTACATTCTGAAACCGGTCTTGGTTGAGAATGTAAAATCAACCATTCAGAGAATCAGCGATATACCGGTGTTGAATGAAAAGCATCGGGTTGAAGTATTGAAGAACAACATCGAAAAGAAAGATGAAAGTTCACATGTTACCATCGCCCTGCCTGAGATGAATGGTTTCGCCATTATTAAAGTGACCAATATTCTCCGTTGTGAAGGCGAACGCAACTATACGCGGGTTTTTTATCAGAACGGAACCTCGGTTCTAATTAGCCGTACCTTGCTCGAGTTTGACCAATTGCTCGTTCCCCATGGTTTTTGTCGTATTCATCGCTCACATCTGGTTAATCTTAAGTATGTTGATCGCTACCTGAAAACCGATGGAGGGCTGGTTGAATTATCCGATAAATCACAACTCCGCGTTTCCCCAAAATACAAAGAAGAATTGCTGGATAAACTGCTTCACAACCGACTGTAAAAACGCGTGAATCGGCTTTGGCTGTACTGTTTTCCGTGTTCGCTAGTTTGACTGCCCTGTTTGCTAATTCCAATATTTATCTGTTTGCTTAAAGTATATCTTTATTGTCTTTTAAGAGAGAGAGAATTAGTTTAACTCATAGAGCCATCTGTGAATTAAGCTATGAGGAATTCAATTAAGGGTGAATGAGAGATTTAAGAAAGTTTTACCAAATACTCCTTTTAACATTTATTTGCCTGATAGCTCATCATGAGGCATACTGCGAAATTATTATTAATACCCCAACCACTTATCATACCGACATTACCATTTCTGAGAATTTAATAGTAAACGATACACTTATTGTAGAGGGAACTTTAAATTTAACCAATAAGGTTGTAATGACCATAAATTCGGGAGGTGTCGTTATTATTTATCAAGATCTAAGCACGGATAATAAGATTACCTTGGATATTGACAGCTACTTGTTCATTCTAGGCTCGTTAACCCACAGTGGAGCTGAAAAGCACGCAGAAGCAATGGTTTCGGATGGTTCACATGTTTATATCTTTGGCGATGTTTCTGCTGATTTTGACAATACCGATATAGCTTGTCCTGATGTTGACTATGAACAAGGAACTTTAAATGATTGCGGTCACGGGACGCTTGACGATTTTTTGGAAGGTGAATCTGACAATCCTATTTTTGAACAGATTATTTCCGAGAAGGTTGAATTAGTTGATAATTTATCTGCCGATCCTGAAAACGCACAGCTCTGTATAGGAGGTTTTATAAACTTAGTTATTGGAGAAAGTGATGCAACGAATATTTTTTGGTATCGCAATGGGAGCAAAATCGAAAGTGTTGGTTCATTATCCCAAGAAGTAAATACTGAGGGAATTTACTTCGCTATTTACAAAGTTGGCACTCAGTGGTATCAAACCAACGAAGTTTCGGTAGTTACTGATAATATAGCTCCTTTGATCACCTGTCCGGCCGATTCAGATGCGACCTGTATTGAAGCCATCTCTTCTCCGGCGACTACCCTCACCCAATTTATTGAGAGAGGCGGAACTGTTTCAGACAATTGCACCACGAACGATAACTTGATCTTCGCGTGGGAGGGAGATGTCACCGACAAAAGAGATCAAAATAATCCTTGTCAGGTAGAACGAACGTATACCATTACCGACGAGGCCGGAAATGCACGAGCTTGTGTCCGGAAATTCATCATTACGGATGCCGCTGTACCTGTAATTGAGGATTGCCCGGCTGACATCATTGATTTTACTGAAGATAAGTGCGAGAAAGAGATCAGTATTGCCGCTCCCAATAATTTTACGGATGGGTGTGGTTTTGGCGATGTTTCGGTTTATCATGCTTATACGATCGACGATATTCCTGTGAATGGATTAGGAGATATTGAAAATGTCGCTTTTCCTAAAGGAACAACGATTATTACCTGGAGCTATGAGGATGAATGTGGCAACATGGCAAGCTGCGAACAAGCCATTACTATTGAGGACAACACCGCGCCAATCGCAAGCTGTCCAGCCGATCAGGAGCTGGACGCCGGAAGCAATTGCTCTGTGTCGCTCGCCGATTACACCAATCTTTTGCTTGACTTAACCGACAATTGCGACAGCAATCCAACGGTTACGCAAAGACCTGCTGTCGATACTGAAGTTTTTGCCGATACCGAGGTCTGGTTGATTTATGCTGATGAAGATGGCAACCGGGATTCGTGCAGTTTCATGGTCAACCTGACCGACCTGGCTCCGCTCGATATCTCCGAAATGACCTACGATGATGATCAGTCTGGCGAAGGCGCGATCGGGTCGGGACAAAAGCCATTCATCACCTCTACTCATCGCTATGGCATTGATCAGGCTGAAGCGAGTCCCGAAGAATATACTTACACTTGGCTGGTGCTCGATCAATTGGGAACAGAAGTGACCCCTGATATAAACTATCCCGATAACAATCCCCGAAACGCTGTTATCGCTTTTTCAGAAAGTTATTTTGATGCAGGTGATTTCTATACCATACGCGTAGTCAAGGAACAAAAAACAGGCAGTTGCTTGGCTGTTTTTGAACTCAACATTGAAATTCAGGAAACCAATTTCAATTCCGGTGTCAGTCCACTTGATCCAACCTGCCAGGACGGAGGAAATGGAACAACAACGGTTGTGTTATGGGTCGTTGACTTTACCGGAGGCGTCGAGCCTTATGCTTTCGATTTTACCATTTCGGATGGGACGGATGGCTGCTCGGGGCAAGTTTCCAACTTATTAACCAATGATTCGGAATCGATCGTGAGTACCGAAATGTGTGATGAAACCTATGCAGTAGCTGTTACCAAAGAGTCAGGAGCACCGGCCGTGCAAATTGCCTTCACGTTTGCAAGTGAGGCTGGCGTGGATAAAACTTTTAACCTAACCGTCGATTCGGCCACCGACCAGTTTAGCATTACCAAACAAAGCATCAGTACCGACGAGCACGATGACGTGACTCTTTGGGGGGTTCCAATAATCTCTTTCGAATGATAATAGGAATATAAATAAATGAGAATTGATAAATTAAATGTTAACCTTTAAGAGTTGCAAAATGAAAACTAAAATTTTTACTTTTTTGATGGTGGCCATGGGATTGCTGGCCTCGACAAGTGTGTTTGCTCAGAATAAAACAACAGTGAACTTGGGTGATAGTGAAGAATATACTATTACCGTGTCTGCTACTCTTGGAAATTGGACGGGTACTGCTGGAACAGATTATTCTTTTGATTGGACTATTGATGATGCTACTGCAATTGTAGGAGGTCAAGCTACCCTTGATGCATTTAATGGAATTTCTGCAGATGTAACTTGGATTAAGTCAGGTTTTTTTAATTTTACCGTTGTGGGTACTGATGCAAACGGTTGTTTAACAGAGCCTTTAGTTATCCCCGTGACTGTTTCTGCAATGGAGGCATGCGTTGACGCTGACAATGCGGTAAATAAACAAATGTGTTCTTTACTCGAGCTTGAAACAACAGGCGAAGCAGACGGAGATGAAATTATTTCCTTCCCTGTTTCAGTTTCAAACAGTTCCACCGGAAAATTATACACAATTGACTACACTCTAAGCAATGGTGCAACAACATATACTGGACGGGAAACAGGGTATACTCCAGGAGACCAGATCGAAGTCGATATAAATTCTACTCAAGAACTTATTACTTTATTTACCGCAACTTCTGATGACAGTGGAAGTCCAAAAGAAGTAACAGTAGCAATTAAAGCAGTCACGCAAGAGGGAACAAGCTTAAATGTTTCTATGTGTGCGACTCCGTCTTATACGATTGAAGTATTTGAAAAGCCAAGCGTCTCGTTTATAGTAGGTTAGAATAGGGCGCATTTTCATTGAAAGGCCGGTTCGGCCGGCCTTTCTTTTCTCTTTTCTAATGCCGAGGCGTATCAGGCGAATTGTGTCTGATGTTATTGCGATTCATGAATAGTAACACACGGAATATCATCTTACTCTTGCTGAGTGCAACTTTCTCTCTTTGGGGGAATACTGCTTTCAGTCAGGCTACCGAATCGGTGGTGGTGAATTCGGTGCGTTCTTTTACAGCAACCGGCGGCGTGGGTTGGGCTTACAATTGGAGTTTGACTGATCCGGACAACAATACCACAAGCTTGGGGTCAACCGAAAATCTCACACTTAGTCAAACCGAAGAGATTACTTTTGCCATCTTAGGCTTATATCGCTTATCGGTGCAGGCTGTTGACAACAATGGATGCTTGAGTGAAGTTTATTCAAGAACTATCGAAGTCATTCCAGGCAAGCACTTAGGCTTGGCCGTTTCGAATGTCAGTACCACCCAATGTTACCAGGAAGGCGCGAACGATTTTACCGTTGCCCTTCAGTTTTTAGATGATCAGGGTAGCTTTTGGACGGCTGATCGTTTTCCGGTAAGGGTCTCCTTTTCGGTCAACGATGTGCCACAACCAACGCAAACAGTTAGCTACTTGAATCAACAACTGCATATTCCGGAAACGGCGTTTGAGGCTGATCCAGCGCAGAACACCTTGGTCGCTGTTCGGTTAATTGAAGCAGCTGATCAGCAAGGGGTAATCATTCAAGCCCGCGAGGGACAAGATATTCAAACCACAACGATACTCGCTTTACCTCAGATTTCGTTCAACACCAAGCTTGAAAACGTTGACTTTGGCACTATTTCCGAGTATTCGGTACAAGGTCCATCAACATACATCTATCACTGGACACTTTTAAAACCGGACGGCACATTGCTTAATTTAAGTTCTGAAACCCGTACCACTGAGTCCATCGACTGGAATCAGGAAGGCGCGCATGAGTTGCGTGTTCAGGCCACGAACCAAGCGGGATGTTCTTCTCAGGTTTATTCCAAAACCATTGTCGTGCTTCCACAGGCAGACTTGCCGGTGGCTGTTATTGAGCAGGAAAGTCTGCAGACTGGAAGTTGCGGATCCGTCCGCCTCGATGCCAGTAAGAGTACCGGCGTAGGTGAGCTGACGTATTCCTGGACGCCAGCAAGTTATTTAGATGATCCCCAAAGCCCAACACCGCTTTTCTCTCCGGGTGTGTCTACCCGCTATACGCTTACCGTTACTGATAGCCGCGGAAAGACAGCTACCGACGCGGTTTTTGTTGAGGTGATGCCATCGCCCCAACTCGTGGTCGATCGGCAGGTGTTTGTTACTAACCGGAACGATGTGATTATGCTGGATGCCTCGTCAAGTACAGGTACGGAATTGTCGTTTAACTGGTGGTCGGCAGGAGATGGACTGCTGGTGAGTGGCGCGCAAACCGCTATTCCACAAGTGTCGGGATTAGGAAAATATTATCTGCAGGTAACCGATCGGTTTGGCTGTACGGCTTTGGATTCGGTTGTGGTAGGCCTGCTTGTTCAGGTAACTGCGGTTGACGATAATGCCGAAGTGCTGGTCAATACCTACGCCGATATCAACGTGCTGCGGAATGATGCTCCCAAGGGGCAGCTCGATCCGCAATCGATCACGATTGTTGCGCCGCCTGAGCATGGCTTTGCCAACATTACCTCCGATTCCATTATTACATATACGCCTGATCAGTATTACGTGGGCTCGGATGAGTTTATTTATGCGGTGTGCGACTACGCCAACCAGTGCGATGAAGCCAATGTTCTGGTTCGGATCAGCGATGAAGCGCTGTTTGTTCCCAACGCGTTTTCGCCCAATGGCGATGGACTGAATGATTATTTCGAGATTCTGGGGATTGGAGGATACGAACGGGTAAGCCTGAAGATTTTTAACCGCTGGGGAAACCTTATTTATGAATCGAAAAACTATGGTTTGGGAGGCGATGGTTTTTGGGATGGCAAAGCCAGTAAAGGAATTCGTCTCAGCGACGGACATGTTCCAACCGGAACTTACTATTACATCCTCAATTTAGGGCGAGGAAAAGAAAAAGTCAGCGGTTTTGTTTACCTGGATCGCTAGCAGATGGCTGCATCTTTGATGCTTGATCGTTGAATTGAATGACAGAAAGCCTGGTTGCGGCTTCCATTGCTTTCTTGTAGATAGTTCCACTAGCCCTTTTGCTATGCTCTTTTGCAGGTTTGCTAACTGCTTGTTTTTACTGATTGTTTCGAATAGTATGTTTATCCTTGAGAAGAAGTGTGTTTTATGGCGATGCCAATGAGGGAAACGATTAAATGAAGCGGTTTTTTATACTGATAATAGGAATAGTTGTTCTTGTTCTTTTCCCGATGAAAAGGATTTGGGCGCAGCAAGATCCCATGTATACGCAGTACATGAACAACATTCTTTCGGTTAATCCGGCTTATGCCGGTTCGGGTGATGTCCTTAGTTTGATGGTGATGTCGCGCAACCAATGGGTGGCATTGGACGGAGCTCCGGCAACCCAATCTTTCGTCATGCATTCGCCTATTACCAAGCACCATATGGGGCTGGGCTTTTCGTTGCTGAAAGACCAGCTGGGGCCAGTTAATCAAACGGGTGCCTATGCTGATTATTCGTATAGTATCGATTTTGCTCATGGTCGTTATTTGTCCTTTGGACTAAAGGCAGGCGTTAACTTTTTTGAAGCAAATTTATCTGATCTGGAAACGGTTGATCCCAATGATCCGGTCTTTGCTAATGATATTTCGCGTAACTTTTTGCCCAACGTAGGGGTTGGATTGTATTACCATTCGGAACGGGGCATAGTTGGGTTTTCTATTCCTAAACTCATTCAGAATCAGATTAATAAACAGGACTTCTCTTCGGAATACGTCAGCAAGGAAAATATTCACTTGTTCTTTATGGCTGGATACGTTTTTGATGTCAACAGAATTATTAAATTCAAGCCGTATTTTTTGACCAAGTATAGTACAAATGCTCCTATTGCAATCGATCTTACAGCCCAGTTTCTTTTTTACGAACGCTTGTGGCTTGGTGCAATGTACCGGCTAGGCGATGCGCTGGGGGGAATGATGCAAGTGCAGATTACCAAACAGCTGAAAGTCGGTTATGCTTACGACATTACTGCAACAAAACTAGGGACCTACAATAATGGGACTCATGAAGTTTTAGTGAGCTATGATTTTAATTTCGGGCGGGACAAGGTCATATCACCGCGTTATTTTTAATTTGAAATGACTTATTGATGAGGCGGGTACTTCCTAAGATTTTTCTAACATTTTTCTTCGCGTTACTCCTTTTTTCACTGGCAGAAGCTCAGAAAGTGACGATTCGGCTGGCCGACAAAAGTTACGATGATTTTGCCTTTGTTGAAGCCATTGGTTTGTATGAGTTCGCTTATGAAAAGAACCCCGATAATGCATACGTTATTCGTCGGTTAGCCGATGCCAACCGGCAGATTGCAAATACCGAAGAAGTTGCAAAATGGCTGAAACTGTTGATTGATAAAGGAGATGAATCGCCCGAAGATGTGTTTAATTATTCGCAGGCGCTGAAAAGCAATGGCAACTACCTGGAAGCCGAAAAGTGGCTGGCCAAATATGCAGCCTTGCGACCCGATGATGAACGTGTTGATATTCAAAGCTCGTTGCTTGACTATATCCAGCTTTTACATCGCGATTCAACCCGCTACACAATCCGTCGGATTTCGCTGAATACCGATGGCTCTGAGCTAGGCGTTGCCTTTTATCGCGACCAGCTTGTTTTTTCATCCACCAAGTTGGTGAGCGGAGTTCCCGGCCCAAAATATAAATGGAATGAATTGCCCTATCTCAACTTGTTTATTGGCGACCGGGGGCCGAATGGGGATATTCTTAATGTTGAAAAATTTGCACCGAAGCTTAGCACCAGCTATCATGACGGGCCGGTTGCTTTCGACCCGCATAGAGAACGGGTTTACATTACCCGCAACAATGTGGGTAAAGGCGGGGGAGTAGCTACTAGAGGTAAAGAAGGCGAGGTCAATCTGAAGATTTTGTTTGGAGGAAAAGAAGATAATGAGTGGGAATACCGGGGCGAATTTGCGTTTAACAGCGATGACTATTCGACCGGACATCCGGCGATTGATACTACAGGTAAGGTCATGTATTTTGTTTCGGATATGCCCGGAGGTTACGGCGGAACTGATATTTATTGTTCCGAGTTTCAGAAAGGTTTTTGGAGTACGCCCGTTAATCTTGGGCCGAAGGTGAACACAAGCGGGAATGAACTTTCCCCTTTTATTAGCTACGATGGACTACTCTATTTTTCATCGAACGGGCATGGTGGCTTAGGTGGTTTAGATATTTATGTTGCCGTACCTGAGAATGGCGATTTCTATCGGGTTGAAAATATGGGGTATCCGCTGAATAGTCCGAAAGACGACTTTGGCTTTGTGCTGGATGAAACCGGGACTGCCGGTTATTTTTCTTCGAACCGAAAAGGAGGACGCGGCAACGATGATATATACTATGTCCGCATTCCTTACATCCCGGTCTTTATTCGTGGGGTAGCCAAGGATATGGATACCGGAGAACCGTTGGCCGAAGCTAAAATCAGTCTGGTCAATCTGTTTGCCGATACGCTTTTTACACAACTAACCGGAGCTGATGGAAATTTTGAGTTTGAAGTGCCCAAAGGGCGCAGCTACATCGTTCATGGACAAAAGGAATTTTATTTTAAGAATAAAACGGAGATCGGAACCCTAAAACTTCGCTCGGAGGAGGAATTGGTTGTCAAGCTGTTCCTCGAGCGGGAAGTGATTGATGATGGATCGCCCGAGCCGCTCTACATGACCACCGAAAATGGAGAGCCCTTGCAGGTTCTTAGCGAGGAAGATGTTCAGTTTTATGTAGGCGACTGGGAGATTAATTCGGATATTGCTCAAACCATGGATGAGTTGATTCAATACCTGATTGAGTTTCCGGATATGGAAATTCGTATCGAATCGCACACCGATTCGCGAGGGGATGATTTGGAAAACCTGCTGTTGTCGAAGCGGCGGGCAAAAGCTATTTTCGATTACATCGTGTGGAAGGGAATTGATCCGCTGCGTGTGGGCTACGAAGGCTATGGTGAAACCCGTTTGCTGAATAAATGCGACGATGGCGTGGATTGCCCCGAGGCTGATCATGCGGCCAATAATCGGAACATTGTGAAAGTGGTTAAGAAAGGCGAATACCGAGGAATACGAACCAAGCGTTCGATCTTCTATTTCTAGAAAATTAAAGCTTCAATACCGAAGTGAATACCAGAAAGTATTCACTTTAATTTCTGCTATTCATTTTATGTGATTCTCTGGATTCTCAAACTGACAAAATAAAACGGGTGATGAGCAGTTATCCAATACTTTCGCTAAACGGCCGACTTAGGATAGGCACGGTTTTCCAGGACAACCGATATCGTGATGTGATTTAGTTGAATAAGCGAGTTCATTTATGGACAAACATGATGTGCAAAAAATAAAAAATTAACAGAACGAGACTATTTCGCGGAATCTCCTATTTCTTTGAAATTGTAAGCAGATCATGCTGTGGTGGATCTTATTTGTCTTGCTCTTTATCGGCCGTTTTGCATTTCCGTAAAAGTGTTTAACTTGACGTCCGCTAAAACAGTTTCAATAATTAAGTGCAAACGCATTCGTATCGTGGAAGAAAAGAAATATACCGACCAAACTAAGGAAGAGCTGGTTGCGCTTTCGCAGGCGAAAGACCTGCTCGTGGCAACGTTGAGGAAGGAAATAAAGGAGGTGGAGCGGCTGAAGTTTGGCTGGGCAGGTAACCTGGGACAGTGGTCTTGGGACGTGCCGGCGAATAAGGTTAGTTTCAATGCGCTGAAGGCAACTAATTTGGGTTACGATCGGACTGATGTTCCTCAAGGTTGCGAATACCAGTTTTTTACCGATAAGTTGCATCCGGATGACTACGAGCCTGTGATGCAAAATATGCGTGATCACCTTTCCGGAAAATCAGAAGCGTATGAAGTGGAATATCGCATACAAACCAAGGGTGGCGATTGGAAATGGTATTACGATCGGGGCGCCATTATCCAGCGAGGACCAGCAGGAGAACCTTTATTTTTAGCTGGGATTGTTTTCGATATCTCCGAGCGAAAAGCCATCGAAGAAAAACATCGGGCGTTGATCCGGTCGCTCTCAGACCAACTGAATTTTCAGGAGAACTTCTTTTCTGTTATTCTGCACGATTTGCGAACTCCCTTGTCGAATATCATCGGTTTCTCAGACTTATTGGCCGAAACCATTCAAGCCAATAATGACTCGGAAAAGGAGATTGAGTTTGTCAGCACGATTCAGCAAGCAGCCGATCAGGCCTATGCGATAACTGCGGGTTTGATGGAATGGGCGAAGGCAAAAAGTTTCAACACCGAAAATAATCAACCGGTAGTGTTGCGCGAGTTGGCTTTTGAGCTTTCCCATGAGTTTAAACAACTGCTGGACAGTAAGAAAATAAGCGTAATAAACGAAGTTCCAGAAGATAGCCGGGTTTTCAGTAATAAGCCCATCTTGAAAATTGCTTTGCGGAATGTTTTCTCTAACGCGGTGAAATATTCGTACCCCGGAGGAGTGATCCGTCTGATTTATCAGGATAGAACCTTATCAGTTATTGATCACGGGGTGGGAATGGCAGAAGAAAAGTTGGCCTCTCTTTTTTCCTCTGTTTCGGGATCAACTGCTGGAACCAATCAAGAGCTGGGCAATGGAATTGGTTTGATTCTGGTTGGGGAGCTTCTCAAAAAGACGAACATCCGGATTGCGATGAAAAGCATCGTCGGCGAAGGAACAACGGTTGATCTGGCATTTGCCGATAAGGAAGAATAAAGAAGAAACCTTGATTTTGGGGCCTGCCTCCAAGGGCTAGTCGGCTTGCCTTTCTTTCTTTCTTTCTTTCTTTCTTTCTTTCTTTCACAATGTGTGACGATCGATGAGTTCTTGTTTTATTATTCCTGCTTTGGGATCTTGCATTTTTGGTATTCCGAAGCGGAGACCCCAAATTGTTGTTTGAAACATTTTGCAAAATAGGAAGGATTGGTAAAGCCAACTTCATACAAGATCTCTGAGATTGTGTAATCCGTGCTTTTTAGCAGTTGTGCAGCTCTTTTTAGGCGAATCATACGAATGAATTTGGTCGTACTCATTCCGGTGAGATTCTTAATTTTGCGGTATAAGCTATCTTGACTCAGTCCAAGAGTTAACCCTAGGTCTTCTGCGCTGTATTCGTGATTGGAAATATTTTGTTCGATTAAGTCGATTGTTTTTCGCAGGAATTGTTCATCCAGAGAAGTTGGAGAAATATTGGAAGGTTCCAAATTCAGTGTTTTTATTTTTTGCTGGAGCCTTTCCCGTTGTGCGATCAGGTTGTTTATCCTTGTCTTTACCAACTCGATACTAAAAGGCTTTCCAATATAATCATCAGCTCCTTTCTCGTAACCTTCTATTATTGACTCAGTAGCCGTTTTTGCAGTTAGTAATATTATCGGAATATGAGATGTTTTAAGGTCAGACTTGATCTGTTTGCAAAATTCAATTCCATTGATGCCGGGCATCATTATGTCGCAAACAATGAGTGATATGTCATTTTTGAGCAGGTGAGTTAACCCTTCACGGGCATTATCGAAATCGATAATATTGAAATATTTGATCAGGTTTTCTTTAAGGTAAAAGCGCATATCATCGTTGTCGTCAATAATAAGGATCGTGTGTTTCTTCGATATCGTGACATCTGCTTTTTCTTCCACGATTGACTCTTTAAGGGGCGAACTATCCTGCAATTTCTCATAACTAATATCAGCTGGGTTGTAGTGTGCTTTGCCTTTCTGAAATTCAATTGTAAAGGTGCTGCCTTTTCCCGGTTGACTTTCCACTCTCAAGCAACCTTTGTGAAGTTCAACCATTGTTTTTACAAGAGATAGTCCTATTCCTGAACCACCTGAGACGTTAGAGTAAGATGATTGATAAAATCGGTCAAAAATCAGGGGAAGGTCTTTGGAGGCAATTCCGATTCCATTGTCGGTTACGGAGATACTGATCACCGCCTGATTTTCTTCAATTGATACCTGTATGCTGCCTGCAGGATGCGTAAATCGGATTGCATTTGAGATGAGGTTGAATAGAATTTTTTGAAGTAAATTTCCATCAGCCCAAAGCCTTGTGTTTTGAGTCTTCGTGAGGAACTGCAAAGCGATGTTTTTTCGGTTGGCTTGCCCTTCAAACTGGCCCAGTATCTGTAAGATAAACTCATTTAGGTTAATCTCTATCACCTTTAACGTGATCTTTTCTTTCTCCATTTTTCTAAAATCAAGCACTTCGTTGACCATATTCAGAAGCAGATTGGCATTCTTTTGCATGAGGGTCAACTGACGATGACGGGGTGTTTTTGCTTGTTCATTTTGCAACATACTTTCAAGTGGACCTAGAATCAAGGTTAAGGGTGTTCTGATTTCATGAGATATATTTGTAAAGAAAGATAGCTTCAATTCATTGAGTTTGTCTTTTTGTTCTTGCTTTATTTTTTCAATATGTAAGGCTTGTTTTATATCGATTCGTGCTCTTATTATTTTATAGATAATGAAACCAATCAGTAATACGATCAGGGAGTAACCAGTATAGGCCAGATTCGTTCTCCACCAGGGAGGAAGAATCTTTATTTTTAGATGGCGAATCTCAGGATTCCAGGTATTGTCTTTATTGGCTGTTTTAACTTTTAAGGTGTAATCACCAGGAGAGAGGTTGGTGTAGCTTACTGATGTTGCGGCACCTGTTCTTTGATTCCAGGATTTCTCAAAATTCGCCAGCTGATAGTACAGTTGATTTTTATTTTGTGATGAATAGGATAAGGCCGTAATGTCAATCGTAAATACGTTGCATGAATAAGGGAGCGTAAGTTGCTTTGTGTAATTGATGGCCTTAGAAAGAGGAATTACCCCTTTCATTTTATCACCTGGTTTTATCGCTGTGTTGAAAATTTTTAATTCAGAAAGAATGATTTCGGGGTAGAATGGATCTTTTTTAAGTTGAGAAGGGTAAAATGAAAAGACCCCTTTATTGGACCCAGTTATCATTTCATTTGTTTTTGCATCAAAGAGTAGGGTGTAAAAACAAGTTTCTGTAAGAAACTCCTGCTTTTCGCCACTTTCAAGATGGTAGCTGATTAACCCGTGGTATGTGGCAATCCAGATGTTTCCTTTATTATCTTCAGTAAAGGCAGTGGCAATATTATTTTGGGGCAGGGGAACGAGCTTGAATGAATCTAATTGCGTATCGTAGCATTTAATGACCCCATTTTCCTGTCCAATCCATAGGGTCTGTTTTGAATCCAGGTAAAGACTTCTTATTGGTGTTTGATCTTCGTGTGTGAGTTTTATGGATTGAATGGGTTTCATTTCAACGATATTTCCCATATCGTCTGTTTTTGCTTTGAATAATCCTTTCGTAAGACTTCCAATCCATAAAACGTTGTTCTTATCAGGTATAATGGCTCTAATTTCTGCACTTTTTAATCCGGTATCAAGGGAATTTTGTTTGAAAAAATGATTTTGTTTGATGGTGTTTTCATTATCCTTTAAGTTAATACTGAATAGTCCATGATTTACCGTGCCAATCCATAAGACACCATGTGCGTCTTCTGCTATCTGATAAATTCGATCCTCCTTTAATAAGGATGAATCAAGCTGTTGTGCAAATCGGGAATTCATTTTCGGATAGGAGAGAGCTTTTAATCCGTTGCCCCACGTTCCAACCCAAAGAATCTTTCGGTTCTTATCGAGGTACAGATTTGAAATGGAGTTTATGGTCTTCGTTTTGAGTACCTCGCTAAAATACGGCTGATCTTTTTCAAATGCACAAATACCACTACCATGTGTTCCAATCCAGTATTCTCCAGCTTCTTTTTCGGCAATGGCCCATATCATATTCTCCGACAGGTTGTTTGCTTTCCCTTTGTTTCGAATATTAATAAATTGCTGATTGTGTAGGTTTAAGATATTAACACCTCCATTCCAGGTTCCGATCCATAAATTATTGTGCCGATCGGTATACAGGGAAAGTATTTTGTTAACATTTAGGGTGTTCGAGTTCGTTGGAATGTTTTGGTAATGGCTTATTACGGGTATGTTGTTCCTGAAAGTAAGTGCGTAGAGTCCATCTTCCTGGGTGCCGATCCATACGGTTCCGGATTTATCTCTACAAATGGCCCTGATGATATTGTTCGAGAGTGTGGGGTTAGATGGTTTACGGATATAAATACGACTCTTCTTAGTCTTGGTATGAAAGATGTTTAACCCGTCCTGGGTGCCGATGAACAGCGAATCGTCAAATCGTTTAACGGTCCAAATTCCTTGAGAGGAGAGTGGTATTGCTGACTTTGATAGTATCGAAAATTGAGTATCTGTTTTAGTCATTTCAAGCAGCCCGTTGAATCTTGTTCCAAGCCATATTTTATGCTGTGAAGAACAAATTGAATTGATTTCGTAGTCTTCGCTTTCAGGATACTTTTTGCATGGAACGCTTGTCTGATTTTTTAATTCTAAAATATCTTTTATTTCAATTGAAAAGAGCCCCCTGTTAAGCGTTCCAATCCAAAGCTTTCCTTGCTGATCGTCATGTAAGGAGATTATCGGTAGGTTTAGGGAATCAGATTTTAATAGAAGGGGCAATGGATTAATACGTTCAGTCTCTTTGTCAAAAAGGAAAAGTCCGTTGTCTAACGTGCCGAATAGAATTTTTGCAGAAGATAAAGGAACTATTGCTTTGACTTTACTTCCGAAGCCTGAAGCGTTTGTTAAGTCATACGTATGAATCGAATTACCATCGTATAGGTTAATTTTATTCGTTCCAAAATAGAGTAATCCTTCGCTATCCTGTGCAATGCAGTCAATATTGTCAAGCGATAATCCTTCGTTGGTTGTTATTTTCTTGAATTTATATTCAGAAAAGCATGTGATTGTAATGGTAATGAAAAGAAGAAGAAGAGCAACTTGCTTCATAGTTTAGGCTACTTAGTTATTCGTGGTTGGTCATCACAAATTTATTCAATAAAGTTAATATTTCAGCTGGTTTCCGATATAGGTAAAGAGATTTCCGGTTCTGTTATAGTGGTTGCGGATACGGAATAATAATTGCCAGATATGTGATACCTGCTTGAGCATGACTAGCCTAACTTTCACTGATAATATTTAAACTAAAACTTATGAAAAAAATGATGAAACGGGCAATGCTTGTCGTGCTACTTCTTGGTAGTGGGCTAAGTATATTATATGCCCAGCAAGTGACGATTAATGGCACGGTTACCGATAGCGACAAGAATCCGCTTCCCGGAGTCAATGTGGTGGAGAAAAGTACCATGAATGGTGTTATCACTGATGTGGATGGGAACTATTCTCTGGCAGTGAGTTCAGGGGAAGCTACGCTTGTTTTCTCTTTTATCGGGATGACAGCTGAAGAGGTAAAAGTAGGTGATAAGACTACTATTAATGTTGTGATGGAGTCTGATGTGATTGGTTTGGAGGAGGTCGTGGCAATTGGATATGGTTCTAGCAAGAAGCAGGCAGTTACTGGGGCAGTATCTAAAGCTAACTTGGAAGCTTACCGTGAGGTTCCGGTTAATAATGTTTTGGAAACTGTAAAAGGAATTGTTCCAGGGCTTAATGTAGGAGGAACTAACAGTGCTGGACAAGTCGCAGGACTTAGCGTTCGGGGACAGAACTCAACGGGGGGGAATAGTCCATTAATAGTTCTTGACGGTGCTATTTATGGAGGTTCGATAGGTGATATTTCTTCCGATGATATTGAAAGCCTTACTGTATTGAAAGATGCAAGCGCAGCTGCTGTTTACGGATCTCGTTCTGCCAACGGTGTTATTTTAATTTCGACTAAAAGCGGACGTGGAATTAATGGTAAACCTAAGTTTGACGTGAAGCTGAGTTATGGTATCAGTAATGAGCTTGAACGTCTAAAAGTATATAATGCTGACGGGTATATTCAGAGATTATTGGATATTCGGGCAGCTAACGATTTAGAAACTGATCCCAATAACATTCCTCTTTATTTACAGGAAGAAGAGCAGAAGAACTATGAAGCCACACCCGATCACAGGCCAACCCTGAAAGATCCTTACGAAATGTTCAGACAAAATGCATACAATGTAAGGGCCAATGTGAGTGTTTCAAACAGTACCGAGAATAGTTCCTATTATATCTCAGCTACGATGACCGATCAAAAAGGGGTCGTTTTAAATGACAGTTATAAGAATTTCACGGGAAGAGTTAATTTAAGCAGCGATTTAACTGATTGGTTCAACCTGGGAGTTAAAAGTTCATACAGTGTGCGCGATTTTTCAGGTGATTCTCCAAGTATGTATCGGGCTACCCACTTTAGTCCGTGGGCATCGGTTTACAACGATGATGGATCATATAAACAATTCCCTCAAACTACGACTTCGTTTAATAGTCCTTTTTGGGAAATTGCAACAGTAGATCACGATTTGCAGAACAATTTAAATGGAATAGTAACCGGTAAAATTAGTGTGCCAGGTGTTAAGGGGTTGACTTATACCGCTAATTATTCAAATTCATTGCGTTGGAGTGAGAGAAACTATTTTTATGACGAGAACACAATCGACGGAAAAGGGAAAAATGGTATAGGAAGTCGTTCTTACAGCCGGTCTATTAGCACAATGTTGGATAATATTGTGAAATATAACCGCACTATTGCAGAGAAGCACAATTTTGATGTAACCCTGCTTTATTCCAGAGAAAAATATGCCAATGAAACGCTGAGTGCATATGCCGAAAATTTTGATAACACGATTCTATTGGATTATAAACTGGAAGATGGTAAAACTCAAACGGCATCAACTGGAGGTGGTGAAAGTTTTGGAATTGGGCAAATGGCAAGAGCAACCTATACTTTCGATAGCAAGTATTCGTTTACAGGTACGGTTCGGAGGGATGGTTATTCTGCTTTTAGTAAAAACAAAAAGTGGGGTGTTTTCTATTCTTCCGGGTTTAACTGGAATATCTCAAAGGAAAGCTTTATTGAAAATATTGATGCAATTAACGACCTGGCCCTTCGTGTATCTTATGGTTCTAATGGTAATCAATCCATTGGTCGTTACCAGACGCTGGCTAAAGTCGGTACCAGTAAATATATTTTTGCAGGAGATCCTTCATATACCGTGACTCAGGCAATATCTTCTTTTGCATTAGATAATTTAGGCTGGGAAACAACTACAGGATTAAACATGGGGCTTGACTTTGGAGTGCTAAATCATCGCATAAGTGGTTCTATTGATGCTTATCATACTAAAACAACCGATTTGTTATTCCCTCTGTCCTTACCTAAAGCCTCAGGAAAAAGCAGCATCATCTCAAACCTTGGGGAGATTCAAAATAAAGGTATAGAAATTAATCTGCACACATTGAATGTTGAAAAACAGGAATTTAAATGGACCTCGGATTTTGCTTTTTCGCTTAATCGAAATAAAGTGGTTACCATTTATGGCGAAGATAATGATGAAGACGGGGTGGAAGACGATCTGATTAGCTCGGGGTACTTTATTGGAAAATCATTGGGCACCATTTATACTTATAAAGTTGTCGGTATGTACCAACAGGAAGATGTTGATAATGGGACAATCATGGAGGGTATGAGACCCGGTGATTATATATTGGAAGATTTGCCGGATGAAAATGGAGAGCTTGATGGAAAGATCACTTCCACAAACGATCGCCAGTTTCTTGGAACGAGCAAAGAGAATTTCCGGTGGAGTTGGACAAACTCATTTAAATATAAAAACATCACCTTAATGGCCTATCTTTATTCAATATGGGGAGGAAACGGATATTTTCTATCAGGAGGTAATACTCCTTATTTTGATGGATATACTAATAATGAAAGCTTGAACCGCCCGGTATATGACTACTGGACTCCGGAAAATACAGGGGCGCTTTTCCCTAGACCTGACTATAAAGATAATGCGGCATTCAAAGGTACAAAATACTTCGACCGAAGCTTCATTAAACTGCAAAAGGTGGCACTAAGCTATAACCTGACAGATGTTGTAAAACCCTTTGGAATTCAGGGAATGCAAGCAACTGTAAGTGCAGATAATCTGTTTACATATGCTCCACATTGGGAAGGGCTGGACCCGGAAACCGGACAAGGTTTGACAGATAATGCCACACCATCAATCCGCACTTATTTATTCTCATTATCATTTAATTTCTAAACAGTCAAAAAAATGAAAAATATTAAATATTGTATTCTCGTGTTGTGCTTAACAATGGCGGGAGTATCATGCGATCATGAAAAGGTATTAACAGAAGTACCAAAGGATTTTCTAAGCCCAGAGAATTCATTTACGACCAAAGCTGGTTTCGAGTCAGCACTTGCCCATATTTATCTTAGCGTAAGAGATAATTTTTATGCAAACACAGATAGCAGAGAAAATTATGATATGCTGGGGATGGATGTAGATATCGTATCAGCCAATAATCCATCGCCGACTTCGTTTAATGAAATGTTTAAATGGGGAACATTTAATGCCGATAACGGATATGCAAGCAAATGGTGGAGTCGATGCTACGACTATATATTTAAAGCCAATGTTATTATTGCCAGGGCAGAAAGTGATGTTGTTGAATGGATCTCGGAAGATGAGAAGAATGCCATTGTGGGGGAAGCTAAGTTTCTTCGGGCATTTGCCTATCGCTTTTTGGCGAATATGTATGGAGGAGTCCCTCTTGTTTTAGAAGAAACTTCCGGCCCAAAATTTGATTATGAACGAGCTACACAAGAAGCCATTTACAAGCAATGCAAAGATGACTTGACTTTTGCGACGCAATGGATGCCAACAGCTGATCAGCTGAAAGGCGGACGTGCTCCGCGTGCAGCAGCTTATCACCTTTTATCTGAAATATTGATTCAGATGGGCGATTATCAGGGAGCAATTGATGCAGCTTCTGCTGTTATAAACGATCCAGCCTATTCGTTAATGACTGAACGCTTTGGGAAATATAAAGATTTCCAATTTAACGGATATGATTATCAGGGAGAAAGTGAATCCTGGGGTGATGTTTATTGGGATTTATTCAGAGATGGAAACTTTAACCGAAGTGAAGGAAACAACGAATGCATCTGGAATGTACAATTTGATGTTGAAATTCTTGGTGGCGGGAACGTTGGCCAATGGGGTGGTAATTTTGTGCTTGAAAGATGGTGGGGACCTGTGTTCTGGAATTTGAAGGATAAAAATGGGAAAAGTAACTACCTAAAAGATGTTCTCGGTGGAAGGCCGGTTGGCTGGGGGACAGCAACCGATTATCTTGCCCAGCAGGTTTGGGACTTTAAAGGAGACTTTGACAAGGATATCAGAAACTCGAAATACAATATTCAGAGAACATATTATTGGACTAACCCGGAAAGTGAATTTTATGGTCAGCCAATTACTCCTGATAACTTGGGAACACCGGCAGACTTTAATAAAAGCCGTGTAAGTCCCCATTTTAAGAAAAATGTAACAGCTGTTCATTACGGACAGTTCCAAGATGCAACCAGTAAAGAATGGCACGACAACGGGCGTATCTATAAGGACTGGTATATTATGCGATTAGCAGAAACTTATTTATTAAGGGCAGAAGCATATCACTTAAAAGGCGAAAATCAAAAAGCGGCTGACGATATTAATGTTGTGAGAAATCGGGCACAGGCAACTCCTGTAAACTCAGGAGATGTAAATATCGACCTTATTCTTGACGAGCGGGCTCGTGAGTTGCATGTTGAAGAGTATCGTCTAAATACATTATTGAGAATGGGAAAACTTACTGAATACCTTATGAAATATAACGAAGCGGTAATCTACAACGGGTACTCATTAGGTGATCACTTAAATAAATTTCCGATTCCTAATTCGGAGATTGAAGCCAATAAGGAGAATCCATTGGAACAGAATTCAGGATATTAATAGGTCATCGTACTAAAATTGAAAAAAAAATGTCCTGCTGTATGCTGATGCAGCAGGACATATTATCTTTAAAGATACGTTTTACGAGAGCTTAGCCTACAGGTCTGAAAAGGAATTATAAAGACAAGTTTACATTATGAGGAAAATAGGGGTTTTATTTTCGAGATTGATGATATTAGTTGCCATTATCGTTATGAATAGTTCGTGTCAACCACGGCAGGTTGAAATTTTTGTGGCCACAGATGGCGACAACAGTCGTGGTGATGGGAGTATTGAGAATCCGTTTGCATCGCTCGAACGTGCCAGAGACGAAATCAGGAAGCTAAAAAAAGAAGGGAAAGCTGAAAATAGCTTTCATGTAAACCTTCGCGAAGGAATATATTTTAGAACGGAATCTTTTAAATTAACGGAAGAAGACTCAGGACGTGAAGGGTATTCGGTAGTATATTCTGCTTATCAGGATGAAGATGTAATAATTCAAGGAGGACGAAAAATCCATGTAAAAAATGCCCAAGCGGTAAGTGATGCTGATGTTCTATCACGATTTAATAGTACTGTAAGCAATCAAATTGTAGAGCTTGATCTCAAAGCTCAGGGGATAAGCGATTATGGCGTAATGCGTCCAGTTGGTTTTGCTCGTCCTTTTGGTCCTGCTTGGGCTGAATTATTTGTTAATGGGCAACCCTTTTCGTTGGCGCGCTGGCCTAACGATTCCACCATTAAGATGGGAAAAATCATTGATAGCGGATCGGTTCCGCGTGATGGTGATTTTAGTAACCGTGGAGGGGCTTTTACGTTCGATACGGATCGTCCGTTAACGTGGAAGTCACACGATGACATCTGGATTTCGGGCTATTTCAGAAGAGGTTGGGCCGAGGATGCCGTCGAGTTGTCCGAGATAGACACGAAAAACAAAATATTCAGAACCAAACAGCCTTCGCTTTACGGATTTGGAACCGGAGCAAAATTTAACCGCTGGTTTGTATACAATATCCTTGAAGAGGTCGATGAGCCAGGTGAATTTTACATCGACCGCAGGAATGGTAAACTTTATCTTTTCCCTTCAGATGAGATTAAAACATTGGAGATTTCAATGCTTGAGAAGCCCATGGTTAGTGTCATGGGAGCTTCTAATATCCGTTTCGATGGAATCACTTTTGAATGTTCCCGCGGAATGGGAATTTACATGGAGCGTACCAACAATAACCTCATCAGCAACTGTACCTTTAAAAATCTTGGAATTGTAGGAGTTTGCATGGGTAGGGGGATCGCTCCTTTTAAAGACCTGGCTCACGAGGGAATCGGGGAGCCGGCATCTGAAAAAATAGGCAGTTACCTTCAACATATTTATGAGGATCCAATTTTTAACCGAGAAGCGGGTTCAAACAATGGAATAGTCAATTGTTCGATATACAATACCGGCGCCGGAGGTATTCATTTGAGCGGAGGAGACCGGTTGACGCTGGAGCCCGGTAATAACTATGTGGAGAATTGTACGATTCATGATTTTAACCGTATCGAAAAATCATATCGGGCAGGGATTGATATTAGTGGCGTAGGAAACCGAATTTCACATTGTGAATTGTATAATGCGCCCAGTATGGCGATTCTGCTACATGGAAACGATCATCTGATCGAGTTCAATGAAGTTCATCACGTATGCCAGGAAGTGCACGACCAGGGAGCACTCTATTACGGTCGTGATCCGTCGGAAAGAGGTCATCAGGTATTTTATAACTTTTTTCATCACCTGAACAGCATTCATGCTACTTCGGCGGTTTATCATGATGACGGGGCTTGCGGGATGGAAGTGTTTGGAAATATCTTTTACAAACCTGGGAATATGCCTGTACTCATAGGTGGAGGACATGATAATCCGTATACCAACAATATTTTTATCGATGCAGAATTGGGCATCCATGTGGATAACCGAAACCAAAATTGGTCAGCAGGAACCATTGCTAAAGGGGGAATTTATGATCAACGATTAAAAATGGTTAATTATCAGCAGCCTCCCTATAGTGTCAGATACCCCAAGCTGGCTATTTATTGGGAAGATGATCCATCCTTACCCAAACGAAACAAGGTTTCAAAAAATATCTTCTATAACGTTAAAAGGACCTACGAAGGCGAAAAAGACTGGATGCCTTTTGAGGATGACAACTGGATAACTGATGAAGATCCGGGTTTTGTAGATGGGGAAAACATGAATTTTAAATTGAAAGAATCAGCAAAAGCATTTAAGCAAATAACCGGATTTCAGGATATCCCATTTGAGAAAATTGGGGTGGTAAAAGAGTAAACTTCAACATGAAAGAAGAAAAGAAATAGATATCATTATTTTTCTATCGATTGAGTTGGAATGAAAAACTGAATATGCTGTAAAGAGAGGGGCAAGAGTGCCAAGGGCGATGGATGAGCTAGCGTGAATTGCCATGGGGTTTTTTGGAGGGATTCTTCCAGCTCCTGGAGTTTGTAACTGCCAAGTCATTTTAGCCTTGGGCGTCCTCTCTTTCGGATATATTTTTAAAAATTATATATTGAAATGTCCTATAGAAGTATTTTAACAAGCTCGATTTTTCTTTTTACGATGTGCTTGGCGTCAGCACAGAACAGAATCGAAAAGGTAGACCATTTTGCACAAATAGGTAATCGAGAGCAAGCCACCAGGATCCACTTATTGGAGGATAAACTTCCCCCGGTATTGCCGGATATTTATTTGCCGGATATGAAAGGGAAAGGATCGGCCTTTAATCCTTTGGAGCGAATGGATACCAAGGAAGAATTGCAGCGGGAACTGGCCTTAATGCGGAAGAAGTATAGGCCTTTTATGAGCAATTATGCTCCGCAATTAGAAGAAACCCGCAAGCAGTTGTTCCTCGAAGAGTTTAACTGGCGGATTGAGACAGATGAGGATCAAGTAAATTTTGGGGAAACACTAAAAGGAAAGGGAGAATGGACTACCGTAAAAGTTCCTCATTATGGACCTCCGGAAGGACGTGTCACAACCTATTATTATAAAGAGTTCGAACTCTCAGAAGATATGTTGGACTTTGATAGTCAGTTTATCTGTTTCAAGGGAGTCGATTACAGGGCAAAAGTATTTGTGAATAGTGCTTTGGTGGGAGAGCATGAAGGCTTTTTTGCACCCTTTGAGTTTGATATCTCCAAACAGATTAAGCCAGGTAAGAATACCTTGTTGGTGAAAGTAGAAAACGACTTTTCAACACTTGGTTCTCCGGATGCTGTTGGTGAAAAGCAGATTGGCAATAAAATTTATGCAGCAAGTGGGCTCGGGTGGGATGACCCAGTTCGCGGCTGGCACCATTGTCCCCCTGGAATGGGTATTTACCAGGATTGCTATATTGAGTCACGCAATGCAATTCATTTGAATGACGTGTTCGTGCGTCCGCTGCTCGAAGAGGAGGAAACTGAAGTTTGGGTTGAGGTCAATAATTTCTATGAAAACTATCAGGATGTTAGGTTGCAGTTGAGTGTGTACGGGCAAAATTTTAAAGATACGGTATTAACAGATTTTGAGTATATCCCATCAACAACCTATATTCCGGGAGTGGGAGATCTAGCCAAGCCGAATGATTGGGAAGTGAGTCGTTTAAAAATGGGGTATGGTGTTAACTATCTGAAAATAAAACTTCCCATGAAAGATCCTAAGCTATGGAATAATGAAACGCCTTATTTGTATCAACTACAAACAAAAGTATTGAATGAGGATGGAGAAGTGACGGACTCACGGGCTACTTCCTTTGGAATGCGATCCTTCACGCAAGATACAGTTTCCATTCCCCGGGGGCAGATGTATCTTAATGGACAGAAAATACGTTTGCGGGGAGCCAATACGATGGGTTTTTTGCAGCTAGATGTAAAAAATAAGAATTGGGAACAGCTGATTGATGATATCCTGTTGGCAAAGGTTTGTAACCTTAATTTTATTCGCCTTACACAGCGGCCTGTTCAGCCTGAGATTTACGAATATTGTAATCAGTTGGGCATAATGCTTCAAACCGATTTGCCTCTATTTGGCAGTTTGCGTCCTAACCTGTTTGCTGAAGGAGTAAAACAAGCAGGAGAAATGGAACGCTTGGTGCGCAACCATCCCAGTAATATTTTGGTAACTTATATCAACGAGCGTTTTCCCAATGGTGAAGGACATCCGCAGCGCAGCATGGCAAGCGCCGAAGAATATTATCGTTTTTTTAAAGCTTGCGATCAGATTGTACATCATTGGAACCCCGACCGTGTAATTAAAGCTGGCGATGGTGATTACGATCCGCCTTCGCCTGGTTTACCCGACAGCCATTGTTACAATACCTGGTATAACGGTCATGGGTTGGGATTGGGCGAATTGCACAAAGGGTATTGGCAGAAGACCAAACCCGGTTGGTTTTATGGTTGTGGTGAATTTGGAGCGGAGGCATTCGATAGTTATGAGGTAATGAAGAAATATTGGCCGAAGGAATGGTTGCCTGAAGATGAAAACCAGCAGTGGTGGCCCGATAAAGTAGTAAAGGCTCAAACCTATCGTTTTCATTACATGTGGTATCCAACTCCGGGAAAATTGGAGGATTGGATTGAGGCGAGTCAAGACCATCAGGCGTGGGCAACGCAGCTGGTTACAGAAGCATTTCGCCGCGATACCAATATGATGACCTTTGCCATTCACCTGTTTATCGATGCCTGGCCAGCCGGTTGGATGAAAGCCATCATGGATGTGGACCGAAATCCCAAGAAGGCGTTTTTTGTTTACCGCGATGCCTTGGCTCCGGTAATGGTTAATCTTCGAACAGACCGATCTAAATTCTTTACAGGTGAAGAGGTGAAAATAGAAGCATGGTTGTGTAATGATTTGAATACCATTCCTGAAAACTACAAGCTGAAATGGCAATTGGAGAAAAACGGAAAAGTAATAGAAGCAGCTGAAACCAATCCTGTATTCTCTGAAAATAGTTCCAAGTTTCAGGGATATATTAATCTGAAAGCACCGCAGGTCTCAAAACGGTCACAGTACCAATTACGTTTGGCATTATTTGATCAAGAGAGTAAAGGAGTGTCTGAATCGGTGATCGATTTGGATGTATTCCCGCAAGAAGTTGCAAACTCAACGATTTCGGTTTATACGCCTTCTGAAAAAGGGAAAGCTGGGCAGCTTTTATCCGAATTGGGTATTAAACAGGTGGAAGATCGGAATTCAGCCAAAGTGATTCTCGTTGATGATATGAGTTACTATCAGCAAAACAAAGATCAACTTGATGAAATGGTTGAGAACGGAAAAACACTCCTGTTTCTCGAACTTTCAGCAGGAGAACATGCTGTTGATAATAGGTCGGTTACGATTGAGAATACCATTATGGGCCAATATTATTTTGTGTCGCCCGAGTCGGGGCATGCTATCGTAAAAGATGCCCATGCGTTTGATTTCAGTTTCTGGTACAATGATTCCAAAGGACTGGTAACACCAATTCTAAGGTCAATGATAAAAGCAGATACTGGTTGGACTCCAATTCTGAAAACAGGAAAAACGACCTGGGTGGATATGGGTGGCGAATATGCGGCAGTATCAGAAATGAAAAAGGGAAAAGGCGTCTATCGGATTTGCCAACTTCAATTAAATAATCGAACAGTTGCTAATCCGACAGCCAGGAAGTTTGCATTACAATTATTTGAATAGCCAAAAACAAGTTATATGAACGCAAGAAAAATTGGAATAATCATATTGTTATTCATCGTATTCTCGGCTTGCTCAAACAATGAAGTTTATTTTGTAGCACAAAATGGAAGCGATGACAATCCCGGAACAGAGACTGCTCCTTTTGCCTCGATTGAACGGGCAATAAGTTCGATTCAGGCTGAAAAGCAAGAAGGTAGTGAAAAAGCATTTAAAGTGATTTTGCGGGAAGGAAGATATGAATTAAAGAAATCGCTGGTCTTCAATGAAATTCTGTCTGGAACAGAAGTAAGTCCTTTGGTGATCACCTCATTTGATAATGAAGATGTGATTGTGTCAGGAGGTAGATATTTTAAATTTGACGAACTTGAAACTCCTAATGATGAGATAATAAAATCAATTGTCGATACAGTTGCCGGAAACAAAGTGAGATTATTAAATCTGAGAAGGAAGAAAATATCGGATTACGGGGAGATAAAACATACGGGGTTTAGTCGGGCAATTTTGTCTGCAGGGATGGAGCTTTTTCAGGGAGATAAAGCCATGACTCTTGCGTCCTGGCCTGCCGAGGGCTATGTTGAAATTGCCAAGGTAATTGATTCATGTTCAAAACCTCGAAACGAAGATTTTTCGAATAGAGGTGGAACTTTTGTGTACGAGTCATCGCGTCCGTTATTATGGAGCAAACTGAACGATTTGTGGGTGCAAGGTATGTTCGGGACTGTTTGGGCTGATGATAAATTAAAAGTGGAGGCCATCGACATCAAAAAGCAGACCATCAAAACTGTAAAACCATACTTGTACGGTATTACCGGGGGGCATTTTAAATTTATGAACATATTGGAAGAGATCAGTAAGCCAGGGGACTATTTTATTGATCGACAAAAAGGTATTGTTTATATCTATCCGTTTAATGAAGAGGATATTTCGGTAACTATTATGGAAGAACCGTTGGTCTCGATTGAAGGAGCTGGGAATGTAACTTTTGAAAATATTACATTTGAAAATGGACGTGGTTTAGGCGCCTATGTGGAACTTGGACATAATAATCTATTCAAGAACTGTACATTCAGGAATTTTGGTTCTTATGCAGTCTCTTTTGGCAAGGGTGTAACCCCATTTAAAAATCTAAAACACGAGGGGCTTGGTGAATTACAAAAGGGGATTATTGGCTCGCTAAGTCAGAGCCTTTATGCTGATGTAACTCTAAACAGGCAGGCCGGGACAAATAATGGATTAAAATCATGTAAAATCTATAACACCGGAGCTGGTGGCGTTAGTCTGGGAGGTGGTGATGTGAAAACGTTGACACCAGCCAATAATTATGTCGACCAATGTGAGATTTTTCATACTGGTCTACGGTATCAAACGTATTCTCCAGGCATACATTTAACAGGTGTTGGAAACAGGATTTCAGGATGTGAAATCTATGATTCTCCCCATAGTGCGATTATTTATTATGGAAACGAACATATTATTGAAGGCAATGAAATGTATAATGTGTTGTTAGAAAGTGACGATGGTGGAGCTATCTATACCGGTCGTGACGTGACAGCTATTGGAACCGTAATCCGAAATAATTATATCCATCATGTGGGGAGCCCAAATCCTTTCTATCACCACGGATATTGGCATGGCATCTATCTTGACGATTATTCCGGTGGGGTGACCATTGAGAATAACATTTTTACCGACATTCTGGCAGGAGTACTTATCAGCGGCCGTAATATCATTTGCAAGAATAATATTCTTATTAACTGCGAACGGCCAATTGTTATCCAGCATCGGCCATGGCAGGATATTCAAGATAAACGCTTGGAACAAGTGGACGCATTTAATGGAGTGTGGAAAGATAAGTATCCACATATACAGGAGATTAAGGGTCAGGCGGGGCCGGAGAAAGCAAAATATTGGGGGACAAAATCACTTAACAATGTGTCAATCGGAAGTAAAAACCCTTGTACAATAGTTGACCGGGTTGATTCTACATACTTGACTATTCGAGGCGATCTTAATTATTCAGAGGGCGAACTTAAGAATCTGTTTGTGGATGCCGATAACAATAACTACACATTGAAAAAGAAGTCTCCAATATTTACAGATAATCCGGAATTTCAGAAAATAGATTTTAATCCGTTTTTTCAGGAATAATATTAATCTGTTTTAAACTAGTTAATTGGCATAAAATCAAGGGACGGCACACTTATATTAAGTGTTTTTCCTGTAAGGTCCGTTAAATGAGACGTATGAATTAATAACGCAATTAAACCGATATGAATAAGTATTTTTTAGTTCCCATCCTTTTTCTGTATATCATTAGTATTTCCTGTAACAGGAATCCTGTGGAAGTTAATAGCCCCTCATCAAACTTGGTGGCTAAAATTACATCTGAGGATTCCGGTTTGATGTTAAGCCTGTATAATTCAAAAGAAGCAATTTTAGATGTAAATGTTGGGAGCTTTGTTTTTAATGAAAAAGATAGTTTGAGATATGACCAGATAAGCAGTATAAAACATACTTCCTTTGATGAAACGTGGAAGCCTGTTTACGGTGAACGCAATACTGTTCGCGACAGGTATAATCAACTTAAAATTAACCTGACAAATAAAAACGATAAAAATCAAAATTTGACACTACTGTGTCGGGTATATGATGAAGGGGTTGCCTTTCGCTATTTGTTTGATGAAAAATCTGTCGACAATAAAATACTTACCAGGGAGTTAACAGCCTTCAACTTTCAGGATGATTACGACGCTTGGGTTACTGATAGAGCTCAAGGGGTTTACGAAAAAGAAAATATCAGTAAAATCGATGGAGTCAGTGAACGGCCGCTTGTTGTTAAAAGGAACGAAAAATCCTTTTTAGCTATTGGTGAAGCTGCGTTAGTGGATTTTGCACGGATGAAATTTAGAAGAGATTCTCTGAAAGCTTTGTCATTACAGGTTGATCTGTCAAGCAATGTGGATCTTGAAAAAGCAAAATACACTACACCATGGCGGTATGTAATGGTAGGAGCATCTCCTGGCGAATTGCTTGAAAATAACTATTTCATTGAGAACCTGAATGAACCCAATCAACTGGCAGATGTCTCGTGGATAAAACCCGGTAAAGTAATTCGAGAAGTAACGCTTACGACAAAAGGAGGGATTGCTTGCGTTGACTTTGCAGCAAAGCACAATCTTCAGTTTGTAGAATTTGATGCTGGCTGGTACGGCAATGAATACGACGATGCATCGGATGCAACGACTGTTACTGTCGATCCCAAACGGTCGCCGGGACCACTTGGTCTGCAGTATGTAATCAACTACGCAAAAGAAAAAGGTGTCGGTGTAATTTTGTATGTAAACCGTCGTGCACTAGAAAAACAGCTGGACGAGGTCCTTCCCTTATTAAAATCATGGGGAGTTGCAGGGGTAAAATACGGATTTGTGAATGTGGGACCGCAGGAGTGGACTTCGTGGTTGCACGATGCAATTCGGAAAGCCGCGAAATATGAATTAATGGTTGATGTGCACGATGAATATCGACCAACAGGTTACTCACGCACTTATCCTAATCTGATCACCCAGGAAGGCATTCGTGGCGACGAAGAGAGTCCTTCTACCGAGCATACCTTGATTACCCTTTTTACCCGTATGATTGCCGGTGCAGGAGACAATACGAACTGCTTTTTGGCTCCTCGGGTATCTGAAAAAATGGGTGGAAAGGCCGGGCAAATGGCAAAAGCTATCATGCTTTACAGTCCGTGGCAATTTGTCTATTGGTACGATCGTCCCGAAGGATCACCCCATAAAAAGGGGGGAGCCGGCTCAGCTGAAGGGATAATTGAAGAAAGTGAAGAACTTGGTTTTTATGATGCTCTGCCCACCGTGTGGGATGAAACAAAAGTATTGGAAGGTGAGATTGGTGAATATGCAACCGTTGTCAGAAGAACCGGAGAGGATTGGTTTGTTGGATCGTTAACAGCTAATAAGGCTCGTTCGCTTGAAATTTCATTCTCATTTTTGGATGAAGGGAAGGCTTATGAAGCAACCATCTTCTCGCAAGATGCAAGTGGGTTGGAAGATAATAAGGTGACTCTGGAAACAATAGCAGTAAATCAAAAAACGGTCTTGACAAAAACTTTGGTAGAAAACTCAGGTTTAGCAGTAATCATCAGAAAAAAATAAAAATCGTATAGCTATGCGTTATTTACTTTTATCAATTTGCTTCGTTATTATTACAACAAGTAGTTTGTTTAGTCAGACCGATGAGCAGCTTGGATTACATTCCGAAGGAGGCCCCTGGAAGTTTTATCCGGCAAAAGAGAAAAACGATAGTCTGAAAAATGTTTTACTGATTGGCGATTCGGTAATGAATGGCTTTCATCAAAGTGTAATCGACAGCCTTAAAAAGTTAGCTAATGTTGATTACTGGTTAACTCCAATGCACTTAAAAAGCGAACATCTTTTTAGCGATTTAGCAAAGGTCGTTTCGTCAAATAATTACGATGTCATTCAATTTAATATTGGACTGCATGGTTGGCCGGAAGGACGGATTAAAGACCATGAATATGTTCCGCTGCTTGAAAAGTATGTTCAAACCCTAATTGATAATGCAAAAGGTGCAAAGTTGATTTGGGCAAGTACAACACCAGTTACCGAAAAAGATAAGGCTGAACTAAACAAGGAAATCAATCCTACCATTACCGAAAGAAATGAATGGGCAGCCGGTGTGATGAAAAAATACAATATCCCGGTAAACGATTTGTACGGGTTGGTTGAGGATAAACTGCATCTGGCAAAATTGGACAGGTTCCACTGGAAATCCGAAGGCTATCATTTAATGGCAAATCAATCGGTTAAAACCATTGTTTGCGAATTTAGTAAAGTGCAGCCGGTCAGTGCTATAGGTGATTGCAATGTCATTTGGGATTCACCATCAAAAAACTCATTGGGTTCCATGCCGGCAGGCAATGGCGATATCGGGATTAATCTTTGGGTAGAAGAAAACGGTGATCTGCTGTTTTACCTTTCAAAAACCGATGCCTGGAGCGAAAATGCCCGTTTGTTGAAACTCGGAAAAGTAAGACTGTCGCTTTCGCCCAACCCTTTTAAAAGGGGAGAACCTTTTTCACAGGAATTAATTTTGAAAGATGGGGTAATACATATTGAAGCCGGCAAAGCAGAAGAAAAGGTATCCATCGATGTCTGGGTCGATGCCAATCATCCGGTAGTAGAACTTGACGTTAAAAGTCAGAAAAAGGTTACCGCCTCAGTAACAACAGAGCCATGGAGACTGGAACAAAGAGAAATTGCAGATAATACAGAAATGCACTCCGCCTATGGATTAAAAACAGTTATTGTTGAGAAAGATACCATTTTTGAGAACGACAAGGGATACGTTATATGGGCGCACAGAAATGAACGTTCGATATGGAAAAATAACCTGACCATGCAGGGGTTGGAGGGATACCTGAAAAGAGGCAAAGACCCCTTGTTGCATGCTACCTTTGGAGGTTTAATCCATTCAGATAAGCTGCAAAAAACAACACCGGCAAAATTGGAATCAAAAGAAGCAGTCACCGAATTCTCCGTATCGGTATTTGCATTAACAGCTCAAACCAAAAGTCTGAATAAATGGGGAAAAGAGATAGACAATATTGCCAGAAAAGTAACATCCGAATCTCGGGAAAACCGATTGCAAGCCCATGCTAACTGGTGGCAGTCGTTTTGGAACAGGAGCCACATTTTTGTGAACACATCAAACAAGGCAGAAAAAGAAAAAGTTGCCAATGTTTCAAAAAACTACAATTTGCAACGTTACATGAATGCCTGTTCGGGAAGAGGGAATTCGCCGATAAAATTCAATGGTTCTATTTTTACGGTTGACACCAAAAATCTGGATAACAGATTTGCCGGTTTTGATGCCGATTTCCGGCAGTGGGGAGGACCCTACTGGTGGCAAAATACAAGGTTGCCCTATTGGTCGATGCTGGAAGCCGGCGACTTTGACTTGATGAAGCCTCTGTTTAAAATGTACCGAGATGTGCTGGATATTCGAAAATTTGCTACAAAAACTTACTACGGACACGATGGTGCTTTTTATATCGAGACAATGCGACACTGGGGAACATTTGCCGAGTCAAACTACGGACACGACAGGCCTGACGACTTGTCACTTGGAACGACTGTCAATAGATTCATACGCTATTATTGGCAAAGCGGATTGGAATTTTCTCTCATGGCGTTGGACTATTATGCGTTTACCAAAGATGAAAAAACATTAAAAGAACTTATACTTCCGGTGGTAACAGAGGTGATGACATTTTTTGATCAGCACTGGGGACGGGATGAAAATGGTAAAATATTGTTTGATCCGGCAATGGCACTGGAAACTTACAATACGGCCGTAAATCCATTACCCGAAATCGTTGGAATAAATAAGGTTTGTTCTGAGTTATTAAAGTTGCCGGAAACTGTAATTACTGACGAACAACGAAGACAATACAGTAGATTAATTGCCGAATTGCCCGAAATACCTATGCGGAAAGTTGATGGAAAGATGTTGCTGGCACCGGCTCAGGAATACAGTGGCAAGCAAAATGTGGAGAATCCGGAACTATACGCAATTTTCCCATATCGGACATATGGCATCGGGAAACCTGATTTAGAAATAGCTCGCAATACATTTGAAAACAGAGCAATAAAAGAGACCGGCGGATGGCAGCAAAATGCAATTAAAGCAGCATATTTAGGATTAACAGAGGAAGCTGCTGCTTTGACAACGACCAATTTTAATACGAGCAATAAGGCCTATCGATTTCCAGCCATGTGGGGACCAAATTACGACTGGACACCTGATCAGGATCATGGTTCAGTAGCCATGATTGCACTTCAGCGTATGTTGGTACAGTACGATGGGGATAAAATCTATTTATTGCCGGCATGGCCCAAAGAATGGGACGTCGATTTCAAACTGCATGCTCCTCGGAATACCCTTGTTGAAGGAGTGATTCGAAATGGTGAAATAGAGAGGCTTGAAGTGACTCCATCTTCTCGAAAAAAGGATTTGATTATCGGCTGGGAGTAACTGGGGGCAGGAGAATTTGAGTATTTACTTTTTAAAGTCATTAATTATAAACCTGAACAGAAATTAATTAAACCTAAAGAAAATAATTATGAGATTCGTTTTTTTTGTTGTCCTGGCTTTGCTGTCGTTTATAGTACAAGCCAAAGATTATAACCTTCTATCGCCTGATGGCCATGTCAAAATATTGATCTCGTTAAACGATGGAAAGCCAGCATACACAGTAGTTGTTGGTGATAAAACGCCTATTCAAAATGCCGCATTGGGTCTAAAACTGGATCCTGCTTATCAAGGAGGCTTCAACGTTGTCGACACCCAAAAGCGAGAAGTGGATGAAACTTATGAAATGACTTGGTGGAAAAACCGGCTTATACGAAATCAGTATAATGAAATGACACTATTTCTGGAAGAGGCGGGGGGGAATCGCAAGCAGTTAACTGTTGAGTTTAGAGCCTATAACAATGGCGTTGCTTTTCGGTATGCTTTCCCGAAACAGGAAAATTTGACGGAATTTGTCATTGAAGAAGATCTTTCGGAGTTTGCCTTTGCCGATGATTACACTTGGTGGTCGGCCAATGGTGAGCGTGATAATTTGGGGCCTCTCTCTATTAATGCCGCTAAAGATCCAGTATTTGCTCCTATGGTGCTCGAATGTGCCAACGATTTGTACCTCGGTATTCATGAAGCAGCGATTTATGATTTTGCGAATTTTAAAATCAAGCCTGCAGGCAAAGCCAATGCTTTTCAATGCGACTTGCAGGGGCACTCCAACGCAAAAACAGGCATGCATACCTCGTGGCGTGTGATCATGATTGGTAAGCAACCTGGCGATTTGGTCGAGAGCAACCTACTCCAAAATCTGAATCCGCCCTGTGAAATAGAAGATACGTCCTGGATAAAACCGGGTTTGACGATGTGGGATTGGCGTGTGTGGGGCTTCACCGCTCCCGATGGTTTTGTATATGGCTTGAATACAGTTTCGCATAAACGTTTTATCGACTTTGCTGCAGAAAATAATGTCGATTATCTCTTGATGGATGCCGATTGGTACGGTCCTGAGTTCAGTGAAAATTCGGATCCAACGCAATCGGCAGGAGAAATCGACATTGAAGAAAACTTCAGATATGCCAAAGCAAAGGGAGTCGGAATTATCTTATACCTCAATGATGTGGGGGCGAATAAGTTTGGCTTGGAGCGTGTGCTGAAGCAATTTCATGATTGGGGGGCTTCAGGCGTGAAGTATGGTTTTATGACAAGTACGGGGCAAGCAAAAGTGTTGCAAACTCGCCGGGTGGTTGAGCTTTGTGCTAAGTATAAGTTGACGGTGAATTTTCATGATAACCCGATACCACCCAGTGGCGACGATCGTACCTGGCCTAATGTACTTACGCGGGAATATTGCCATAGTCAGGCCGATGCAAAATATTCCTATTATCCTGAGACAGCCGTTTCGGCCGCTTTTATTAATATGCTTGCCGGGCCCCTTGATATGTGCAGTGGGTGGTATGGTTTTGAGGGGAATGAAGTTCGTCCGAAAGTATTTCGTTTTATCCCCGGGACGGTGGCTGCCGAAAATGCGAAGTTGGTCGTGTTCCATAGCGGCGTATCGGTATTGGCCGATTCACCGGAAAACTATAAAGAGAAAGCCGATCTTTTCGACTTTGTTAAGAAGTTACCTAAGCAATACGATGAATACAGGGTTCTTGATGGGCATATGGAAAGCCACATTACAGTCGCGCGCCGTGCAGGAGATCATTGGTATCTTGGAAGCTTGACGACTCGTCAGCCGCGGACTTTGAATCTGAAACTGGATTTCTTGAAGCCCGGAGTAAAATACAAGGCTTTTTTGTATGAGGACGCTCCGGAAACCCATTTTATGACCAACCGGGAAGCTTATCAGACAAGGCTTATTAAGGTGGATGCCGAATCGACTCTAACTATAAACGTGGCGCCTGGTGGTGGTGCAACGGTTCGCATCGAGCCGATTGGCAAATAGTCCCTTATCAGAAATAGGGATAAAGAAACTAAAGATTCAGCGGGAGGAGGTAAATGACCATTCTCCCGCTGTCTTTTTGATATCATCTGGCCTGTTTTGGTTTGATCACAAAGCCGGGTTTCGATCTAAGGAAGGCACAAAAAGTGAATAGGTGGAGGCTAGCCTGAAAAACTTCCCTATTTTTAGAAGTTGAAAGCATAAGCGAATTGACAATTAGCTTCTTTGGCAACACGGATTGAGACGCTCGAATATGGATGAGGTAGTCCGGCAAGTGGACTAAAGAGGACTGTAGTCAAAAAAAGTACCTGATGCTTTTCGGATAGCTTCACGCAATACTGACTCGTGGAGTTTGAATTTTATGTCAATATGAAACCTTAATTAAATTCTATGTATTTAAATCGTCATTTCCTTCTGGTAGGAGGAGCAATTGCCCTAAGTACGTTATCCTGTTCGCAGCAGGCAGAACAGCCGAAGCCCAATGTCCTTTTTATTTTGGCTGATGATTTAGGATACCACGACCTGAGCTGTATGGGCAGCTCTTATTACGAAACACCGAATATTGACAAGATTGCCCAGGAAGGGCTTGTGTTTACCAATGGTTACGCTGCGTGCCAGGTGTGCAGCCCCTCACGGGCGAGTATAATGACAGGTAAATTTCCGGCCCGCCATGGGATTACCGATTGGATTGGTGCTCCTGTTGGCGAAAACTGGAGAAAGCAAAAACGATACAATAAGTTATTGCCACCCGAGTATGTTCATCAATTAGACTCGACCTATTTAACCCTGCCTGAAGCCATGAAGCAGGCGGGATATAAAACGTTCTTTGCCGGTAAATGGCATTTGGGGGGAGAGGGCTCGTGGCCCGAGGATCATGGATTTGATGTTAATATTGGCGGATGGCATGCCGGAAGCCCTGCGGGAGGTTATTATTCCCCTTACAATAATCCAAACCTCGAAAACCGGAAAGATGGTGAAAACTTATCGATGCGCTTGGCCGATGAGACAGTCTCTTTTCTGAATGCTAACAACCCGGCCGAAACCGGGCAGCCCGTGTTTGCTTTTCTCTCTTTCTATGCGGTGCACGGCCCCATTCAAACAACGGAGGCGAAATGGCAAAAGTATCGCGAGAAAGCAGCGCAGGCAGGAATTGCAGAGTCGGGCTATGAAATGGGGCATTTTCTCCCTATCCGCCAGGTGCAGGACAACCCGGTTTATGCCGGACTGGTTGAATCGATGGATGATGCCGTTGGCAGGGTGCTGAATAGCTTAGAAGAGCTGGGATTGGACGAGAACACCATCGTCATCTTTACTTCGGATAATGGCGGTGTTTCGGCCGGTGATGCGTTTTCGACGTCGAACTTGCCGCTTCGGGGTGGTAAAGGCTATCAGTTTGAAGGTGGTATCCGCGAGCCTTATTTTATCAAAGTTCCAGGGATGACTCAAGGCGGAACCAAGAGCGACGTGCCCGTTAGTGGAACCGATTTTTATCCGACCATCCTGGATTTGGTTGGTGCCAGCCAACAGCCCGAAGAGCATGCTGATGGCGTGAGTCTGTTGTCTGTTCTTCAGGGAGAATCGCTTCCTGAACGACCTTTGGTATGGCATTACCCACATTACGGTAACCAAGGAGGTGAACCTTCATCCATTATCCGTCTGGGCGATTGGAAACTCATTCATTATTATGAAGACGGACACGACGAATTGTATAACCTGAAAACAGACTTGGAAGAGAAACAGGATGTTGCTTCAACTTACCCTGGAAGGGCAAATGAATTGCACGCCCGCTTGTTTGATTACCTGAAGGAAGTTGGCGCAAGGTTTCCAGAGAAAGATCCGGAGTATGATGCCGATCAGGAAAAAGCGTACCTTGAAAAGGTGGAGAACAACAAAATGCCTCAGTTGGAGAAACAACGACTTAATTATTTGTCGGAAGATTTCAATCCGAATAACAATTGGTGGGGGAGTCAAGTAACAAAAGATTAATAGAATTTTTAAAGGACCCTTCGGGGTTCTTTAAACCAAAAAAAAGGAGTGCAAAATTGCGCTCCTTTTTTTCTTCTGTTGACCCGCCAGGGCTCGAACCTGGACTCTTCTGAACCAAAATCAGACGTGTTGCCAATTACACCACGGGTCAATCATTATTGCCTTTTCTTTAAAGACGCTGCAAAAATAGGAAAAGAATATATACCCGCAAGCGTTTTGAGGCAAAAAATTTTAATTTTTTTCAGACTTAAAAAGGACTGCATTGAAAATGAGGAGCTTTTATTTCCGGCTTCGCGCATAAAGTTTTTTGAGGAGCTTTTTTCCGCGCGAAAGGATGCCCGGCGAGGCATGAAACGCCATCTCGTGTTCTATTAATTGGATGAGCTCTGCTTGAAATTCGGGCTCTGCCATTGAAATTTCAAACAAGAGCTGCATGGCATGCACCCGGATGGCGACAGCTCGGGCTGCATTGGTTAGCTCTCCGATGCAGAAGTCTAACAGAAAAGTCAGCTGGTCTGCCGGAATGGGGTTGAGGCTGATGATCTTTAGCAGGTGTCTTAACTTACTTTCGTCAGTAACTGTTGGAAGAGCTTTATGGAGCAGAGGCAGAAAGGGACGAATCAACTCGGGCTTTTTCTCATGAATTTTGTCGGCCACCCAAAGGGCGCGCCAGCTTCCTTTTTGAGGCTCATGCAGTCCTATGTGGATGAGTTGACTGATTTCCTTCGGATGATCCATCAGGTAATTGGTCAAGCTTACAACCATTTCACCACTAGCTAATAAGGTGTGAAAATATTCTCGTGTCATGCCCGTAATCATTCAGTATAAAAATTGACTAAAGATAAGGGATTACGCTAAAAATGGGAATGGACTATAGCGGGTGCGGGAGAATGGTGACAATAGCCGAAAATACCAGTGCCCAACCTAATATGGAAAGAACCATGTAGGCAAACACATGTTTTTTTCTCGAATAATAGCGGTTCAGCAAGAATGCGCCTAAGGGGATACTCAGTAAAATAGGTGTAGCGATAATGATTCCGATGAACCCGTAACGATTCCTGAATTTGACAAATAGTCTTCTGGTTCGTATTGATTTGGACGAACGTGATTTGAACTTTCCAAACAGGCGATTCAAATCGAACTTGAAGTATTTGTCAACAAAGCTTGTGACTACTACCTTCCGGCTTTTAATCATTCTGATGAGAGCCGAACTCAAGTAATAAAAGAAGAAAAAACCACTAATTCCCCCGATGGTTACGGCAATAATGGCCTGGGTGGTATCCAGTCCGATTAGTAAGGCATAGGGAAAGGTGATAAAATACTTGATGGTGGCTAACAGAAATACATGAATTAACTTTACAACTCCGACTACATCCATTGGCTAAACATTGTTTTCATGATTTACAACTGCAAAGTTGTGAATTTGTTTTGGTAAGTTGTTGATAAGTATCGCTATTTTATAATTTCTTAACGTTTAGATACACAAATAATTAACTTACATAAGAAGCATACTGGGAGCTAGGATCGCTTGTTTTTTTGTTACCTTTGGATCAATAAAAAAAATTTGACCCAACGAATTTAAACTGGAAAGATGAGCAAAGAACAAGCATGGTTTCATGAGGCTGATTGGCTGGACGGACTGAGTATTAAGGCGCATGCTTCAATCGATTTGAACCAATTTTATCCCCATTATCATAACCATCCTGAGCGATGGAAAGCTGTTTTTGAATTTCTGAAAAAGGATTTGACAGTCTTGGACGCAGGCAACTATCCGATCATTGGCGATGAGGTGTTTGCCATGGTGTCAAACTATTCAACCAAAAAAAAGGAAGAGGCCAAATGGGAGGCACACCGCAAATACATTGATTTGCAGTATGTGATTGAAGGCGAAGAGAAAATGGGATTATTGCCGCTGTCGTGCGCTGTTTCGCCTGAGGAATATGATGAAGCCAGGGACTTAATCTTTTTTGGCGATCAGAAAGGAGAATACTTTAGGGCCAACCAGGCTTTATTTTTCGTGTTTTTCCCTACCGACGTCCACCGTCCATGTATTTTGATAGATGAGGACGATTCGAAACCGGTGAAAAAGCTGGTTTTCAAAATTGCTGTTGACTAGTCCGGCTTTTTCGGTTTTTATATTCATAATCACAAGGATGAGCTAGTAGTACTTCTGTTCTTTTAGCGTTTCGTAAATGGTGGTATTCATCAGTAGTAACAAAAACAGGTAGCCAAAATCTTCAACAGGGATGGTCAGTACCCGAATGTTGAGGATATGGTCGCTGCTATACTGCACCACAGGAATGGCTGTTAACACCCCATTGATGAGCAGAAATGGAAGAAGCGTGATCAGGTAAGTGAAGTAAAACTTGCTGAGATGTTGCTTGAAACGGTTTCGGAAGATGGTATAACTCAAATAAACGGCGGCAAACAGAAAGTTGAAAAAAGTATACAACTGGTTCTGATGATAAAAACTGAGGAGCCCAAACAGTACGATTAACCCCAGACTGACGGCGGCAAAAACGCGTGGAAATTCATAGGTTTGAAAGTAGGCCTTCAGCACTTCATAAATAAACAGGCAGGCGTAAGGCACAATCAGAAAGAAAAGCCATTCTTCCAGCGGAAGACCTTTGTAGAAGTAGCCAAGAACATAATCGTGGTTAAAACTCCAAATGCCGGCTGTGGTAAACTGAATATCCCAATAAATAAAGAGGATAGCCGCAATCAGGATGGCTGGAAATAAATACTTCCATTTGGTCCAGAAATGAACTTTTTTGTCAAAACTCAGTGCCAGCGGAATGGCAAGGGTGCCCAGCAGCAAGCCGGCATACGTGAAATGTTTCAAATCCATCTATAAAAGGTTAAGCGTATTTTTTAAATAAGCGTTGGCCAAAAGATACATTTTTTTTGGATTGGAAACCCGGTAACGCTGCTTTAAAATTTGCGATGGTTGTGCTCGTTTTATTTTCCGGAATAGCCTTAAATAGTAGATATAAGCGAGGTACACACCAAATCGGACTTCCTTTTTCAGGCTTTTCAATCCCTGAAATGCATCGGCAAAGTCACGTTCAATTTCCTGTTCAATCCGAGCTTTGGTTTCGGTGTCAAAATGATTGAAATCGATATTTTCGAAATAGATACGCCCTTTGTTTTCAAAATCGTCTTGGGCGTCGCGTAAAAAGTTGACCTTCTGAAAAGCGGCTCCCAACTTTCGTGCTGGCTCAACCAGTCGGTCGTATTGGTCGGGCTCGTCAGCATAAAAAACACGAAGGCACATCAGCCCAACGGCTTCGGCCGACCCATAAATGTAAGTTTTCAGTAGCAGTGGGTCGTAGCTTGTTTTGTGTAAGTCGAGCTCCATACTATAAAGGAAAGCATCAATCAATTCCCGATCGATATGATAACGACGAACTGCATGTTGAAAACTGTCGAGAATCGGATTGATGCTAAACCCTCTTTCTATTGCTATAAAAGTTTCTTTTTTGAATTCTTGAAAAATCTCTTCCTGGTTCTGATCAAAAAAGGTATCGACAATTTCGTCAGCATACCGCACAAAACCATAGATGCTATAAATGCCTGGCCGGTACTTGAGGTTCAGCATACGTACACCTAATGAAAAGGAGGTGCTGTAATTCTGAGTGGTAATCCGGCTGCAATCCAAGTTGTTTTTACGATAAAGTTCCATGGTCTTTTAAAATTCGTTGGGTTACTAATCTTGAGCTTATCACGGTCATCGGTAGTCCGGTTCCCGGAACAGTCGATGCACCGGCGTAGTAGAGGTTATTGAATTCTTCGTCTTTGTTTGAAGGGCGGAAACCCCCGACTTGGTTGAGGTCGTGGGCCAAACCTAAGCCACTTCCCTGGTAAAGGTTGAAGGTGCTTTCCCAATCTTTTGGAGAATAAACGGAGCGCATCTCCGTGTGGGCGGCAAAGTCAAATCCGATGCGTTTGCCCATATCTTCAATAATGCTGTCGGCAATTTTTTCGGCATCGCTCCAGTCGGCTTTAAAACGTAGGTCGGGTACAGGGCACAGGATGAAAACACTTTCTTTTCCTTCCGGCGCGTAGTCGGGGTTATGCATCGATTGGATGTTGACGTAGTAATAGGGCTTGTCGAGCTTGATCCCGTTTTTGAAAATCTTACCAGCATATTCTTTAAAATTGCGTCGTAAAAAATAATTGTGGTGATACATGTCAGGCACTTTGGTGTCCAGTCCTAGGTAAATGGTAAGCGGTGCCAGTGTCCATTTTTTCTGATCCAGCTTTTCGGGCGCGTACTTTTTTCGGTTGAGAATGGTGCCGCGGAAGGAGGCTGCATCAGCATTCACCACAAATAAATCCGCTTCCCATTTCTTGCCGGTCTGATCATAAAAGGCAGAGAGTTGCTTGTTGGTATTTTCAAATCGGTCAATTTCCACCCCATAGTGTATTTTCACCTGGCGCTTTTCCAGCTCGGCAACAATGCCTTCCACAATCTTATACATGCCGCCTTTTACATTGTAGTAGCCATCGTGCACCAGCTCGGTGTAGTTCAGCATGGAATAAACAGCCGGCGTATCAAAGGGGGTAGATCCGAGGAAAAAACCCACCAACGAAAAAATAACTTTGACTTCAAACGAATCAAAATTCTTCTCCATCTCACGCCACATCGAGTAAAACATTTTGGGCGCGTGCTTAATCGGAACGCGTGTCAGCTGTAATAAATAGCCCAGCAAGCTGTCAAAATTCTGCTTGATAACAATGTGTTCTGTATCATGAAAAATTTCTCCGGCCGATTTCAGGAAGCGCTCAAGCTTCTTTTCCAGATTGGGTTCCAGATCTTCGAACTCAGCCGCCAGTTTTTTTAGGTTCTTATGAATAAGATAGGAACGGGAATCGCCTTCAAAGTGGACAGAGTAAAGCGGATCCAGTTCTACAAATTCAAAGGGCATAGCCATCTTGCAATAGTCGGCCAGTTCCTTGAATTCATAGCTCATACTGAAAAAGGTCGGAGCCATGTCAAATTTAAAACCATTTTGCGTCAGTAGGTTCAATCGGCCACCCGGACGGTGATATTTCTCAACCATCTCAACCTCGTATCCATCGGTTGAAAGCCTTAGCGCAGTGGATAAGCCTGCCAATCCGGTTCCGACAATCAGTACTTTCTTTTTCATTTTTGTTTGAAGTTTTATCTGTTTAGTTAAACAAATTAGTGCTGAAATGTTTTAACTAGTAGCAAGTTTTTTTTCGATAAGAGTATTATCTTTCTTAAAATTAATGAAATAATGTCTAAAGCGCTAGTCATAGGAGCAGGAATTGGAGGGATTGCGGTCGCTATTCGTTTGGCTCGTCTGGGAATGGATGTGGAGGTATATGAGCAGTCGGACAGTTTGGGGGGCAAAATTCAGGAATCGTTCCGGGCGGGTTTCCGCTTCGATCGTGGTCCTTCGCTGTTTACGCTACCTCATTTGGTCGATGAGCTGCTTGATGAAGACCTGAGATTTACCTACCGCAAGCTGGAGGTGATCACCAAGTATTTTTTTGAAGATGGTGTTGAGTTGAAGGCTTATGCTGATGCCAGTCAATTTGCTGTTGAAGTGGAACAAAAAACCGGGGTGAAGGGGGCCAAACTGTTGAATTATTTGAAACAGTCGGAACGGATTTACCGGCTGACGGCACCGATTTTTATTTTCAACTCCTTCCACTGCCTTCGCAAATTGCTCACCTTGGATAATCTGATTCGGGCGCTTCAGTTTTTTCGGCTGAAGGTTTTTTCCAGTCTGCATCAGTTGAATGTAAAGGCGTTTCAGGATCCACGCCTGGTGCAGCTGTTCGACCGCTATGCCACCTACAATGGTTCTAACCCCTACAAAACACCGGGTACGCTGAGTGTCATCTCGCACCTGGAGCATGAGTTGGGAGCTTATTTCCCGCAAAAGGGGATGGCTCAACTAGTGCATTCGCTGGAGGAACAAGCCCGGAGACTGGGCGTGCAGTTTCATTTGCAAATACCAGTTGAACGGGTGCAGGTGAATGGTGGAGATTTGAAAGGCATCGTTGTTAGCGGCGATTTGATCCCGGCTGATGTGGTCGTCAGTGATGTCGATATTCATCAGTTTTACTCTCACCTGCTGCCCGATAAAAAACGAATCAGGCGGATGGAAAAGTTGGAACGCTCGTCTTCTGCTCTCATCTTTTACTGGGGCATGAAAAAGTCGTTTCCCAAACTTGATCTGCACAATATTTTTTTTAGTGAAAATTATGAGCAAGAATTTGTGTCTTTGTTTGAGAAGAAGGAAATTGCAGAAGATCCGACCGTTTATGTGTTCATCAGTAGTAAAGAAAACTTGGATGATGCACCGGCGGGAATGGAAAATTGGTTTGTGATGGTCAATGCCCCCGAAAACGTGGGACAAGATTGGGAGGAAATGAATCGGAAAACGCGACAACATATTTTGACTAAGCTGAATCGCCTGTTGGGCGAAGAGCTGGAAGAACAGATTGTGTTTGAAGAGCTGCTTGACCCGGTTAAGATTGAAGAGCAGACCGGCTCGTTTCAGGGGGCTATGTATGGGCCCAGTTCAAATAGTCCGTTTGCTGCGTTTTACCGGCATGCCAACTTTCGGCGCGATGTCCCTGGCCTCTACTTTGTTGGTGGTAGCGTGCATCCCGGGGGTGGAATTCCACTGTGCTTGTCTTCGGCAAAAATTGTGGCCGATATGGTTGAAGAAAAAAGGAAGCTGTTATGAGAGAAAATCCCAAGGTTATTCTGATTGTTAAAATTCTGATTGCGATATTCTATCTGGTCGGTATTCTGGGCTTTTCTGATGAAGGCACCTATCCGTTGTTTGTTTCCTTAACGGCGCTCAACTTACTCATGACTGCTGTTGTTTTATTGGTCTTTCAGCAAGAGTGGTCCATGAAAGTAACCTTGATATTAGCTGCTGTTGCTGGCATCGGCTTTGTAACCGAACTGATTGGCGTGAATACCGGCTGGCTGTTTGGCAACTACTCTTATGGGCGGGCGTTAGGGCTAAAGCTGATGAATACGCCTTTGCTCATCGGAATCAATTGGTTGCTATTGGCTTACGGCGTTTTTGTGCTTTTCTCGAAGATCAACCTGCGGTGGTATTTCCCGTTTCTGGGGGCCTTGGTGATGGTGCTTTTTGATTTCATTATGGAGCCGGTAGCAACGGCCCTGAAAATGTGGAGTTGGCAATCGGATTCCATTCCGCTGAAAAACTACGTGGATTGGTACCTGGTATCGCTGATGATTTTTGCCTTGATGCGTGCCGGAAGAGTATCATTGAAGAACCATTTGGCGGTATGGATTTTGGGGACTCAGCTCGTGTTCTTTCTGGCTTTGACTTTCACTCTAAAATTGACCTGATGGGAATTTTTGTTGCAATCATCGTTTTAAGTTGCTGGCTGATACATCTGCTTTACTGTTTGCTTTTTGTGCCGGCCGACCCCGCTTCAGCCTGGACGTATTTTCATGTTCTGGTGCAGGCCTATTTGTACACGGGCTTATTTATTACCGGCCACGATGCCATGCATGGTTTAATTAGTAAGCGAATGAAGGTGAATACGGTCGTTGGCTGGATTTCGTCCTTGCTTTTTGCCGGACTTTCCTATCAGAAATTACGAGCGAATCATTATTTGCATCACCAGTTTCCGGCTACCGAGAAAGATCCGGATTATTATATTCGATCGCAGAATTTCTTCCTTTGGTGGTTTATGTTTCTGAAACGTTATGCCACCATTTGGCAACTTCTTTTTATGGCTGTTGCTTTTAATGTGCTGAAAATCTGGATTGCTGTTCCGGAACTGATTGTGTTTTGGATTGTTCCGGCGGTGCTGGCTACTTTTCAATTGTTTTTTGTTGGAACCTATCTGCCACACCGAAAACCGCACACCGAAAGCATGCAGCCGCATCGGGCGCGCAGCCAGCGCGGGCCGCACTGGTGGGCCATGCTGAGTTGCTACTTTTTTGGCTACCACTGGGAGCATCATGAAATACCCCGCATTCCTTGGTGGCAGCTTTATCGCGAAAAAGACAAACGAAAAATAACGACATGATCAAATCTAAACATCACTCCTTAACGATTTGGTTTTTTGACCTTTATTTCCGCTGGAAAATGTTATCTCATTTCCGGGGACTGGAGGTGCTTGCAAGCAAGCAACCTGATCCAGGAAGGCCTGTTTTGTTGCTTCAAAACCATTTTAGCTGGTGGGATGGCTACTGGTCTTTTTGGCTGAGCAAGCGTTTTTTTCAGAAGCGATTTCATGTGATGATGCTGGAAGAGCAACTTCGCAAGCGCATGTTCATCAATCGGTGTGGCGCTTTTTCAGTGAGAAGGAATTCGCGCGAGTTAATGGAGTCGTTGACTTATGCGGCAGGAGTATTACACGACCACCGGAACTTGGTTTGTCTTTATCCGCAAGGGCAAATTCAACCGCAGCAGATCAAAACCATAGCCTTTGAGAAAGGGGCTTCCTGGATTCTAAAGAACGCTGGAGATCCGGTTCAAGTGTGGTTTTGTGTGACCTTGACAGATTATTTCAGCAGTCCAAAACCCTTGATTCGTTTCTACCTGAAACACTATGAGGGGGAACGGACAACCCAGCGCATGGAGCTGGCCTATAATCATTTTCGGGACGAATGTATAAACGAACAACATGAGTAATCTTCTAATCATTGCCTGGTTTGTATTGGCTTTTCTGATTTTGCGGACCGTGGTCGCGCTGGTCAATGCTGCAAGCAAACCTTACCTGCCCGTTTCCGGAGTGGAGGAACGTGAGAAAGTGTCGTTGTTGGTGCCTGCCAGAAACGAGGAGCACAATCTGCCGAACTTGCTTCATTCGTTCGCTCAATTGAATTATCCTGATTTTGAGGTCTGGGTTTGCAATGATCATTCTACAGACCAAACCAGGCAAGTTCTGCTGGAGTGGCAGCAGAAAGTGGACTGGGTTCATAGCTTTGACGGGGAGACTTTACCGCCCAACTGGAGCGGAAAGAATTTTGCCTGCCATCAGCTGGCTCAAAAAGCAACCGGTCGTTATTGGTTGTTTCTGGATGCCGATGTGACCCTGGCGCCCGATGCGCTGCTAAAGGCTGTGTCTTGTTTCAAGGCCAATAAGCTGAGCTTGTTATCCATCTTTCCACAGCAAGTAATGCAGACCACTTCGGAAAAACGTACGGTGCCGATTATGAACTGGATCTTGCTGAGTTTGTTGCCGCTGGTGCTTGTTGCTAAATCGAAGAACCCCTTGTTTGCCGCAGGCAATGGCCAGTTTATGCTTTTTGAAGCGCAAAACTATCAACGGAATAGCTGGCACGAGCGAGTCAAAAACCGAAATGTAGAAGATATCATGCTGGTTCGCTTGATGAAAGAACAGCAGGAGCGCGTGGCTGTTTTGTTAGGCAATGGCGATGTCTTTTGTCGGATGTATCAGCACTACGCGGGCGCTTTGCAGGGCTTTGTGAAAAATGTGCATGAATTTTTTTTCGGTAGCCGTTTGCTGATGCTCTTTTTTGGACTCGTTTTAATGAGCAGCCCGCTGCTTATATTCTTTGCCATGGGGTGGAACGGGCTCTTGGTGTATGGTTTCTTGCTTGTGGTGAACCGTTTGCTGGTCTCCCGGGCTAGTCATCAGAAGTGCAGAACCAACCTTTTGTTTCATCCTCTGCAAATGTTGTTTTTTGCACATTTAATGATTGAAAATATTCGCCTTCGAATAACAAAAAAAGCAGAATGGAAAGGTCGCAAAATAACTATTTAAGGCTATTGCTAACTGGCTTGCTGTTAAGTCTGAATTTGCTTGTGTCGGGACAAAATCTGGAGGCTTACCAGTGTCGCTTTTTTAACTCCTACCTGGCAGGAGATATGAGCAACTGGATGAGCTGGATCGAAGAGATTGAGCACAGTCATCCGGATGAGCAGGAATGGGGAATTTTGGCCTTACAAGCTCGCTATGGTCTTATTGGCTATTATTTCGGAACAGATCAAAAGGAGAAGATCAAGGCGGTGCTGAGGGAAGGAGAAAGTCAGTTGGAGGATTGGCGTGAACAGGCGCCAGGTGACGCCCGCTTGTTGAGTCTGCAGGCTTCCTTCGATGCTTTTAAGATTGGACTGGCCATGTATAAAGCGCCTTTTCTCGGGCCGAAGGCAGTAGGGGCTATCCAGAAGGCGCTGAAGCTTAATTCCAAAGAGCCCATGGCCTGGCTCGAAGAGGGGAATGCCCTGTATAACCGGCCGGCACTTTTTGGTGGCGACAAAAAGCTAGCCCTGGTATCCTATCAGAGAGCCCTGGAACTTTTTGACCAGAGCGACCAGCAGTGCAACTACCTAAAGGTATTGGTTGAAGTGTTTATTATGAAAGGGTATTATGAAACCGATCAACAAAGCTTGTATCAAAATACCCGCCAGCACCTACAGCAGCAGTATGGAGAGCTGCCGTGGCTGGATGATTTTCTGCCTTCAAAAGTGGTTCATTAACCTATCATTTTTTAGTTGATCGGGTAGTAAATAGCCGTCACCCATTTCGATTCGTCCGGTTCTTTCTGTGGATCTGTCAGGTATTGCTCCATAGGGCTGCCGGCCAGCCGGAATCCATTATTCTTAATCCACTGCTGAATAAAGCTGTGCGTTTGTTCCAACTGATCATACGATCCGAAATGATCAGCCGTAGCGTAAGTCTTTGAAGGCATGGTTCCCGTCAGGATATTTCCTTGAGGCTCTGGCTTGTAGTCCACTGGAATGCCGCATTCCAGATCAATGCGGGTGCCATCAATTTTGTGGTAAATAGCATAGGGCATGTTGCTCATCATCAGGTCATTCTGGTTGATGAAGTTCATGAGTTGGCCGTAGCTGACACCCATCTGAGTGGAAACTGCTTCCAGCTCAATCGTTTCGCGGATACTGACATAGTTAAATTCCGGAAGGGTTACAAGCTCTACAATCGGGCGACCTTCCTGGACAATGGTTTCAGCAACGATCTTTAAATTCTTGATGCTTTTTTTGAAGTCGGCGCCGACCATGGAATCATACAGCAAACCCATCCACCGCGCAAGGGGGTTGTAGCCTAGGTCAGAGTTAAAAGCCCAGGTGACAGTAGTTGTCTGCCCCGATTCTTCAAACAAAAAATAACCGGTCGACAAGCCTTTCTCCATGAAATTCATTGTGGTGGCAATCGAATCATAAGGGACCGACGCAGTAATGGTCAATTTCCCGGAGCCAAGATTGGGATCTTCACTTTCCCAGGTGTACGCTGCATCTTTTCCGATACCGGTGTTTTCAAAGTTCACTTTCATGTTGGGATCCATCTGGTTCCATACAGCCCACTTGTCCCAGGTATGCAAATTATTCACCTGATTGAAAACCACTTTAGCTGGAGCCTGAATGGTGCCTTTTCGTTCAACATGAACCTGGCGTGGCAGAAAAAAGGCAATAACGGTCATGGCGATAAGAATGAACAGCAGGCCAATGAAGAATTTTTTGAGTGTTTTCATAAGTCAGAATCTAAGTTCAGCATTCTTTTGATTTGTGCATTCAAGATACGAAAAAATGCCTGTTTCCCCATTTGTTTTGCTGGGCGACGAGGTTGGCTGAAAAGTCTGCGGTTTAAACTATACTAAGACTTAGTTCTGTTCGACGGGGCATCAACGAATGGATGAAGGAGGAGGAGTGGCTTAATCACAAAGCTCCCCAAGTTGAACTCTGGATAGCCGGGGAGCTGTTTTGTAGCATTTCTGAAATAGATAATTACTACGTAGACTTGTGTAACTTTGATAGATACAAAACGAAGACCTATGCCAGCTCATTTGAAAGAGAACGATCAGACTTTATGGTCCAAGTTTCTGGATGGTAACGAGCAAGTGTTGTCAATCATATATTTGCGGCACGCCAACCTATTGTTTGACTATGGGTGTAAAATGACCACGGATCGGGATTTGGTTAAAGATTGCATTCAGGATATTTTTTGTACTCTCATCAAAAACCGGGAGAACTTGTCGGAAACAGACAATATACGGCTCTATCTTTTTAAAGCATTGAAGCGAAAACTAGTCCGTGAAATTCAAAAGTCATATCGTACCCAGAATTTGGAAGGCTTACCTGAAATTGGCTTTGACTTGGCTTTTTTACATCGTCCTGATCATACGGAGCTTGAATTGACTGATCGGCAAAAACAGGAGTTGACTGAAGCCATCAACTCCTTAACCGAGCGCCAGAAGGAGGCGATTTATCTCAGGTTTACAAGGGGACTGGATTACAAAGAGATTTCGGCGGTGCTTAACCTTAATTATCAATCATCGCGTGCCTTGATCCATCGGGCTATTGCCAAACTGAGAAATATCCTCTCAGGAAAAATTAGCACTTTTCAGCAAACCCTTCTGCTCTTGTTTCAGCAAAATGGCAAAGATGTTGTTTAACATCTTATTTCCAATCGTAGAACCATCAACAAATAACGGGTTGCTGCCTTTTCTCTGCAGAACTTGTATCCATGAATAAATATAAAAACTACAGTCCTGAGAATTTTTTAGATGATGATTATTTCATCCAATGGTTGAATAATCCGAACGAGGAGCACGAAAAATTCTGGGAGGAATTCATTCGGGAATATCCGGAGCAGCAAGAATCGATTGAACAGGCTCGATTTATGGTGGACATGTTTCAACACGAGCAGGAGCGATTGAGTTTGGATGAAACCTATGATATATGGAACGGGGTTATCCGAAATGTCCGGCGTCCTCAAGGCCGGAAGTTATTTTATCTATTGCGGTACGCTGCAGTTTTGCTGGTTGTGTTCGCTTCAGGTGCATTGGCATTTTACCTGTACGAGAATTCCAGGGAGTTGCACTATGATTTAGCTGAAGTCGACCTACCCAGCACCAGTGAAGCCAAAATTATTTTTGCCGATGGGTCCGAGCTATCTCTGGAAAAGAAAGAATCTGAAATTAGCTATGCCGCGGACGGGGATCAGTTGGTTGTCAATGATGACACCATTACCCGTGCCCCATCGAACGGACGGGAATCGATGAATAAAATGATCATTCCCTATGGAAAGAAATCCATGGTTGTGCTGTCGGATGGAACCAAAGTTTGGTTGAATGCCGGAAGTCAACTGGTTTATCCATCTGCTTTTTTGCGGAAAAGGCGTGAAGTGATGCTTATAGGAGAGGCCTATTTCGATGTGGCTAAAAATAAGGATAAACCGTTTATCGTACGTACATCCGACATGAATGTCCAGGTCTTAGGTACTCGTTTTGATATTTCGGCTTATCCCGAGGATGACTTTGTGGCGGCTATTTTGGAAGAAGGCAGTGTTAGTCTGGAAATTAAGGGAAATGGGATGATGGCTCAGGATCAGCAAGTTCTGTTGCAACCCGATCAAAAGATTTCGCTGGACAAAATAAGCAGGGAGACGCAGCTTAGCGTGGTTGATGTAAGTCTATACACCTCCTGGAAAGAAGGTATTCTTAAGTCAGAATCGGAAGACCTCAATCGTCTGATCAAGAAGATTGAGCGCTATTATAACATTCAAATTGCATTAAAAGACCCAATGGTTGGAGGCTATAAAATATCAGGGAAACTGGATCTGCAGAAAAATCCTGAAGAGGTGCTCAATATTATTAAAATAATGGTTCCAATTGACTGGACTAAAAAAAGTAACGGAGATTTTGTCATTATGAGAAACTAAATATATGGCCTTAAAAAACCGGAGAATACTGGCATATTCTCCGGTCAACCTAAAGGTTCTAATTAATAGTCGTTAAACTAAAGGTTTTAAATCTATGAAAAAAAAGTCGTACCAAAGAGTCTTTCACGTATGTGGAGGGTTCAAAAAATTGTTCCTTATTATGAGGTTGTCAGTTTTATTGCTTCTAGTCAGTGTGTTAAGTGCTGTTGGGAACAGCTATTCGCAAAGCACAAAATTCTCGCTTAGGCTAAATAATGCCACCATTAAGCAGGTGTTTACTGAAATTGAACAAAACAGTGAATACATTATCGTTTATTCAGATGATATATTGGATGTCTCGCAGGAAGTATCGGTGATCGTCAAAAAATCTTCGGTCGATAAAATTCTGGACCAGGTTTTTTCTGGAACATCAATCGATTATACCATACAGGACCGGCAAATTGTGATTAGCCAACGGCCTGAAACCCCCATAATGGCGGTATCCCAACAAAACCAAGTGATTGTGAGGGGGAAAGTAGTTGATTCTTCCGGACAGACTTTGCCTGGTGTGACCGTGTTGGTTAAAGGAACCACAATGGGAACCATTACCGATTTTGACGGGCTATTCAACCTGGAAGTTCCTGAAGGGAGTGGCGTATTGGTATTCTCTTTTGTAGGTTTTCAGCCACAAGAAGTGGTGATCGGCAATCAACGCGTTTTTGATATTCAATTGCAGGAAGATGTGTTGCAGATAGAGGAAATTGTGGCTGTAGGCTATGGGGTGCAGCGGAAATCGGACCAGACTGGAGCCACCAATCGATTGACGGAAGACGATATGAATAAGAGTGTGGCTACTAATCCTGTTGAAATGATGCAGGGGCGTGTTTCCGGGGTGAACATTACTCAAAACAGTGGAGAGCCAGGAACTGGAATGACTGTTCGTATTCGCGGATCCAACTCTATTCGTTCCGGGCAAGAGCCCTTGTATGTGGTCGATGGCATTCCTTTGGACAATGCCGATATTACTCCCAATGGAGGCACGGCTGCCGGTATTGATGAAGCGGGAAATAAAAACCCGATCAGCTTTTTGAATCCGGAAGACATTGAGTCGATCGATATTTTAAAAGATGCTTCGTCAACGGCAATTTATGGCGCACGGGGCGCTAATGGCGTGGTGATCATCACAACTAAAAAAGGGAAAAAAGGAGCAGGAACCCTGAATTATAACGGTTACATGGGCGTTTCCCATATCCGAGAAAAGCTTGATATGCTATCTGCTGATGAGTTCCGCTCTTATACTAAGACCGATGGTACCAAGCTAACCGATTTAGAGGCTAGTAACAATTGGCAGGACGAAATATTCACTGCTGGAATTACCCAGAGTCATAACTTTTCCTATGGTGGAGGAACCGATAACTTTACTTACCAAACGTCGCTGGGGTATTTAGATCAGGAAGGGATTGTTGAATCTACTGGCGTTGAAAAATTGAATGGAAAGATTAAGGTTTCGCAAAAAGCATTTGATGGACGCCTGAATTTGGTTGGCAGCTTAATCGCATCCCATGTCGAAGATTATCGGGCACCAATTTCAGAAACTGGCGGTTTTGAAGGCGATTTGATCCTTTCATCTCTGAAGCTCAACCCAACTTTTCCAATCTTTAATCCGGATGGGACTTATTATCAGCATGCCATTGATCAGCGTAACCCCCTAGCCATGATTGAGTTGGTGGATGATGTAACCCAAACAGACCGGATTTTGGCGAATATGTCGGCTGAGTATGAAATCCTTCCCAATCTGAAATATAAATTGAATGTAGGGCTTGACCGCACGGTAGCAGAACGCCGGGTGAATCAAGACCAGGAATTGAGTTATCTGACCAACAAAGGGGAGGCAGATATCAACGCAATTTCGGCCAATAACCGATTGATCGAAAACTATGTAACCTACTCGAAAGATCTCAATGAAGATCATCGTTTTAATTTCCTGGCCGGACATGCTTACCAATTCATGAAGGTGACCACTTCGGAAATGAATGTTAATGGGTTTGATGTGGATGATATTAAGTACACCGACAACTTGGAGTATGGGAATTTCTCGTCAGCTAATGTCAATTCATCGGCTTATGAGCGCGAATTGCAATCCTTCTTTGGAAGGGTTAATTACAACTACAAGGAGAAATATCTCTTTACCGTTACCGGTCGTTACGATGGTTCTTCTAAGTTTGGTGAGAATAAGAAATATGGTTTCTTTCCGTCTGCTGCTTTTGCTTGGAGGCTTTCGGAAGAAGATTTTCTGGACGGAGCTGAAAACTTAAGTAATTTGAAAGTGCGTTTGGGCTGGGGCTTGACAGGAAATCAGGAGATTCCCGATAAAATTTCCTTGCTGGCTGTTGGTACAACGCCATCCGCGAATGGCTATTTTAACGGTGCTTTAAGCCCGGGGATCACCTTCCTAAGGACTCCCAATCCCGATATTCAGTGGGAAACAACCATCCAAACCAACTTGGGAATTGATTTTGGATTTTATGAAAACCGTTTGTCGGGAACCATTGATATCTTTAACAAGACCACAGAGGATGTCTTGCTGGAAATTGCGGCCAAAGCACCTGCAGCGACCCAAACGCAATGGCAGAATGTACCGGACCTGAAAATCGTGAACAATGGCGTGGAACTAGGATTGAATGGTTTGCTGGTCGATCAGCGTGATTTTAGCTGGGAGTTAGGCGTTAATTTGGCCTACATCAAAAATGAAGTCAAAGACCTGCCGGTCAAATTGATTGAAACGGGAAATGCCAGCGGGCAAGGACTTTCGGATACACGGGTTCAGATTATTACCAATGGGCAGCCAGTCGGAACGTTCTACGGAATGGTTTATGAAGGTCTGGATGCCAATGGCCTGAGTACCTATAAAACCGATGCAGAAGGCAATGTGGTTCGTGAATACCTGGGATCAGCACTGCCGGATCTGACCTATAGCTTGACAACTAAGTTGAGTTATAAGAGCTTTGACTTGAGTATGTTCTGGTATGGATCTGAGGGCAATAAAGTGTATAACAATACAGCCAACACCTTATTCTTTAAAGGCCCTTTAAATAATGGGTATAATGTAACCCGAGCCGTTTTGGATTCGAACGAAAGCCCTGAAAACTCCAATGCGTTTTCTTCTCGTTTTGTCGAAGATGCGTCGTTCCTGAGGCTGTCGAATGTGACGCTGGGCTACACCTTCAATACGCAATCAATCGATTGGTTGGGGCGTGCCCGGATTTATGTCACAGGTAATAATTTGCTCTTGCTGACCGATTACAGCGGCTTTGACCCGGAAGTTAGTGTTGACGCTTCTGAAAATGGTGTTCCTTCCATGGGGATTGATTATACAACTTATCCCAAACCACGGACATTCACTTTGGGTGTAAACCTTCAATTTTAATCTAAAAAACGGAAACAAATGAAACACTATAAATTAATATTATTGCTGACGGTGATGGGCTTGATAGGTGTTACGGGCTGCACCGACCTGGAAGAAAATGTACTGGATGAACAATTGGGGGCTGATTTGATTAATAACCCTGAGAACATCAAATCGTTGATTAATCCTCCTTATGGAAGCTTGCGGAGAACCATTGAATGGTATGACTACTGGGGATTGCAGGAAGTTACCAGTGACGAAGTGGTGATTCCCACTCGAGGTTCGGACTGGTATGATAATGGGGCCTGGCAGGAACTTCATCTGCATACGTGGACCCCGGATCATGTACGGATGAAAAATGTTTGGGATGCCTTAAGCCAGGGAGTCTCACGTGCCAATACAGCAATTTACTATATCGGACAGTTTGAGCAAGATGCCACTACCGAATTATACATCAACGAAGCCCGTTTCCTTCGTGCATATTACATGTACCTAATCAATGATTTATATGGGCAGGTTCCTTTTCGGGAGGCTGATGAATTGGATTTTTCGGTAACTCCTCGGGTGATGGATCGCAAAGAAGCAACTGACTTTATTATTGAAGAGGTGAAAGCTGTTTTGCCCAATCTGAAAACGAAAGCTGAAGTTGGCTCTGAGCGCGTAACCCAGGGAGCTGCGCAAGCTTTGTTAGCGAAACTGTATCTTAACTACGAAGTGTATACCGGCGACGCCAAATGGACGGAAGCCATTCAATATTGCGATCAATTGATCAACTCGGGGAACTATGCCGTTGCCGACGACTATTGGACGATGTTTCAGAAGCATGTTGCTGAACATCCTGAGTTTATCCTGCGTGTTCCGATGGATGGTAATGTTACCATGGGCAGCGGGAGTGTTTGGGTGAACTTTACCTTACACTATAATCAGTTGTTCGGGAATTACACCAGTAACTGGAATGGACCGTCAACGACTAAAACCTTCTTCGAAACCTGGGATATGGAGAATGATGCCCGTTTTTATGACGATCGGATTATGGCTGAAACTGGCTTTAATCAAGGCTTTTTGGTTGGACAGCAGTATGGTGTTAACGGGGACGCGCTGACCACTCGTAATGGCGATCCTTTGGTGTTTGTTCCGGAGTTGAATCTCCAAAGTTCTCCTGAAAATGCGGGAGTCCGTGTGATTAAGTTTGCGCCTGATCCCAATATCGAGGATCAGTTCTCCTCCCCCAATGATGTGCCGATTATGCGGATATCAGATATCTATCTGATTCGGGCCGAAGCTAAACTGCGCAGTGGTGATGAAGAGGGCGCTCTGGATGATGTCAACTTCATTCGTTCCAAACGAAGTGCTGAAGGGAAAACATTACCAGCCCTGGATGCACTTACTTTAGATGACTTGTTGAAGGAACGGGGGGCTGAATTGTATTGGGAAGGCATGCGCCGCCAGGATCTTATCCGTTTTGGCAAGTTTACCGAAAGCTGGCAGGAAAAACCCGCTTCGGACGCTTCCCGGTCATTGTTCCCATTGCCCACCTCGGCCATTGATGTGAATGAAAATTTAACCCAAAACCCAGGCTATTAAGTCTGTTAAGCCATGAGGTAGCCGCTGCCTGACAGGTGGCGGTTATTTTTTCTGAATCTGAATCACTACATCTCAGGATCACCAGGATTTTGAGTTTTTGCGAATAAGTGCCGCTGGCCGGAGGGGCAGCGGTTTCGCAATAAGAAAGTCGGATCCACAGGATATGCGACTTTTTTTGTTTCTTTGATTAACGTAAAATTGTGCTTTATGAAACCTGTATTACTTAGCCTGCTTTTAATCTGTTTTTATGCCTGTTCTCAGCCTGATGTCCCTACCGTGAAGATCGAAACAGAATTGGGCAACATCGTGGTTGAGCTTCATCCCGACAAAGCGCCGGTTACGGTGGCTAACTTCCTTCGTTTGGTTGAGGAGCAGGTATATCAGGATGCCTGCTTCTATCGGGTGGTTCGGATGGGCAATCAACCCAATAAGGAGGTGAAAATTGAAGTGATTCAGGGAGGCTTGAAAGACGATGAGCTGGTAGAGAAGCATGCGGCTATTGTGCATGAAACGACACGGGAAACCGGCTTGAAGCATTGGGATGGGACGATTTCCATGGCCCGCATGGAGCCAGGCACTGCGTCAACTGAGTTTTTTATTTGTGTGGGCGACCAGCCGGAGCTGGATTTTGGAGGCAAGCGAAACCCCGATGGGCAAGGCTTTGCTGCTTTCGGTCAAGTGATTCAGGGAATGGATGTTGTTCGGGAGATCCAGCAGGGAAAAGATCGTGGTCAGATGTTGGTGGAGCCTATTCGGATTATTGGATTGAAGCTGGAGAAGTGAATGAAGCAAAAAAACAGCATCGATGATGTAAACAAGTGGGCTCCTTTGCTGTTCTAGATAACTAAATTCAAAAAAAATTAAATCAAGATGAAAGAAACAACTGGAAAAATTGCCTTTGCAGGTAATCCTTTAACCCTAGTGGGTGAGCCCATTCAGGTAGGCGCAAAAGCGCCTGATTTTACCGTATTAAGTGCAAACCTGGAGCCTGTGAAATTGTCAGATTACGACGGGAAAGTACGCATTCTGGCTATTTATCCATCAATCGACACAGGCGTCTGCCAGGCACAAAATCGCCGTTTCAACGCCGAAGCCTCGCAGCTGGGCGATACCGCTGTGCTATCCATTTCCTGTGACCTGCCTTTTGCACAGAGCCGGTTTTGTGCTGCTGAAGGATTGGACAAAGTCGTTACCCTATCCGATCATAAAGAAGTGGACTTTGGATCTAAATATGGCTTTCTGATTAAGGAGCTTCGTTTGTTGGCGCGCGGTACGGTGGTTATCGACAAGGAAGGAACGGTTAAGTATGTTGAGTTCGTTCCTGAAGTAACTACCGAGCCCGACTATGACGGCGCACTGGATGTGGTTAAAGAATTGATTTAATAAAGAAACGGCGGTTTTTAGCTATTGCTGGTTGCTTTAGCTAACGGATCAAAAAGAATGAATAAAGAAGCCAGGCTTTAGCTGCATGTCAGCGGGGCTTGGCTTTTTTATTTGGTTCGTGCGTTCATCCGTTCGTATCCTCGTGTCTTCGTGCTCTCGTGCATCCATTTAGGTCTGGAGTTTTCTTTGTCCGCTCATCGTGCTATCTGTGAGTAAGGGACTGATCTTTAGCTTTGTGGGATCAATCCGAAGGGTTTAACAACAGTAGCCGTAGGTAGAACCTACGGAAAACGATCAATAACGCGACACCCCAGAACCCCGAAAGGGCGTTCAGCTGGTTTAGATGCTTTTAGCGGTAAATATCACAGCAAATAGCGTTCATCAAATTCGATCCCATGTTCCGTCAGAAGTTCAATAAATTCTTCTCTAAATGTTTTAACCCGATGTTCTCCGCCCTGAAGGGGCATCAGCAATTAGCCCGGGGCATCGCCCCGGGTAACGAGAGCATAAAAGCCAAAGGCGCAACCGCCCTGTTTTGTATAACTTCAAAGCAGGCATGCGCCGCAAAAAACAGCTAATCTCCTGTCATTTCTTTTCCGATGAAAAGAAACCCCGCCTGCCGGACGGGCAGGGAAGCAAAGAAATAGCCTGAAAATTTCATCCTCCCTTTCGCGAGGCTTCCACCGGCCCGGGCCAAATTTTCGGCCAACGCGCTTTTCACCTGCCGGTGAAGTGGAGGATTTAGGTATTGCTGGTAATCGGTGCGTTCGTGACCTCGTGCCTTCGTAGGTTCATAAGCTCGTAGACTGCGCGCTTTTCACCTCACGGTGAAGTGGGGGAATTATTCGTTCGGCTTCTTGATTCGCTGTGAATTACTCCGTGCCACTCTGTGGTTAGATCTTAGTCTTCGGACGCTGTCAGGTTGCTGTGTGCAGGCAGCCCTCTTGACTCTTGGTTCCTGGTTCTTGATTCTCAGTTACTCGCGACTCACTACTTGTGACTCAAGCCTCCCGTTTCCCTTCTCCTGCTCTTCATGCACGCTGCTCTCGGCCCCATGCTTTTCTCGCTCAGCTCTTTCCCCCATGCTCTCCTAAAAATAACGTTTCTTGGTGTAGGGACGTCGGTAGAAATCATACTCATAAATCAGGCGGAGTTCGTGAGTTCCGTAGTGGTACTTGCTGAATTCCTGCGCCAGGGAGTAGTCAAAGGCATAGCCTATTTTCAGGTGGCGCATCACTTCCAGCTGAACAACGCCGGCCACCGTGTGAGTGGTTCGGTAAATGGCGCCAAGCCAGAGCTTATCGTAGAGCATAAAGTTGGCTGAGAGGTCCAGTTGCAGGGGAGCGCCAATCGCACCTTTCAACATAAAGGTGGGCTTAAAACGAATTTGACGTTGGGTGCCAAACAGATAGCCCCCAATCAGGTAGGCATATTGCATCTCGGCCAGCGATGAATAGTTGGTGCGGTTGGCCTGGAAGTTATTGGCAATGATCTTTGGAATAGATAAGCTGATGAAGTAGTCCTTGGTATAAACCATAGCCCCGATTCCCCAAGTAGGCATCAGTTTGATCTCCACATCGTTCATGAACATAGGGTCTTCAATGCCATCCGGGTACAGGTCGTATTGGGTCAGGAGGTTGTCGTAATTCACAATTCCCGCTTTTAGCCCAAGCCGCAAGTTTGTTTTCCAGTCGAGCCGCACTTGGTACACGTAGTCGGCCGTGATGGTTAGCTTCTTCTCATAGGCCAGCCGGTCGTCAGTAATATCCAGACCAATGGCATTGTTTTCGTTCTTAATGGGCTTATAGAACATGATGGCACGGGTTAAGGGTGCACGGTCGTGTCCCACATAATACTGACGGGTAAACACCTGCATCCCTACCTTATCCCACATGCCGGCATAGGCCGGGTTAACGGTTTGAATGCTGTTCATGTATTGGGTGAAGATGGGGTCGGACTGCGAAAACGAAGGCATAGCCCACAGCACGGCCAGCATAAGCAGGAGCAATGTCCTGTTCGTGGGCTTGCGCGTTGTTAGGTATGGTATGCGTCGTTTCATCTTCGTTACGATATTAATCAATTTTAATAAGAAAGCATGACAGTGCCACTCTCCTTGTTACCGTCTCCTTTGACCAGCACATACAGGTAATTGCCCGGCAGTAGTTTAGGCTGTCCCATGTCGCCATCGTTGGTGCGGGTGCCATCCCACCAGGCTTTTTCATAGCTTTCCCAGTAATCCAGATTTCCGTAATTCTCATGCTCATAGAGCTTTTTACCCCAACGATCAAAGATCAGCAGTTTGGCATTCGGATACTTTTCGATACAGAAGATCTGGAAATAATCATGAATGCCATCACCGTTTGGTGAGAAGCCATCAGGAATAAACATGACACAGTCGGCATTAATATCAAGGTACTCCGGATGTCCGTCGCCATCCAGGTCATCATCGTAATAAATACCATTATTGTTGAGGTCTTCAAATCGCGTTGGAATACCATCCGCATCATCATCGGTGTCACGCCAGTCCGGGATGCCATCGCCGTCAAAATCCTGCAAGTGTGGGTTCGAGCCGTAGGGACTATCGGGATTGTCGTAATCGACCCCTCCGTAGAAGTTGTCGTAGCCATCATCCAGCCCGTCCTTGTCCGTGTCGGTTTGAGTGGGGTCAATCTCCGCGATTCCTTTGGCACCAATGTCATAACCTTCAATCTTATCGGGCACATTGTCGTTGTCCGAGTCAGAGTCTTTGTAATCCGGAATGCGATCCCGATCGGTGTCTACCGGGTCAATACCCAAGCGACCATCGGTTTCATAGATGTCATCCAGTCCATTGCCATTTTCATCGATACCTGATGGGGGCACATACGGATAAAACTCCTGGGCTTCGATGTTATCCGGAATACCATCGCCATCCGAATCCAGGTCGAGGTAATCGGGGATGCCGTCGCCGTCGGTGTCGACCGAATCATCGCCTTCCACCCAATCCACGATGCCGTCATCATCCTTATCAATGTCGATGTTATCGGGTACTCCGTCGCAGTCGGTATCCAGCTCCACGGTAAGGTATACCATGGCCTGGTCGCAGAGGGTGAAGAAGTGGTCGTCGCAAATGCCATAGCTAAAGCTGTCGGTAAAGGCGGTGCCGCGTGTAAATTCGTACAGGAAGGTGCCATCGTCATAGATGGTCACTGTTCCATTCACTGGCTGCGTGATGGGGCTGGTGTTGACAATCAGCTGGTCGCCGTCCGGATCATGGTCGTTGTGAAGCAGATCGCCAAAAATATTTTCGCAGGCACCTACAAACCGGTCCACCTCAGCAATAGGCGCCTGGTTGGGTTTCAGAACGGTGATGGTAACCACCGCTTCATCCGAATAAGTATAACACGGATCCTTGTCCGTGATTTGGTAAACAAACTGATCGGTTCCTACGTAACCGGCCTCCGGAATATAGCTGATGGTATGGTCGTCATTCACCAGCCAGGTACCATGTTCGGGTTCCGAAATCACCACCACCGAGCTGCTGTCCAGTCTTCCTTCCGGATCAGCATCGTTGATTAAGACCGGAATATCGACTGTCCGGTTATGTTCGGTAATTGCTTCATCGTCCAGGGCATCAGGCGTGCTATTTGGGGGGAGCACATGGATGGTCATGGTCGAGACAGCCGGTTCGCAGCTGGAATTGCCCGACAGGCCGTAGGCGGTGAGCGTTAAGGTGATGGATTCACCTTGGATTTCCAGTCCTCCCGGGACGTAGCTCGCTTGAAGCAGACTGGGATCAATAAAATGGCCATCGCCGCTTGACGTCCAGAGCAGGCTGCTGTATTCGCTGGCTGTGGCAGTGCTTAGCAATATCGTGTCGCCGAAGCAAATCGTCTGATCACTACCGGCATCAGCCATCGGAATAGGGAAGACTTCAATGGTTCCCAGCTCATGATTCTCACAGCCAAAGGTGCTGGTTTGTTCGGTCGACAGGCTGTAAGTGCCGGGAGCTACATTCCAGTTGATGGTGATTTCGCTGCCATAAATCGCTTGTCCCTGAGCATCGGTGTCGCTAAAGTCAGCTCCCGCAGAATTCGTTAGTGCCATCTCCGTGCCATCGGCAGCCCTTAGCTGCCATTCCCAGCTGGAGCCTTCTTCTCCATCAATTCGGTAAGTACGTTCGGCTCCAATACATACTTCATCAATGACATAGCTCTTCTGGGCCATTACCTGGGCGGTAACAGTCAGCATCAGCAGCATGAGTATGTATTTCAGCCTGTTCATTTTTAGTTATCAGTTATCAGTTTACAGTTGTCAGTTGTCGTGCCTTTGTGTTTTCGTGTCTTCATTATCAGCTGTCAGTTTCAAGTTTCAAGTTCCGTCATTGCGAGCGCAGCGAAGCAATCTGTAAGCGGTTATCAGTTTTCAGTTGATAGTTGCCATCCCTCGTGCGTTCGTGTCTTTCATATCAGTTCACAGTTGTCAGTTATCAGTTGTCAGATCTTCGGATACTCGGATTTTCAGATTCTCAGATACTCACTACTCTTTCTATCCCTCAATCCTTCTCCCTTTAACCTTTCTCCTTTCTCCTTTATCCTTCTCACCTTCGCACCCTCGTACCCTCGCACCCTCGTACCCTCGTACCTTCGTGTCTTCATGCCCTCGTGCCTTCCTTCCTCCGGTCTCCTTCAATCCTTCTCCCTTTATCCTTTAACCTTTCTTCTTCTATCCTTCTCTCTCTCTCTCTCTCTCTCTCTCTCTCTCTCTCGTGCCTTCATGTCTTCGTGCCTTCGTTTTCATCTCTCCCTATTGCGTTACCTTATAAATTCTGGAGTTCACAGGCAATGGATGCACCGTTAAGGTGGCACTGGCTGCCGGATCCAGGTTGTTGCCATACTTGTCTTTAAGTTCGGTTACCCGGTAAATGGTTGTTTCGGTCGGGTTAACCTGAATTTCGAATGGATTAGGATCATTCTCACCCACGGTATAGCGTGTAACATCGGTTACATCTCCATTCTCATTCACGGCTTCAAGCGTAATCTCCCAAGCCGGATTTCCGGTTAAGGTGACAGTGATAAAGCCGGGGTCGCCAATGCAGATCTCGTTAGGCTTGAGTTCCAGATCTGCTGTAGGCAAGGATTCCAGCACTTCAAGCATGCCCACTTTCAAGTGGTTGGTACAGCCTTCCTCATCCACTGTCAGTACACGGTAGAAGTAGATGCCGGCTTCGAGCCAGGTGACCTGAACGTTTGGTCCGGTGTTGCCTGCAACAAAGAACGCTTCATTGGGCAAGGCATTGCCATCAACTGTTGCAAAGTTGACGCTCGGGTCGTTATACAAATCCCAGGTGTAGGTGTTATTACCTTCCTGAACAACGCTAAGCTCAATGGTCTCTCCCTGATATACCGTACGTATCTGGGCCGTAGCAGAAGCCACAGTCAGCATCACCGGCAAGAGTGCCAGCGCCAGACGGATGATATGGTACATCAATTGTTTCACTTAAATCAAATTACAGTTGTCAGTTAACAGTTTCGAGTTAACCGTTTCAAGTTGCTCATCACTTTCTTGTTTATTTCATTGATACAATTTTAAGTTATCGGTTGTCAGTTTCTCGCACCTTCACACCTTCGTGTCTTCACGACTCCTTCCTCCGTGTTCCAGAATCTTGCCAGTTGCGCCTTACCCATTTCTCCTTTTTGAGGAGGAGTCCCCGAGTGTGCGAGGAGGATGGTGAACTGTTGTTTTTCGTTGACCATTTTTCAAAGTTTATCCATATTGACAGATGTTCAGATATTCCGATTTTCAGATACTCGCGACTCGCAACTCACGACTCTTTCCTCCGGTCGTGCCTTCCTACCTTCGTGTGTTCGTGCCTTCGTATAAAGTCCTTCAATCCCTCTCACTCTCTCATCTTCCCAAAACTCAACCACAGGGAGCACAGCGTTCCACAAAGGAGCCTCGTCCCATCGTGAACTCAAGTCTTCGTTTTCGCTTCTTTCCTGCATACCCTGCCTGATCCGGTCAAAATAACCGAGTACGATAAACATCTGTTGGCCTCCTAATCCAGGCGATGGCCCGCGTGGCGCTCCCTTATTCGGCGGATGCATCCATCCGGGAGGTCCGTGCTTGTTGCTAATCATATCGATGTCATTTACAGTTCACAAGCTTCTATCGCTTTGAATGATAAAACCTTGCAATTTTTACCCGCTAAACGCGGTGCACCGTCTTAAAGTCTCCTCAGCGGCTTTTGCGTTTCCGTTTTGTAAGCTCAAAATACGCGGAGAAGCGCTAAGCTCGCCATGTTTAATCTTTGCCTTTCGCTTTTCCATGGTTGCACCCAGGACTCTTGCTCCGACCCCATTTCGGATCGGGACAAGGATATCGTGGTCATGAAAAAGCATTCCAAAGAACCATGCTAGTTCGTTTCGTTTCCTGGAATAAATGGATTCGGACTAGCATCTTGTACATCCGGACGTGGAGTCAGTGTTTGTGTAGCTGCATCCATGCCATCATTCAATGTTCCTGCGTTACACAACGGCCCTGCATCAGCAAGCGTGTTGTTTTCGATATCCCAGTCACCAATGGAGTTGACACCATCTACTGTTAGTGTAATATCCTCAGCAGCTAAACCTTCATAGGTATTGTTGGAAATCGTAACCCGCACGTAAATCGAAACCCCGTTCGTTGTACTTCCCTCGTTGGTGGTAACATTTACCGTACTTTGAGTTCCGGATACTTCCAGCTTGGGATCATTAAAATTCAAATCATAGTCCCATTCAATGGTTGCCGTTTGGCCAGTGCCCAGTGCCGACAGGGTAAATGTTGGTATCCAGTGCCCGGTAAAGTTGGCCGCAACAACTTCGAAATACAGCACCTGCGTACCGAAGTCGTATTCGATCCCGCCCGTTGTGGGATTATAAGTTGCCCCTCTCACCTCGTCGAAACAAGTCTCAGCCCCGGTATCATAGTCAAGGGGAGTCGTACCGTCAGCGGGATCAATATTCCGGATATCGACGATGAAAGCCTTAATTGGCTGAATCGCCCAAGCTTCAAAGTTATTGGTACAATCACCCTGCTGATTGACGGCAACAAAAATCGGTGCATCAGTTGTGGCCTTGGCTAAGGTAGCATCCGACCAGGTAATCTGAACATTGTCCGCAGCATCGGCCACACCATAGTTGGCACTGGTGACGATCAAGTCAGTCCCTGTTGGAGTTGTTGTTGGCGAAGTAAACATGGTTCCAATATTCGTCGTTGTCACACCCGTCGCATCAGTAGATATGAAGCTCATATCCTGGGTCGACCAGAAGGTATAATTGCCAGTCTGGTTTGAGGTGGCCTGGTAGGTATACTCTTTTCCCGCAATCGGGTTCAGCGGCCCATCCACACAGACGATGCCCCGTGTATCACTATTGTGTACCGCCGTCTGCCCCAGTGTATCATTCACACCGGCAAACAGCGCCAGCGCCAAAAAAGTCTGAATTAAAAATTGCTTTTTCATAATAAATCGTTTTTTTGTTTAAAAAAGATCATGTCATAAAATGGTTCGTAATCATTCGTGAAATTTTAGTTCTTGAATTGAATATTCAAATCGCTATCACTTTTAATTAGTGATATATAGCGCGTCCACTATCGGACAGGTTCGTTTCGTCTGACTGTTGCCAGTCTTTATTTTCAGTTTACATGTTCCGTTTTCGTATCCTTCCGAATCGTCCGGATGTCGTGCGTGCGTTTAAACCGCAAAGATCGCAAAAGTCCCAAAAAGTTTATCCGTCACTTTTGCTTTTCCAAGCTTTCCGAAGGCCTCGGCCCCGGCCCTTAACGGACCGGAGCAAGGATATCTTGGGTTATGAAAAAGCAAATAACTCATTCCTTAGTCTCTAGGAACTTTGTTCTCAAATGACTGAGGATCAACATCAGTAATGTCAGGTCGTGGAGTAATCACGTAATCAGCATTATCAGTTGTTAAATCACTAATACATGGATCGCCTAAGCTAGCGCCGTCCTCTAAGTCAGGGTACAATCCGCTATATCCAATTGTTTCCGGGTCAAGCATTTCACCATTAACAACCAGGTTAATGGTTTCATCGGTTATGTTTTCGGTTGTAATGCCGTGATCTACAGGAACTCGAATAATAATACATTCACCACCTGCCCCAATAAAACCGTTGTCATTGCTGGCATAATGCGAAGCTTCTACCTGATCCACTCCTGAAGCTTTCCATGCTCCTGTATTCATTGATTCATCAGGATAAGCCCACTCCGGAGTACCAAGAGTACTTCCTCCACCGACATTTGTTGCTGAGAAGGTAGGCATCCACGAGGTCTGCCAGTTTGCAGCATTAACTGTAAAGAAGACATAGTTTATTCCATACTCCACATTTAAATTCGTTCCATCGTATGTTGCACTCTGAACCGGAGCAACACATTCTGTAGCACCTGCCGCACCCTCATCAGATAATCCAGCAATATCAAGTGTAAAGTTGTAAGCTGGTATTATCCGATATACCTCGATGTTATCTGTACATCCTGCATCATCTACAGCATAAGCAACTAACAAAACTTCATTAGCTGTTCCATCAAATGATTTCCAGGTTAAATTAATAGTCGCAGACGTATTTGCTGGAGCATTATAGGTTGCATCTGAAGTCAAGATATACTTGCCATTACCATCTCCTGGGTCAATGGTTGAAGTTAGAGTTCTTTCTGCAGTCATGACGTTCGGATCGTCGGTGACAAACCAATGGATCGTACCGACCGAACTTGATGTAATCGTATAATCGTAAGGAACACCGGGTACAGGAGCCAATGGACTGCCCTCAGCACAGTTTGTGAGTGGAGCCGCAGGGACACAGTAACTAGGCACCACATCACCAGCAGGTAATTCGAGATAATCGACTTCTTGCCCATAAGATTTATTCATTCCGGCAAAAACTGCCAGTACAAAAAACGTTAGAAATAAAATTTGCTTTTTCATCATGTAGAAATTTAATGTGAATACTAGTTGATTTAAAGTGTCAATTGAGAATTAGATAACTAGTCATGGGTTAATTCGTTAAACGTTATTTTTCATGTGTATTGATAATTGATTTGATCCTATTTCAGTGCTTGGTTTTCCCTGTGAAATTCACGGAGTGAATATTTAAACAGGATGTTGTTTGCTGAATCGTTCAGCTTGCAACCTTTTTTTACCGGTGTGGGCTTGGGTGTTCGGGCGATGGCCTGCTTGTCGCCCGGGTCCTAAGCGGTGCGGCTGGCGGCCTGTCCCTTTGGTTGTGTGTTTCAGTGTGAGGACTCCCGAAACCCAAAGCCTCCGACTCGGTATGTTTATTCTTTTTTGTGTTTTATTCCATAGGCGAATTATTTTCAGTTTTTTTGGTTTCTATCGATTCTGACAGCCCACATGCAGCCCGTCGCTGAGCACAGCCTATTGGCTGGTGCCATCGGACTTCCGCTGCGGGCATTGGGTCATATTTTTGATTCATTCTATTCATTCATTTTTATAATTTGTGGTCGTGGTGTAATTGTAATAGTCTCTGTTTGCTCCGCCGATATATTGCCGTTGCAATCTTCCACCCAATAGCTTATCGTATGGGTCATGGTCGTAAACGTCACGCCATCGCCCCACAGCAGAATATCGCTTCCGTGAGTTGAGGGTTGTCCCCTTCCGATAATGGAAGGATGAGTAACCGGATCACCTGTGATTGGATTAGGCGTATCACTGAAATCGATGCGCCAGTTGATAATCAGGTCTTCCGAATCACAACAATTATCAGCCAGATCTTGCACATCCAGGTAAGTCTCACCTGGAAGCATGGTCCGGTAATCCACCGGCGATTTTTCCAGGTTTGGATCCTTATGATTGTAAACCGGAATCGGGTTCGTCTCGTCATAAATCGCCCAGTGCAGTCGATCCACACAATTTTCGTAAGGCTGTGTTGTGAAGGTAGGCGCAATAAGATCCGGTACAACGGTAAATGTTGATGTACAACTTTCCGTAGCGCACAAATCATTTAGGGTATAGGTAAAAGTCAAATCTGCTCCGTTGTCGTAAGCATCAGCCGGAAGCACCGGCATGGATCTTAGATTATCCGTTGGATTGCAGCCCCCAGCGAAGCCGAAACCGGCAATCCAGGCATTGTATGCTGTTTCAATATTTGTTTGGGTTTCGCAGGCGGGGATGCTTACCGGTGCCGGACAGGTAAAGGTAATCGCATCAGCTGCCGTGAGCGTAAATGTTGCCGATGTGTTGATGGTCTCACACAAGTCGGTGATCGTCCAGTTTATGTTTACACTACCGCCATCGCATAGCGTGATGCTTTGTGCTACATAGTCGTGAGCAACCTGTGGATCACATCCATTGGCGATGTTATTGGTCAGCGCGGTAGTCTGAGCGTCAACCCAGTTTGAAATCGCCTGGTCAAGAGCCGACTGGTCGGCGAAGTCGCAGGCATCGATCGTTAAGTCAGATGGTTCGGTAAAGGTGACCGCTGGTGCGTTTAATGTCATCGTCTGAACACAGCTACTTGAATTATTACACATATCAACAACCGTAAAGGTTCTGGTCACCACTGTTGGACAAGGGCCACTTTGGCTGTCCTGATAACTCAAAGATTGAATACCACAATTATCGGATGCCGTTCCGCCCGCTGCTACCAAGGCCGCGACATCAATTGTTTGTGGTGTTGTCGAGAATGCAAAGCCACTCAACGCTTCCAGTCCTGAAACATCACAGGTAATATCGTTCATGTTGTCCGGACAACTGATGGTCGGATTAGTAGTATCGTCAATGGTAATGGTCTGCGTAACCAGGATTTGGTTATCACAGTCATCCGTCACGCTGTACGTCCGGATGATCGTTTCCGGACAAGTTTGGTTATCCGATACATCACTTACCCAAGCGACAACCGGATTGGCAGTACAGTTGTCGGCTT